>CAZEJK010000487.1:0-2866 GCA_964512045.1 uncultured Thermoanaerobaculia bacterium
AATGATACGCATACGAGATGCCTAATGACTGGAGTTAGTGCTCTTCCGACCTCCGGTTCCTGCGAAAAGCTCGTCCCGTCGGCAGGATGGAGCCTGCAGCGAGGCCGGATGCGGACCAGAGGTCCGCGTTCCGTGCGAGCGAGTCGGCATGCGATTGGACCACGGACGTCCCGTCCGCAGCATTGACGCCGCGGAGAACACACGGCCACCCAAGACACGCTCGCTATTCTCGTCGGCGAAGGGTTCATCCCTTCACGAATGGCGTGTCTGGCAGCGTTCTTGAGCTCTGAAAGGCGGCAACCGGCCCTTCCCGTACCGTCGTCAGTCGACGGTGAAGGCCATCAGCTCCACCGGCACCGCGTTGTACTCGTAGGCGCCGATGTCGCAGGTCACGTCGGCTGGCCGGGTCTTGCCCCGCTGGTCGACCCCGACCGTCGCACCGCCGATGTCGGTGCACACGCCGTTGTCGATGGCCGGGCTGCCCGTCTGCAGCGCGTGGGTCCAGGTCGGACCATCGTTGTCGGCCAAGGCGCCGAGCATTGCGTCGGCCGTCTCCAGGTCGCCGGTCTGTCCGGAGGGGCAGTCGGCCGAGCTGCCAACCAGGTTGTAGCCGTGGGAGGCGCTGCCGAGCTCGAAGAAGCAGTCATCGTGGTTGTTGCCGCTGTTATCGGTGTTGCCCGCGATGATGGTGGCCTTGAACTCCGGCGTCGCGCTCGACCCACCAAGGATGCCTCCTGCTCCCCAAGGGTCACCACTGCTGTCCGCGTCGCCGACGTTTCCGGTGATGGTCGAGTGGGAGAACCGATAGTAGCTGCTGCCGTTGTCGTCGAGGACCAAGACACCGCCTGCCCAGTCGTCAGCCTGGTTGCCGCTGATGGTCGTGTTCACGACAGTCAGGGCACACGCGGGGCAAAGCAGCCCTCCAGCAGTGTACGTAGAGACGTTGTCGCTCAGGGTCGAGGCGGACACGGTCACGGTCGACCCAAAACCCGCATGTATGCCAGCGCCAGAACCACCGTACCCCTCGGAGACCGACCCTGCCGCACCGGTCTCGTTCCCGCTGATGGTGGAGTTTGAAATCGTGACCGTGCCAGACTGGGAGCTCTCAGGCGGATGTGAGCAGGCTGTCGGTGACGGTCCGCAGGTACCCCTCGAGACGGTCGAGCTGCTCGACGGTCATGCCGGCGTAGCCAAAGCGCATGCAGCCCGGGGCGCCAAACGCGGAGCCCGGGATGGCGCTGAACAGACCGAGCTCGATCGCCCGGTCGAGGTAGGCCCGGTCGTCGTCGAGCCCGTCGGGCAGGCGCGCGAACATCGAGATTCCGCCGCGCGGCGGCTGTTGATTGCGAGTCAGGATCGTCCAGCCTGTGCGCTGCAGCGCGGTCGCCATGCGGTCTCGCCGGCGCTCGAGCTCGTCGCGGATCCTGAGGAGCAGCCGTGGCGGCCGACCGTTCTCGAGGTCGTTAACGTCTCCGGCCAGCATCTCCAACGCCTTGTGTTGGCCGAGCACGTTCGGCGACGACGAGGTGCTGCGGATCATGCGCGGCAGCCAGGTACTGGCAAGCTCCGGATCGGTGGACAGGATGTAACCGGTGCGCGCGCCAGGGATCAGGTACTCCTTGGAGGCGGCGCCGACGACGATCGTACGCTCGGGCGCGAAAGCGAGGAACGAGCGGGGTCTGCCGTCGTAGCGTACCCAGTTGTACACCTCATCGGCGACGACGATCAGGTCGCGACGACGTGCGAGCTCGGCCAGCCGTGCAAGCTCGTCATCGTCGAGGATGTCACCCGTCGGGTTCGCCGGAACGTTGAGCACCAGCACCCGGATCGACTGGTCGTTGACGACGTGTTCGAGACCGCCAAGGTCGAACGCACCCTGCTCGTCGAACAGCCGAACGATCACTGGTTCACCGCCTGCGTGAGCGATGAGGTTGCGGTAGTTGCCCCAAAAGTACTGCTGCAGGGCGACCCGGTGGCCCGGCGCGAGCAGGCGCATGAGAATCGCGAGGCCTTCGGTGGCGCCCGATACGACCGCTGCGTGCTCTGAAGTCAGACCGCCCGCGGGCAGGCCGTTGCACCCGTCGAGACCGTACGCCAATGTCCAGAAGCGTGCCGCTGCGTGACGCAGCTCAGGCAGCCCGGAGGATGGTCCGTAGTAGACCTCCAGCTCCGGTTCAACGCCAACCACCTGCCCCTGGTCGCCGCGAATGAAGTCAGAATGGACCGCCGCGGCTGCCTTGGCGCGCGCCGCGATGGCCGGGATGACGGGTGGCGTGTCCAGAGTGCGACGAACGGCCGGCGACACGGTGTTGATGATGTGCGAGCGGATCGGTCCGAGCTCGGGTTGCTGTGCCATGCGCCCTCCTGCCAGGAGCATGTGCCGCCCGAGCAAGGTTCGCAACGTGCGCAGTTGCGCAAGCGGTGTTGCAAGCTCGCCGTGGCGTGAACTCCGACTTCACCTCCGCTCAGGAGAGGGTGAGGTGCCACGCACACCATATCGAGAGAGCCGGCCGGTCTCGTCCTGTGCGAAGTGTCGTCGATCCAAACCGTGCGCGGCTGCGGGACGGTTCAGATCCACCCCAACCGGCGTCCCCACAATTCCGCTCGGCAAAGGTTGACACTCCCGCACAACGCCAAGGGTGGCACTCCCGGACAGATTCTCCTTTGCGCCCGATGCGGACCAGAGGTCCGCGCTCCCTGAGAACGCGGAACCACGGCGGTTGCACACCATTCACATTGCGAAAGGACCGCGGACGTCGCGTCCGCAGGGTTGGACGCCGGAGAGTGTCGAGGCTTCGCTGGTCGTTCTCGCCGGTGAAGCGCTCCGCCACGAGCCTCCAGCGAGCCGCTACCCCCGGCCGCCGCG
>CAZEJK010000488.1:0-2855 GCA_964512045.1 uncultured Thermoanaerobaculia bacterium
TCGGTGTCATCATGCTGCGCTGTCCGCGCTGCGGCGAGCCGCAGCTGCGGGCGCGACGCCGCAAGGGAGCGCGCTATCGCTGCCGAGCCTGCCGTTTTTCCTTCAAGCCGGGACAGACCCAGTCCAGCTCGTCAGAACGCCAAGCAGCGTACCCGGGCGAATAGCCCCCCGGAAAACCTCGCGCTCCCGTCGACGCTCGAGGTCGTAGATCCCACCGCGCCGCTCCAGACCTGATTGGAGTTCGGGCCCTCCCCTGAGTTGGCGAGTGGCTTCACCCCCGCCCGACGCGGCGGGGTCGGCCGAAGGCTGGGGGCTCATGCCGTTCGGTTAAGGTTTTCTTCGCTCACTGTTTCTGGAACGTGCTGGGATCGAACGCTCTGCTCTCAACGCTGAGGCGAACGATCGAGGCCTTCAACACCCATGGGAGAAGTTCCTGGACCGGGGGCGCCCTCGGACCATGAGACGTCAAACCACCTCAAAGCTCACCCCTCGGCTCATCCGCCTCAGCGTTCGCAACAACAGCTCCCCACGGGCAGCTCTCGACAGCTCGGCCTCCCCCGCGTCGTGAGGCGGCGACTTCCGGGGTCGTGCGTTCGAAGGGACCGCTTCGCCGATCTGCTCGGCCTGACACCGAACGCTGACCTCGAGTGGGTTCTCGACTTCTTCGAACTCGACCGTCGGCTCGAAGGACCCGCTGTCTGATCTCCCGGGTGCGCCAGCGACGATCCTGAACCGTCACGGGGCGACCCTGATCTTTGCGAGGGACGAAACGTCTGCGCCCTCGGGCTGATCACTCGTCGGAGGGCAAGAGATGGGAAGAGGTCAGAGGTCGCCGCCCCCCGACGCGGGGGAGGCCGAGCTGTCCGTGAGAAGCGCTGGCAGCTCGAGAGGGATGCGCAGCGGGGACAGCTCGGGCGGGGGGGACCACAGGGGGGGCGACATCATCAGGCAACGCGCTCGGAGACTCCGTAACGAGGCAACCGGTGCGGAGAGAGCCTTGTGGGCTCGGTTGCGACGGCGGCAAGTGCTCGACTCCAAGTTCCGTCGACAACAGCCCCTTGGTCAATACATCGTGGATTTCGTGTGTTTTGAGAAACGACTGATCGTTGAAGTCGACGGCTCACAACACCAGGAGCAGCAGGGCTACGACGAGATCAGAACTCGATGGCTCGAGTCGCAAGGCTACCGAGTGCTTCGCTTCTGGAACAACGAGACGCTCGCCGAGACGGACAAGGTCATCGAGACCATTGCTCAGCAGCTTGAGGACAGCACTCGGTAACTTGTTTCGCCTCCCCTGTGGTCCCCCCCGCCCGAGCTGTCCCCGCTGCGCATCCCTCTCGAGCTGCCAGCGCTTCTCACGGACAGCTCGGCCTCCCCCGCGTCGGGGGGCGGCGACTTCTGGCGTTGTGCCCGTGAGTCTCGAACTGCCATGATCGACCAACCTCGTGCCGCTGCCGATTTTTCCACGATCCCCGCGACTTTGCGATCACCTTGTCCGTGAGTCCGTGAGTCACACCCATCGCCGTCCTGCCAGCGCCAACGAGCGCGCCACAGTTCCGTCTCGCCCTTCTCTCACTTGATGAAACGTCCCCTTGATGCTTCGTCTGTCCCACTGTTCCGTTTGATGGGATACATCTTCTTTCGCCCTTTCACGGCCCGTGGTTGAGGAGGCCTCTTGCGACCCGCGGGCAGGACTTCCTCGATCAGTGCCTCGTCGAGCCGCTCCAGAAGTGCCGGGCGCTTGCTCGGCCTCGGGGGCGAAAGAAAGAGGACCGACGAGCCCTCGCACCGATTCTTCATGCGCTATTCGCTGGCATGTTGGCCTGCGACAAAGGGCTGCGTGATGTCGAGGAGCGAAGCGAGGAGCTCGAGCTCATGGACGGCGACGAGCCCGTTGGGCGAATCCCGGACACCACCATGGGAGACCTGCTGGCCAAGCTCGATCCTGATGACTTCGAGCAGCCCTTGGTCCGACAGGTCCGCGACATGAACCGCCGCAATGAACTGAAGCCCGTCGGGCTCCCCCGTGGTGTCGTTGTCGTTGACGGCAAGGCCATGGGCAAGCTCACTCATGATGCCGAGGGCCACGCCATGCGCCAGACCGGCGACGATGGCAACGCCTTCTGGTACGTGCGCGTCCTGCGAGCGGTCCTCTCCTCGGCCACGAGCAAGCCCTGCATCGGCCAAAAGACGATTCCCGGCAGGGAAGGCGAGATCACCAACTTCCCCGACTTCGCCATCTGGCTCCACGAGACCTATGGTCGCTACGGCCTCTTCGAGATCTTCGACCTCGACGCTGGCTTCTTCTCCCGTGAGGTCTTCCGGTTCGTCGACCAAGACCTCGGCTATGGCCTGGTCGTCGGCCTCAAAGAGAACCAGCCAGAGCTGCTTGACGCAGCCAGGAGCATGCTCGGCCGGATCAGGGAGACCGGCGAGCCCGAGGTGATCACCGACTGGGAGCGCTACCAAGGCACGCTCATGAGACGGAAGCTCTACAGGACCACCGAGCTCGATGGCTGGCTCGACTGGAACAACCTCCGCCAGGTCTGGTTGGTGGTCCAGGAGACGGCGACGCCACCCAAAGGCGTGGAGGCGCGTCATCATCGAGTGCCGGCCAAGGACTGGTCGGTGGAATCCGAAGATCGCTACTTCGCCACCAACCTTCCTTGGAATCGTCTCAAAGCCCCACAGGTCCTCTTGGTGGTTCGCAATCATTGGTCGGTCGAGAACGACTGCTTCCACTCCCTCGACGTCCAATGGGGAGAGGATCGCCCCGCCTGGTGTGGCCGTGGCCGGGCGGTGATCGTTCTCGGGTGGTTGAGGCTGCTGGCCTACAACCTGACCCAGGGTCTACG
>CAZEJK010000489.1:0-2848 GCA_964512045.1 uncultured Thermoanaerobaculia bacterium
CATCCGACCTCGCTGCACGCCCAACGCTGCGGACGGGACGTCCGCGGTCCAATCGCATACCGAACGCTGTACGACCACCCTCCGACGGACCGCGGACATCTTGTCCGCATCCGACCTCGCTGCAAGCCCAACGCTGCGGACGGGACGTCCGCGGTCCAAATCGCATGCCGAACGCTGTACGACCACCCCTCCGGAGGACGTCGCTATTTCACCCCCAGGTTCTCTGCGGTTTCTGTTCCGCGACAGCCTGGGTTGCAGGCCCCTCGGGGGAAACCTACCATCGTGGTCATGAGCTCGACGACCATCACCGACACCATCGCCTGCACCGGTGCGCCTCTCTGGCTGCCTGTCCGGGATGCGGGCGACATGCTCCGGAAGCGGGGATTACATGGGTAACGTCATTTTGCTGGACGGTGGCATGGGCCAGGAGCTGATGGCAAGGACGCGCCGGCCAGTGTCGCCCTTGTGGTCGGCCGAGGTGCTGCTCGAGGAGCCGGAGCTAGTCGCCGGGGTCCACCGGGACTTCGTCGAAGCCGGGGCCACGGTGCTGACGGTCAACACCTACTCGGTGACCCCCGAGCGTCTCGCGCGCGACGCCTCGGAGGACCTGTTCGAACCGCTCCAGGCTCGGGCGCTGGAGCTCGTGATGCAGGCGCGGGATGACAGCGGCCGGGAGGTCGCCATCGCCGGCTGTCTGCCGCCGCTCGTCGCCAGCTACCGTCCGGACGTCTCACCCGATCCCGACGCCGCCCTGGCCACCTACCGGCGGATCGTGGCCACGCAGGTGGGGCGTGTGGATCTGTTTCTGGGCGAGACCCTCGCGAGCGTGAACGATGCCGTCGCGGCGGCCACGGCCGCCCGCGAAAGCGGCCTGCCAGTGTGGATCGCCGTGACCCTGAACGACGATGACAGCGCCACGCTGCGCAGCGGGGAACCGCTCGCGGCGGCTATCCGGGCGCTCGGCGATCTGGGGGTGGACGCCATCCTCCTCAACTGCTCCCAGCCCGAGGCGATCACCGCGGCCTGGCCGGCACTGTCGGCCGGCGGCGGAACGATCGGTGCCTACGCCAACGGGTTCACCTCCATCGCCGCCCTCGAGCCCGGCGGCACGGTGGAAGCGCTCGAGGCCCGGCGCGACCTCACGCCCTCGGCCTACGCCGACCTCGCACTCGACTGGGTCGATCGTGGTGCGTCGATCGTCGGCGGCTGCTGCGAGGTGGGACCCGGGCACATCCGCACCCTTGCCGACCGGCTCGTGGCCGCAGGACACTCGATCGTCTGCCCGACCACCAGGCTCGGCTGAACCGAGCTCCGGTTGCTCTCCAGCAGCACCCGGCCACTCGTATCGACCGGGGCCCTGACGGCTTCAGGCGGTTTCTTCGGCAGCGACGCCTGGCCTGACGACGCCCGCGGTCACTCGGCGAGCACCGCCGCGGTGCTGTCGGCGGTTGCCGCCTCCACCAGCCAGGTCGTGGCCTGGTCCTCGTCGTCGACACTCAGGATCGCCTCCCGCTGCGCATCGCTGACCGGCAACCCGCGGCCCTCGAGGAGCACCAGCACCGCCTCGGCCGTGCGCCGGGCGCGCATCGCGGCCTCCTCCTCGGCGGCCTGCTCGGCTGGCATCTTCCGCATCACCAGCGAGTCCCCGGTAGCCTCCGCCACCATCCGGTACCACTCCTCCGGGTACGGCGGATGCGTCACGTTGCCGTGCTCGTCCTTGACGTTGCCGTCCAGGTACCGGTACAGCAGCTCCTTGGACAGCTCGCGCCAGCGGGCCACAGCTCCGTTGGCCGCGTCGGCGCTGTACCGGGTCAGGTAGTCCCGAGCCAGTCGGGGCGCCTGCTCATGCAGCGCCACCGCCGCGGCGTCGATCTCGGGCTGGGCGCCGAGGAAGCCGCTCTCCAGCTCCGATTGCACCCGACGGATGTCGGTGATCATGTCCCGGTAGCGCAGGTACGCGAAGTTGGCGACCTGGTTGAAGACCCAGAACGCCGCATCGTACGTCACCTCGTGAAAGGAGCCCGTTCCCTCGGCGTAGGAGATGGGTGGTGCGGTGACCCCGGCGTAGATCGGAACGTAGACCGTGCTCGCGGTGTCGTCGACCCCGAACCACAGGACCCCGCCGATCGGATCGGGCAACCACGACCGGGACTGAGCCACGAAGGAGAACGCCGTCTGCTGGGTCGACACCGCCCTCTCGTTGAAGTACCGCGTGCCGTCCAGCTCCCAGGTCAGGGGGCGCCAGCGGTACGGCAGCGCGTGTGGGCCCGCACCGACGTCCTGAGTCATGTCCAGCTCGGTGCCCTGGAAGTGGTCGCGCATGAAGCCCATCACGTCCGCCACCGTCAGTGGCTGGTCGGGCTCGATCCACAACGGGATCGGCTCCGCCTCGGGGTCACCCAGGACCCAGTCTGCGGGCAGGTCCTCGGACGGCGCCGCACGGGTGAACATGCACCAGACCCGGGCATCACAGAAGCGGCGGGCGCCGTAGCTGTCGGGCGAGTAGACGTCTGCGAAGCTGAACTCCTCGTCCGGGCCGTCGTAGTAGCCCTGCTCCCGAGCGAACGTGATCACGTCCGGGGCGTACAGGGTCGTCTCCGGCTCGTCCAACGGAAACTGGCGGATGCGAGCCGCGTTGGCATGGCCCGAGATGTAGCCGTCGGGGACGCGTCGGGCAACCCACACCGCGCCCGTGTTGCCCGGACCTTTGCCGATCATCTCGAGCAACCAGACCTCATCCGGATCCGAGATCGAGAACGACTCACCGGAGCTGTAGTAGCCGTGCTCGGCCACCAGCGAGGTCATCACCTCGATCGCGTCGCGGGCTGTCCGCGACCGCTGCAGCGCG
>CAZEJK010000490.1:0-2804 GCA_964512045.1 uncultured Thermoanaerobaculia bacterium
GGCGACGGATCGGGGAGGAACCCGAAAAGGGAAAGCACGGCTGGTAGCGGAACGTGTAGTTCCCGACCTTCATCGCACGCACGCGAAGCCCCTCGCACTCCTCACCCGCCCCGTCCATGATGCTCTTGATCTGTTCCTTGGCGGTGTCGGTGAAGGTGATCATTGAGGCGCCTCCTTTGCCGTCGGCTCACGGCAGCTCTCGCTCGCTCATCGCGAATTGGCGAAACACCACCCGTCGCGCACTGGCGACGGGTGGTGGTCCAGAGTTGCGTTACTTCTCGAGTGCTGCGCGCACCATCTCCTCGATGACGCCCGGCTCGATCTCCTCGAGCTCGTACGTTACGCCCGCGACCGGCTTCGAGACCGAGATGATCCGCGATAGCTGGATCGGCGTTCCCTCGACCACGACGTCGGCCGGGGTCGCGTTGATCGTCTCCTCCAGCTCCTTGACCTGCTGGTCGCCGTACCCCATCGCCGGCAGGATCTGACCGGAGTTCGGGTACTTCTCGTAGGTCTCCTTGATCGAGCCCACAGCGTACGGCTTGCAGTCGACGATCTCGGACGCGCCCGCGTTCTTGGCCGCGAACCAACCAGCGCCGTACGTCATCCCGCCGTGGGTCAGCGTCGGACCGTCCTCGACGACAAGCGCGCGCTTGCCCTCGATCAGCTCTGGCTTGTCCACGGTGATGGTGGAGTTGCACTTGATCACCCGCGCCTTCGCGTTGTTGGCGCGACAGCTCTCGAGCACCTGCTCCACCTTGACTGGATCCGCCGTCTGGACCTTGTTGACGATCAGCAGGTCCGCCATCATCAGGTTGGACTGTCCAGGGTAGTAGGTCAGCTCGTGACCGGCACGGTGGGGATCCACCAGGGTGATGTGGAGGTTCGGCTTGTAAAACGGCGTATCGTTGTTGCCGCCGTCCCACAGGATCACGTCCGCTTCTTTCTCCGCCTCACGCAAGATCAGCTCGTAGTCCACCCCGGCGTACACCACGAAGCCGTTGTCGATGTGCGGCTCGTACTCCTCGCGCTCCTCGATGGTGCACTGATGCCGGTCCAGATCCTCATACGTCTCGAACCGCTGGCACGCCTGGTTGGAGAGATCGCCATACGGCATCGGGTGGCGAATCGCAACGACCTTCTTGTCGAGCTTCTTGAGGACCCGGCTCACATAGCGTGTGGTCTGCGATTTGCCAACACCTGTCCGTACCGCCGTGACGGCGACCACCGGCTTGGTCGACGGGATCATCGTGCGAGTTGCCGAGCAGATACCGAAGTGGGCGCCCCACGCCACGACACGGCTCCCGCGGTCCATGACGTACTGATGGGCCACGTCTGAGTAGGAGAACCACACCTCGTCCACGGACTTCTCCGTGATCAGGCTCTCGAGCTCCTCTTCGGCGACGATCGGAATCCCTTGCGGGTACAGGGAGCCAGCCAGCTCCGCTGGGTAGACACGTCCCTCGATATCGGGGATCTGGGTCGCTGTGAAGGCAACGACCTCGTACTGCTCGTTGTCCCGGAACAGCGTGTTGAAGTTATGGAAGTCGCGCCCAGCCGCTCCCATGATCACGACCTTCGTCTTCGACATGACAACCTCCTGGATCGCCGGCCCGGACCGGTAACCGCTGGGCCCGTCCTCCGTCCGGCGCGCGAAGTGTAGCAAATGTCGCAGCCGCCTGCTGCGCACGCCCCACTCTTCTCGACAGCGCATCCGACACGGCGCTACCATGCAAGGGTGGACACTCGCCATGCCATGCTCCGGGTTGCGGGGGCCGTTGTCACGATCCTGGTCATCGGGACCGTCGGCTACATGGTGTTTGACCATGCCTCGGTGTTCGACGCGCTGTACATGACCACGATCACGGTCACGACGGTCGGGTTTTCAGAGGTCTTCCCACTGTCCCCCGCCGGCAGGGCATTCACGATCATTCTCGCGATGGCGGGCATGGGCGTCATCCTGCTGGCCGTGTCCGAGCTGGCGCGAACAGTCCTCGAGGGGGACCTGCGACGCTTCTTCGGCATCCGGAGGGATCAAGGCATGATCGACAAGCTCTCCGATCACATCGTAGTGTGCGGCTACGGACGATCCGGCCGTGAGGTTGTGACCGCGTTGACCGACCGGCACGAGCCGGTGGTGGTGGTGGAGTCGGACCGCGAAGCCACAGGCGACCTCACGGACAGCGACACACCGGTCATCGTGGGCGATGCAACGCAGGAGGAGACGCTCCGGTCAGCTGGCGTGGAACGGGCTCGCACCCTGATCGCATGTCTCAACGACGATGCCCATAACGTCTACACGATCTTGCTGGCACGTCAGCTCAACCCGGCGATCCGGCTGATGGCCCGGGCCGTTGGCTCCAACGCCGACGCCCGTCTCCGCCTTGCCGGAGCGCACACAGTGATCAACCCGTACGCGCTCGGTGGTCAGCGGCTGGCCCTCACCGCCACGCAACCGGCGGTCATCGACTTCATCGAGGCATCGCTCGGCGCCCGCGGCATGGACATCGATTTCGCGCAGATCTCGATTCCGACGAACAGCGAGCTGGCCGGTCAGACCCTGGCCGGAGCCGAGGTGCGCACCCGCTTCGGCATCATTGTCGTCGGGCTCATGCGCGGTGAGACAACCCTCTTCAATCCCTCACCGACGACGCGCATCGAGGCCGGCGACGTTCTCATCGCGCTCGGTCCCCGCGAGGACATCACACGCTGTCAGCAGGCGGTGACGTAGCGGGCCGGCCCGGGTCACCGGCGCCGGGCCCGACAGCCGGATGCCGGACCGGACGATGGCCAAAGAGCGACTT
>CAZEJK010000491.1:0-2797 GCA_964512045.1 uncultured Thermoanaerobaculia bacterium
CGTCGACTGAGCGCCTTCCCGACGGGGTGAGCGAAATCACCAACCACCAACACTCCGAACGGGCTCGCAGGCAGGCTCTCCAGGTGATCAATGAGCTCCTCCAGTGCTTTCGCCACCGGTTGCTGGGGCACCGACCACCCGGTCAGCTGGTGAAGCCAGCAGGACTGGGGATGGGAGTCATACGCAGTATCGTCCGTGCCGAAGAGCGACTCGACCGGGAGACTGACGTCGGAGGCGAAGGCTCGGCCCCACTGAGAACTCAAATCACCACCTGACTCAACCAGTTTCCATCCGAAACCGCGAAAGGTGTGAATAGTGCAAAGAGCTTCATTAGCGTCGACAGGACGCCTTCGGGCTGGCACAACTGGGACTGCAGTGTGTCGCTCTACTGGACGCAGTTCGAGTCGGGAGCATTGCAGGTGCCCCCAGTCGCAGTGCACGACAATCAGGTCACCAAGACCGCCCGAAGCAAGCGCGGTCCACTCCGCTTTATCGAAACTTTCAAGCCAAGCGAGGGCTGCAGCCACGGGCAACCACAGGAGTTGAGTGTCCGGATGGACTTGGTTGATTTCGTCAAGCACCCGCTGTTGCTCACTCTGCTGAAAATCATTCGGAATCACAACGGCAGTCTTGCGCCGTCCATACCGAGCCACGACTGAGCGGAACGCAACCGCGACAGCGTCGACCGGCTCGAGCTGAACAGGGATGTCGGGAACCGAATCCCACTCCCACTTCGCGTCGGCAATGCGTCTTCCGCTCCACGCGG
Source organism: uncultured Thermoanaerobaculia bacterium (assembly GCA_964512045.1). GTDB lineage: Bacteria > Acidobacteriota > Thermoanaerobaculia > Thermoanaerobaculales > Sulfomarinibacteraceae > CAZEJK01. The sequence goes on from CAZEJK010000491.1 coordinate 767, forward strand.
CCGCAAGCGGGAAACGCCCAACGCCACTCACTGGATCTACGGCTGATTCAAGTGAGCCCGAGTGTCCGCTTCCGCGAGGATGCGTCGGGTACCAAGTGTCGAAACGGATCGGTTCGCCCGCGTATCGCGGCACCAATAGGCTGGGGGACGAGTACGTGCTAAGAGATGCACTCCGGTACTGCACCTCGCCAGGCGGCTTCAAATCGCACATTGACCAATACCGCGAGCCGAGACTGACTCCGGTGAACTCGGCCGGCGCAAGCGACGTGCTCATCGAACCTCCCCCAAAAACGCCTCTAAGTGTCCATCGGGCCGATGCATGAGATCCACGGGCAAGACGTGCTCACTCGAATGTTCAGGCGACTGGCCGCTTCGGCTCTCGCACCTCACGACGAAGCACTCATCCGCTTCTTCGAGGACTTCGCAGCATGCCTGGGACGTCGACGCCTCTGTTCTGCCGTCCCAGAAAGGTGGTTCACAGGAGACATCTAGAAAGCCGCCGCTGATGGGGTTTGCTAGCAAGACGACGTCGTAACGGAGGCCCGCCTTGCGGTCCAGGCGGCTGGCTGTCCGGGAAAGGTACTCGTTGGCTGCGACAACGAGCATTTCACGCAACAACGAGTTGCGGTTCGACCAAAGCACTTGTTTCCTACGCTGCCGACGCATCACCAGCAGAAACAGGCGCCAAAGCAAATGGTAACGGTCGTCGTGCAGCAGTACGTAGTTCGGGGTGGGAATGCTCTCAAGTGGTGTCACCTCGACGAACACCGGATCTTCGAGGAGGCGGCGACATAGGCGTGAGAGGGCCTGTACCCCTAATATCCATTCGTGACCGGCGAAGACCTCCCCGTGCTGCCTTAGGTAGTCGCGGCAAAGCCGCACGCTGCGTCGCACCAGGGTGAGTACAACCCGGTTCTCGAGGGTGTTGATGCTCTCGAACCTTCTGACCGCGAGCAGGCTCCTCTGGTGGCCAGCCTTCTCCGCAAGCGTCACACCGGGTTGGCGACATACCCAACGCATGCAGGTCGAGTCGAACTCTCGGATTCGATGTAGCGGTTCCCTTTCCCTTTCTCGACGCAGCACGCGTTTCGGCGAGGTAGTCACTTGCCGGAGTAGCTCCGGTAGGTCTTTTGACAGCCGAACGACCAGCGAGTAAGGCGGCCGGTCCGGTCTGATCACGTGCCGCCATCTCCGCAGGAACCGTCCCCACGTACAAATAGCTCGCCGGTCCGCCATGCCCTCCCAAGCCAGTTGCCCACCGCGACGCTCCTCAACCCTCAGCCGAATCTCGTCGACGAGGTCCGCGTATCGCTCCAGCACGTCGAGCAGGCGCGATTCTGTCGGAGGCGTCGAATAGGCAAGAAGTGTTGTCACACCACGGTCCTGTCCAGGCCGGTCCACTGGAAGTAGTCTTCGCCTTTGTTTCGTGCCAGCTGCTCCCTGAGCTTCGCGTCATCCAGTTCGTCCAGCACGGCCGTAATCTCGTTTACGGCCTTCGCGCTACCAGGCTGGTGCATGTCGAGACCGATCAGTTTCGGCAGGACGCGCTGCTCGATTTGATCAGCAAGGGCGAACTCGATCCGATTCTCGACGTTTGGATAGTTAGCGGCATACTCCAGGATGGCGTTCACGACCCGATAGGCGAAGGGCCGACCGACACCATCCAGCGCCTCACGAATGCGTTGAACCCAGCTCAGGAGTCGGTCCGTGTCTTCGGTGTTGAGGTCGTGCATCGTCCTACACCAGCTCCTCCAGTGCTCATGTAAGAGACGGTTGTTGGCTCGTGGAGCGCCATTCCGCGCACGCAAGGGGGTCACTTCGCGAGGACTCCCGAACCGGAGCACATTCGACCGGTCGATTACTTTGTCGGAGAGAGCTTGAGTCGACTCGTCCTCATTCATGGTTCCGACGAACAAGACGTTCTGCCCCACGAACAGTCTGAGCGGTTGCTGGGCCGAAGTGCGTCCTGAAACGTCGAGGACGATCTCGGCCCGCTGGCGCTGCGCTGCGTCCTCCCAATCGATCCCACGG
>CAZEJK010000492.1:0-2790 GCA_964512045.1 uncultured Thermoanaerobaculia bacterium
GGTTCTGCCGTCATCAAAGCGCTGGAAGCAGAGGATCGATCTCGCCGTGCAGCGGTCGGCGCGCCATTGGATATCGGTCAGGCGGCTGAGGTCGAGCGCATCGAGGTCAGGGTTGTCATTGCGGTCTGCCAGCGGTCGGAGCAGCTGTCGTTTCGACTCGGAGAAACCCGACACTCGATCACCGCCGACGCACACTCCCAAGATGCCCGGTGCGCATCCCTTGCCCTGTGCCTGAACCACAGCGTCGAGCAGAACCTTGCGGACGCCGTCGAGATCCCGACCGGCGTGCAACCTGTTGTCGGGCAGCTTGTACTGGGCGCCCACGTTCTCGCTTCCCCCACCCTTGAGCAACATCCAAACTTCGATATCGGAACGGTCCCACTCCTCGGCGTGGAGATATGGGATGCCTCGTCCTGAGCCCGTGCCGGTGTTCTTGCCGGTGAGAGTCTCCACGGCGTTTGGCCTCAAGTAGCTCCGGCGTGTCGCTTCCTGCACGGCCTCGACCAGCGTCTCCTCCAGCAACCGTGGGCTCATCCCCATCGGATGGTGGATCCACACCACAGGGGTGCCCGTGTCCTGGCAAATCGGTGCCGACGCATCTCGTGCCATCTCCACGTTCTGCAGAATCGTGCCGAGAGCCTTATGGGCGAGATCACCTTCACTCTCGGTCGCCTGACCGCGTTCGAGGGCCTCGACGATATCCGCCGGCAGCTCGGTCGACGCTCTTCGGACCATCTCGACGAACGTTTCTAACAGCTGTTCCCGTCCGAGCATCCTGTCTCCTTCCGCAGCACCGTTGTGCGACTGTCTTCGGGATTATAGGTTGCGTCGGAGAAGAACGCCAGAGCTTGTCCAATGCTTCACAAGCATTGAACGGCCGCTCAATCGTCGAACGGCTCGGCAGGTTCCGGGCGTGCGCGTCCCTGCGTCCTGAGCTTGTTGCGCAGGATCAGGATCTCGAATGCGAGACCGCACATCGTCGCAGCTCCCACTGCTCGGCTCACGGACTCGGTTGTCACGGTACCGGTGCAGAGACCGAACAGCACAGCGCGATCGCGCACGCGCACGGGTACCACGGCGACCGTCTCGCCGGGCCCTGCACGTAAGATCGAGAGCACGGCGTCCTCGTTCGTGCTCAGTGGACCGACATACCTGGCTCCGCCACTGACCATCAGATTGTGCAAGACGTGCGTCTCGGGGATGGTCAGAACCAGAGATTGGACGTCTTCCAGCGCAAGCTCCTCGCCGGCTCCTAACCAGCCGTTCGCTGAGTCCTTGTGCACCGAGAGCAGGATGACACGTTCGAACAGGGTGGCGATGAACTCCACGAAGAGGCGGCCCACATCGTCGCGGTGTCGAACCCACTGCAGCTGCTCGCTCAGCCCCTCGAGGGTTTCCAACGGCGCGTGATCATGCTGCTCGACACCGCCGAGGATCGGCTTCAGGTCGGGGAATGTGGCGATGCTCAGGTCGCGCCGAGAGCTGCCGACCTTTGGAAGCTCGGCGAGAGCGCCAGGCTCGACCTGCGGGGTCTCCCAGAGCGAGCTCCAGCCAGAAAGGTCGGGCTTCAGCTCTCCAGGACCTGCGAGATCCATCACGTCGAGACTGGTTGGAGGCTCACCGACAGCGCCTCGGACTCCGGCCTCGGTCGCGACGTACGGGTTGATTCGCAGCCCGGTGACCGAAGCCAGCTGGTCCATGGTCTCGGCATCGTTCGGGTTCACCATGGCTACATCAAGGCTTCTGGTGGTCCTCGAGAACGGCACCGCAAGAGCTCGTGCCTGGAGGTCTCCTGGTACGATCTGACGGATCTCCGTCGACCGACGTTCCAGCATCGCGCTTGGAACGTAGGGGACCCCGAGCTGCTCGGAAAGCGCCTCCAGAAGCGGCTGTTCGTCCACATATCCCAGCCGCAGCAGGTGCGTCCCAAGCCGCCCTCCGTCTCGTCGGCACGCCTCCAGAGCGGTGTGGAGCTCCCCCATTTCGATAATGCCTCGATCGAGGAGGATTTCGCCGAGCCGCTTCAACCGGTGCTCCCTTTCCGACATTCGATCACGAGTCGCTTCGTCATGATGACCGCGTCTTCTCCGTCGCCATAGTACCGCGGTCTGCGACCCGCGGTATGGTACCCGAGAGCACCGTACAGCTCGATGGCGGAGATATTGGCGGGCCGAACCTCGAGCGTCAGCGACTCTCCCGAGGTGGCAAGAGCGTGCTGCTCCGCAAGCTCCATCAGGTGCCGACCGAGCCCGCACCTGCGGACAGCCGGGTGGGTTGCCACCTTGAGTATGTGAAGGTCGAGATACTGCCACGCCGCAAAAAGGTAGCCGACAAGCCGGCTCTCCTCGTCCACCGCAACGCGGTGGAAGCGTCCTGGAGCCCCGATCTCGGCGAGAAAGAAGTGCCCCGGCCACGGATCGGAGAAGCACGTCTTCTCGAGATCGCCGAGCGATCGAACGTCCGCGGGAGACGGCGGTCGCACAGCCACCGTGTGGTGACCCAGCGTAACCGTGCATGCGCGTACCTGCGAGCCGTGGCTCCATCTCACGGACGTGTTCCTCCGCTGTGAACCGGCGGCGCTTCGATGTAGAGCGGCTCAAGCGGTTGCGGCTTCGCCAGACCAGCAAGCCACAGCAGCGCCTCCGCAGCGCTCCTGCACGTCGGCGCCCTGAGCGCCTCGGAAAGATCGAGCGACTCCGCGCCGACTACGGGTCCGTAGCTGCGGAGAGCCTCAATCGCTTCGACCGAGATCTCGCCGATGGGTTTGGGTGGGTGGGTTTCGCTGAGACA
>CAZEJK010000493.1:0-2790 GCA_964512045.1 uncultured Thermoanaerobaculia bacterium
CGACCACGGTGCGCCGTATCTCCGTATTGGTGCTGCGCTTGACCTCAACGATCGTCGGTACGCCATCCTGGTCCAAGAAGAGATGGTCGACCGACCAATGATCCGGCCCTCCTTCCTGGGACGGCAGGCCCGCTTCGCGCTTGACCAACAACCACCTGCGAGGCTCCGAGTCATTGATCTGGTCGCCGGCCAGGAGCTTCGGATACCTCGCCAACAGGACCTGAAGCTCCGCCTCGGCTGGGTAGCTGGACTCTTCCATCTCAACGAGATTGTCGCCGCGCACCTGAAAGATCGTGCCCATAGTCGTCTCGTCCTCCCCGGCGCTTCAAAGATCGGTCCGACGGTGGGTCGCCGCGTACCGCGTCTTCTATTCTGACGTCTCCAGCGGTGCCACGTACACACTTGCACACTTGTGAGGCCAATGCTGGACTGGAACGGTCGGTGCCACCCTTTGCATAGCGGCTTTGTGGGGACGTTGGTTGGGGTCGACCTGAACCCTCCCGTCGGTGCCGGAGGCGTGGATCGACGAAAGGGGTCTCAGCAGACGAGGAGACCGATCGCCTCTCCCGGCGGCGGAGTCTCTCGAGCGGAGTGGGGAGCGGGTCGACATCCCGGTGAGCCGTCTGCCGGTGCGGCAGCGGGAGGCGGCGGTAGTTGTGCCGCCCGAGGCACGTTTACGGTTGTCCTGCTCCTCGCCGATACGTCAGCGCAGAACGTTATCCTCCGGTGGCATCAGCATGGAGACGAGACGGGGGAGTCCCCAGGCATGAAGATCGATGCTCTGGAGGACATACGCATCCTCGACGTGGTGACGGGACACGTCATTTGCAGAGCTTCAGATCTCCTGCTCTGTGGAGCGTCACATAGCAGGAGATCTGATGTTGGCCATTCGAAGATTCCTGCAGGTTTTCTTGGGGAGTCTGCCCGAAGCGGGGTTCACTCCGTCGGTTGACAAAATTATATCTAGGTGCAATATTTGTCAACCAGAAGGGGAGCATGCGCAGAATGGTTGGAGATCGGCTCAGGATGTTTCGGTTGTCGCGGGCGATGTCGCTCGAAGAGTTGGCCGCGGCCACGAACGGACGGGTCACGAAGCAGGCCATCTCGAAGTACGAACGGGGGCTGATGTCGCCGTCGCCGCTCGTCCTGAAGACCTTCGCTCGTGTCTTCGGCGTGAAGGCGTCGGAGCTGCTGGCATCGCCGTCGGTGAGTGTCGAGGTGCTCGCCTACCGTCGAACCAGTCGGCTGGCAAAGAAGGAGCAGAACCGCGTCGAATGCCTGGTGTCGCGGATGCTCGAGCAGCGGGTTGTGCTTCAAGATGCCGCTGGACAGACGAACGGAAGGAACATTCCGCTCGGCGAGTACTCCCCGAGGACCCTCGACGAATGTGAAGAGGTCGCCAATGAGATTCGGAAGAGGTGGTCGTTGGGGTCGGATCCGATCGCGTGTGTGACCGACGTGCTCGAGGAGCGTCACATCCACGTGATGGTGATCGACACCCAGGAGGACTTCGACGGTCTGGCCGCAATCGCCCGAGATGAGAGCGGGAGCATCAAGGCCGTCGGTATTGTCAGCAGGAAAGGTGTCGACGGTGACCGCCAACGCCTGAACCTGAGTCATGAGCTGGGCCATCTGGTGATGAAGAAGACGAAGCATGTGGACGAGGAGAAGGCGGCGTTTCGATTCGGGGCGGCATTCCTGGCGCCCGCGGACCTCGTCCGAAAGGATGTCGGCGCCAAGAGGAGAAAGGTCTCTCTCTTCGAGTTGGGGTTGCTCAAGAAGAAGTACGGTATGAGCATCCAGGCCCTCATCGACCGGCTCACGGACTTGGAAGTTGTCAGCACCCATCAGGCATCACTGCTTTGGAAGGAGATCAATGCCCGCGGGTGGAAGAAGAAGGAGCCATTTGCGCTGGAAGCGGAAGATCCCCAATGGTCAAGACGTACCGCTCTTCGAGCTGTCGCCGAAGGCGCGCTGACGCTTGAGAAGGCCCAGGAGATCATGGGGGTGAGCATCGAAGAGCCAGTCAAGGACGAGTCCACCGCCCGGCGTGACCTGTTGAAGCTCCCACCGGCCGAACGCAGCCGTCTGCTGACCATCGAAGCCCAGCGTGCAAGGAACCACTACCTCGAAGACGACGAGTGGGTTTCGCTCCTGGGTGGAGATCTGCTCCCCGATGAGTGATCCCAATCCCGTTCGCGGGGAGATCTGGTGGGTCGACCTCGATCCCGCTCGCGGCTCCGAGACTGCCAAGGTGAGACCGGCCGTCGTCGTGAGCGTTGACGCGGTGTCGATCCTCCCCGTCCGGCTGGTGGTTCCGTTGACTGAATGGAAGAGCAAGCACCAGCAGTACCATTGGCGTCTCGCCGTCAAGCCCAGCACCTTGAACGGGCTGACCAAGCAGTCTGCCGTCGACGCCCTTCAAATCCGTTGCGTCTCGATCGGGCGCTTCAAGAACCAGATGGGCCGGCTGGAGGCAGACTCCCTCGCAGAGCTGTGCGCTGCAGTCGCCCTTCTCGTCGAAGCCGAGTGACTTGGGTGCCAGTTTATGGGTGCCACACTTTGCATAGCGCCGTGCCAGGCTTTAGGACCCGAGGACTGTCTCGGGACTGTCTCGTGCAGCACGAACAGGGAATCGTCGTCCTCAGACGGTGGAGATGGTGCTCACAAGCCTCTCTCCGGCGGTTGCGCCCTAGGGGCTGCCCGACTATGTCCCCCAGAGTAAGTCAACCGTCCATCCGACGCGGACCTTCGCCTCCCGCACCAGCTCGACTCACCGCTCCCCCCTCG
>CAZEJK010000494.1:0-2763 GCA_964512045.1 uncultured Thermoanaerobaculia bacterium
GTCTGGAGCGCAGGAGATTGGTGCAGATCGCCGGCAAGAACCGCTCAGATTAGGTGGTCAATTACTTTGTGAGCAACGGCTTCGTCGTTCTGGCAGCGGTCGAGCAGAAAGCCCTCGGTCGTCTGGCGACGGTTCGTCTCATACCGCCAGGTCAGACCGAAGAAGGCGTTGTCGTAGACCTCCTGTTTGCGGTCTCGGGCATCGAACGAGAGATCGTCGAGGCAGCAGACCGGATCGAGCTTTTCCCCGGCGTCATCGTCACCGTGGCCACATCGGCTCACCTGATTGCGCTGAAGGTCCTTGCCTGTGATGAAAGCCGACCGCAGGACGAGTCTGATCTGCGATCGCTGCTGCTGAGTGTTTCGAATGCTGAGATCGGAGAGGCTGCAAGGGCGTTGAACCTCATCACCGAACGCGGCTTCGACCGCGGCCGCGATCTCGCGAACGCCCTCGACGCCGCGGTTTCCCGGTGGCGAGACTGAGATCTTTACACGAGCTCTTCCCTGGGAGAGCGGCAGCATCGCGCTGCTCCCACCATGGCTCACCCACCCATCCAAAACCCGAAAGCCCCTACGACCTTCAACACCGACCGCGTCTTTACAAGCACAAGCAAGGGTGCCACAAGCAAGCAAGGGTGCCAGGCTTGCAGTTTCCAAGTTCTTCGAAACGGGCTGACGGAATCGGCAGCCGGTCGCCCTTCACCCCGAGGTCGGCCCGACTGGTGTCGCCTTCGAAAGCGCCTCGTCGATGTCATCCAGTCGGCGGGCGAAGTCGGGATCACCCAGCCTCTGGCGAACGCCCTCGCCGACCCACCAGCTGACCACATCCGGGCTCCTTCCGAGCACGCGGGCGAGCTCCGATCCCGGTTGACTCCAGCGCTCGACTCCAAGCACCGAGATCACTCGCCGTGCCCTCACCGCACGCGGATCCTTCAGAGGGCTTGCCACCAGCTCGACGTCAATCTCCAACAGTCGACAGATTTCGGCGACGAATCGCTCCGCAGCGAGGCGAGGCCGCTCTCGGCCGGAGCTGCGGCCCAACACATCCACGTACTCTTGCCCAGGCTTCGGTTGCAGATCGAGATCGCGGTCAGTCCACTTCAACGACCGAATACCGCCACCGCTGATCGCGGGAGAAGCGCCAATCGCCTCCGCACCCGCGCCCATCGCGGAGAGGTACGACCGACGCGCCTCACGTTCCGACTCGCCATAGCACAGCAGCAGGTCATCGACGTCCACCACAGGCGTGCTCACACGCTTCACGATCTCCCGGTGCCCTCCAAGCAGGTGATCGACCGGATCCGCCACCATCCCTGCCCTCAACGGGTTGAGGTGCACGTACGCGATCAGCTGGCCCAGGTACCGCGCCTCGTCCACCAGCTTCGCCTGGTAGCGGCTCTGCCACAGGCCTCCCGTCCGCCCGTGCCGGCGGTTGAACCCCCGCGAGAAGCTACATTGCACCTGGTGCATCCCTCGCCACAGCGGCACCACTGACGACCGAATCGCCAGGTGGTAGTGGTTCGACATCACGCACCACGCATAGACCGTCCACCCGTCCCGCCGCTTTACCTCGCGGATCACCTCGACGAACCGCAGCGCCTCCTCGGGGTCCCCGAACACCGGCTCCCCACTCGCCACCCGGTTGTACACGTGGTACAGCCCGCCTTCGATCTCAACCCGCGCCCGACGAGGCATGCACTCACTCCAGACCTTCTGTTATGTGACGCTCAACAACATAGCAGGAGGTCTGCACTCTACACCGTAAACTGGGAAACTTCAAGCCTGGCACCTATGGTGTTCGGCAGGCCCGTTCTCGTTGGCACTGGCATCGCGACGTCAGTGCTGGCCGGCCGCTTCAAGGCCGGCGAGTTGATCCACGATCTGGCTATCGACTATGAGTGCGATCGCGACCTGATCGAGGAAGCGATCAGATGGGAGCTCGTCGCCGCATGAAGAAGAACCCGCTTAAAGCCGCAATCTTCTTCATCGACCGATGCGTCGGCAAGACCTCAGTGGCCACTCCACCGCGCGAGGCAGCTCCCATAGCCGAGCTCCACGACGACCACGACTCCCAGGACGCCCTCGACGAGGAGTGGTGCATCCAGGTCGGCCGCAGACGCTGGTATGTCATCCGGGCGACGAGGACACAAAGCCCTGCCTACGAAGCAACGTCAGCGGCTCAAGAGCCAGCGACGATCAACGAGACAGCCTGCGGCGCGACTTCGCCGTGGTCGAGCTGATCGGCCACGACCCTCAACGCGAAGGCCATAGCATGCCGCAGCGCCTCCTCCCGAGAATTCCCGTACGCCATCACTCCGGGTAGCGCCACCACGTCCGCAATCCAGCGACCATCCTCCTCCTGCTCCAGCTCGGCGCGCAGCTCCATCGGATGAGTCTACCCTGGCTGATAGCTTCATGAGCCCCACCCTGCTGCGGACCAGCACCCTCAAGGCGCACCTATCCGGTGGTCATCTGCAGTAACACCCATGCCAAGCCACTTCAGTATTGAGAGTCATCTTGTCGTAAGCTCAATTGAGGATGGAACCAGAAAACACATGTCTCTTGTGATGGTTAGTCGGTAGTTGTGAAGTCCCGCGCAGATGTGGCAGGACTTCACGACTACCGGCTAGAATCTACGGCCCGGAGCGGCTGATCGATACGGGCAGGGTTATTGTGCCCCAGTACTCGTAGTCGGTGGTGAGCGTCACTCCTCCCGCCTCGACCGTCACCGCATCCGGAGCGAAGCGCTGCGCGGCGTCCCCGG
>CAZEJK010000495.1:0-2736 GCA_964512045.1 uncultured Thermoanaerobaculia bacterium
CGTGTAGGTCTCGGTGAGCGTGCTCGACAAGTCTCCTGCCTCGACCGGAACGCCGAGGCTCATCAGGAGCAGCTCGTAGGTCGTGGTCGCGTCGTACGCGTAGGCCGAACCGAGCTCGAAGCGCCCTTCCCTCTGCTTTTCGACGTACGAGCTCGACGACAGGAGGGTCGCGAAGCCGAGATCCCAGGTGACGCCGAGATTGCCGATGCGTTGTTCGACCGAGTGCTCGCTCACCCGCCACAGTGGGTTCGTCGGGTTGTCGAAGTCGGGGCCGTCGGCGGCCGCGACCTCCGCGGTGCCGTCGATGTCGGTGTCCTGGGAGATGTAGGTCGCGTCCAGTCTCACGTCGTCCGAGATCTGCCAGCGGGCCAGAAGGCGTCCGCTGACCTGGCTGGAGCTGTCCCAGTCTTCTTCGCCGGTTGCCAGGTTGTCGACATAACCGCCGTCGTCCGTGTATGAAAGCACGCCGCGCAGGGCGAACTTGTCCTCGACGACGGGGAGGTTGAACATGGCCTGCGGCAGGAAGCCGGAGCTGCCGGATGCGACGGTGCTCGCCGACAGGTTGAGCGCACCCTCGAACCGTTGCAGGTCCGGCTTGTTGGTGATGTAGCGGATCGCCCCGCCAAGGGTTGCGGCGCCGAACAAGGTGCCCTGGGGTCCTCGGAGGACCTCGACGCGCTCCAGATCGAAAGGCGTCAGGTCGAGGGTCGAGATGTTCCAAAAGTAGTCCGACACCGCGACCTCGTCCACGAAGAAGCCGACCGGCGTCTGCGAGAGACCGGAGTTCTGACCCGTTGAGATTCCTCGCATCACGACCTGGCTGAGCTGCGCGTCGGTCTTGTTGAAGCTCACCCCGGCGCTGTCGGAGATGTAGTCCTCGAGGGTGGCGGCGCCCTTCTCCTCGAGCACGCGACCGTCGACCACCGAAACGTTGGCCGGAATGTCGCGGACGCTCTCCTCGCGGCGGGAGGCGGTGACCGTCACCTCGCCCTCGAAGCGGGTTCGGTTCAGGGCGGCCTCGATGGCTGCCTGCTGCGCGTCGTCGTCCGACTCCTCCTCGGAGTCAGGCTTGGGGTCTGCCGGGCTGTCATCGGCCGGCGGCGCCTCGCCATCTGCAGCGGGAGCCGCGATCGACACGGTCCGCTCGTTGGTGAACTGCCAGGCGAGGCCGGAGCCCTCCAGGAGCGCCGGCAGGACCTCCTCGACCGTGGCTTCGCCCGAGTAGCCCGAGGACTCGATCCCGTCCACGACCTCGGCCAGGTACACCACCTGCAGATCTGCCTGGTCCGCGAAGTCCTCGAGCGCGCCGCCCAGTGGTTGCGCCGGAATGTCGAACCAGTACGCCTGCGCCTGAACCGTCGCCAGGCCGAGCGCCATGATGAGTATCGCGAGCACCGTGGCTTTGACTCTCATGTCGTCCCCCTCCTCGGGCTCTGGACCACCGTCGTGATCCCTGGCCCTACCTGTGAAGACGTCGTGAAGTGGCAGGAGGGCACCCCATGACATCAGATTGGCGACTCGCGGAGTGGCAGTTTCGAGAATCCGGAGCACGATCATGAGTTCAGAGGTTAGCGGCTCAAAACTCCCTATCTTCGAAAATTCGAAGCAAAGCTCCTGAGTTGAGTTCTAAGTTCTGAATTTTGAGTTCTCAATGCCGCCCACCCTCCCGGTAGTCTGCTCTGCAAGCTTCAGGCATCGAAGAGTGGCGGAGGCGCGTGCGGCGAGGGCCGATGGGTGGGTGGGGGAGCGAATACCCAACCGCTAATACCTTACGGCTTCGCGGGCGCGGGACCGGCACGTTCGGAGCATCACTTTGGTTGCGGCCCGCGGCCGCGTTGGAGTTGAGAGCTCAGAGTGCCGCCCGCCCGTCCCAGAGCCTACGCCAGAGCAGTACCTTGGTTGCGGCCCGCGGCCGCGTTGGCAACTCACGGTGTGGGCTGGCGCGCGCTATCTCTCCTGCCTCCTGCCTTGACACACTGACTCATGCTCCTTACATTCAAGTAATGAAAGCAACGCTTACTTCCAAGGGGCAGATTACGATTCCGATCGAGATCCGACGCCGCCTGGGTCTGGTTCCGGGCCAGGTCTTGGAGTTCGACGACGAGGCTCCGTTCCTCAAGGCCATACCCGTCTTCGACGAGGAGGCCATGCGCTCCGTGGTCGGCTGCGCCAAGGGCCGACTGGGTCGAGGCTCGGCGGAGTGGCTCGACGAGACCCGCGGATCGGCCGAGCTCGCGGATGCCGACGGATGAGAGTGGCCCTGGACTCGTCGGTGCTGCTCGCGATCTTCAACGGGGAACCGGGGGCCGACGACTGGCTCGAAGCTCTCATCGAGGCGCGTCGCGAGGGGCGGCTCTGCCTCTGCGAGATCGTGTATGCCGAGATCTCGCCGGCGTTCTCGTCACGCGAGGAGCTGGATGACGTCCTCGCACGGCTCGGTGCTCGGCTCGACCCGATCGGTCCCGAGGCGGCCTGGCTGGCGGGCCAGATGTTCAGATCCTATCGCGCAGCCGGCGGCCCACGCGAGCGCCTGATCCCGGACTTCCTCATCGCCGCCCACGCGCAGGTGCAGGCAGACCGGCTCGCCGCCATCGACCGCGGCTACCTTCGCACCTACTTCCCCGACCTGCAGCTTGTCTCCGGCCGGGCTGGCGACACTCTGAACTCCGCTCCTTGAGCTGAGGCCCGATGCGGACCAGAGGTCCGCGGTCCGTGTGAGAGTGGAGGCTCGCAGGT
>CAZEJK010000496.1:0-2731 GCA_964512045.1 uncultured Thermoanaerobaculia bacterium
GGCAGCCTCGCGAGCTCGAGGGCGCACCTCTCACGGCTCGCCTCCAGCGACACACTGTTGTGGACCCGACGCCCCGAGCGCATCACCGGCTCGAGCAGCGGCTCACCGTCCAGCTCCTCGTCGTGCCGGGCGAGGATGTCGCGGGTCAGGAGTCCCTCGGCGTCGCGCTGGCGGTACACCTGCTTGGCGCCGGGGTAGGTGGTCTTGTCCGAGGAGAGCTTCATCCGCGGCTGGCCGGCGTAGGCGACCAGCTTGTAGGCCATGTCGAGGCCGGGCGCGTCCTCGCTCACCGACATGTTGGTGCCGACACCGAACCCGTCGATCGGCGCCTCGGCGTCGAGGAGCTTCGCGATCTCATACTCGTCGAGGCCGCTGGAGGCGAAGATCTTGATCGTCTCCAGGCCCGCGTCGTCGAGCTTGCTGCGCGCGGCGTGGGCGAGCTCGGCGAGGTCGCCGGAGTCGAGCCGGATGGCGCGGACCTCGACCTTCTCCTCGTGGTTGCGGACCAGGTCGATCACCGTGTCGACGCCTGACAGGGTGTCGTAGGTGTCCACCAGGAGGGTGGTGTTTGGGTGCACGCGCGCGAAGTCGACGAACGCCGCGGCCTCGTCGTCGTGGGCCTCGATGTAGCTGTGGGCCATGGTTCCGAAGATCGGCAGGTCGTACACCTGGCCGGCCAGCACGTTGGAGGTGCCGGCGGCGCCGGCGAGATAGCTCGCCCTGGCGACCTTGAGGGCCGCGTCGGTGCCGTGGGCGCGGCGGGAGCCGAAGTCGACCACGGTACGTCCGTCCGCCGCCAGCACGACGCGGGCGCTCTTGGAGGCCGCCACGCTCTGGAAGTGGATCTGGTTGAGGATGAACGTCTCCATAAGCTGCGCCTGGCTGATCGGCGCGGTCACCCGGATCAGGGGCTCGTCGGCGAAGATCGGGGCGCCCTCGGCGACCGCATCGACGTCGCCGGTGAACCGGAGCCCCTGGAGCTGCTCCAGGAAGCTCGACGAGAACCTCTCCTGGCCTGCAAGGTACGCGAGGTCGTCGCCGGTGAAGTGGAACTCCTCGAGGTAGTCGAGCACCTGCTCGAGCCCTGCAGCGAGGATGTACCGGCGGTTGGTGGGCATCTCGCGGAAGAACAGCTCGAAGACGGCAACCTCGTCCATGTTGTTGGCGACGTACGCCTCCGCCATGGTCAGCTCGTACAGGTCGGTGAACAGCGCGGACGCGTTCGGATCGTTGTGGTGGCGAGTGCGGGTCATGGTGTGGCCTCCTCCGGTCTGCGAGCGCCGGCCCGCTTGCTGCGTGCCAGTGCGCCGTGTGACCGTTCCTCGCCAGCGTCCCACGCGGTGCACGCTGGTGCCATCGGGGGGCCACGGGAGCCATGTTGGGGCTTCGACCCACACTGCGGTGAGCTGGAGCCCCCGGGATCACAGAGCGGTGTCGGACCGCTCGGCCGAGGCTACGACGTGGCCATCGCGAGCGCGTTATCGGCGAGGATCGGCCGCATTCCATGTGCCTTCTTTGGCACGCCGCCCTCTCGGTTGACACGGCGTGCCCACTGGGCGACTCGCTCCGGTGTGCCGAGATCACTCCAACCGCACGGTGGAACCGTGCGAACGCGAAGTGCGTCGGTCGCCCGCTGGAGGATGTCCCGCGAGAAGTCGCCGTTGGGCAGCTGCCGATAGACGTTCACGAGGTTGCCGTTGCCGCTCAACGAGGTGTTCCAGCGACCGAACCGCAGCGACCAGAACTGGATCGGCTCGAGCGACTCGCACAGACCGAGGAGCCGGACGGCGCGGGCGGCGAAGATGAAGCTGTTGACCACCGCGCCCTCGCGACGGAGGGCGGCTGCAGCGTGCGCATCGGGCTTCTCCACGAACCGTTCCACCGGCTGCGATCTCTCCATGGCGGGGGCGGTGGGGATGATCCAGCCGAAGTCCGGGTCGGGCGTCTCCGTCTCGACCCCGAGCAGGACGATCTCATCGCGGGTGTCCGTGAGGTCGAGCACGGCGCTGCGAGCGGCCAGCTCCAGGGTCGCCTCGTCCACAACGAAGTGGTCCGAGGGGATCACGATCACCCGAGCGTCCGGATCACGAGCATAGATCTCCAGTAACGGAAGGAGAACGCCCGAAAGGGTGCCGCGGTTGCTCGGCTGGCGGACGATGTTGTCATGCGGAACGCCCTCCAGATCCCGCTGCCACCAGGGCCGGTGGGCGTCGGTGACGGAGATCATGATCCGCTCGGTGGGCGCCAGCCGCTCGGCGCGGCGCAGTGCCATCTCGAGCAGCAGCGGCCCGCCGTCGAGCGAGCAGAACTGCTTGGGGACGCTGCCGCCGTTGCCGTCCAAGGTGAGGCTGCGAAGCCTGTTGCCGTCGCCGCCGGCGAGGATGATGGCCCAGAGGTTTTGTGTATGCATGGCTCCTCCGTACAGGGACTCGTTGTGCAGTGTCATTGCAGCGCACGAGGCTCTCGGGCGGAATCAGCCGTTTCCTCGACCCAAACTAGGAGATCCTCCGAGCGAGCGCGCACCGCAGGAAGCGTGCAGAACGCAGAACCCTATGAACGGACCTCCGAGGTGCCTCGCCGTGGCACGCGCAGGCTTCCACAATCGAAGAGCGCTGCGATCCGGGTTGTGGCGGCCCACGTCTCGCGGGCCGGGTGGGAGGGTCATGGGGTGAGCAGCTGCAGGGGCCAGCCGGATGGCCACCGTCGCGGACCCGCCCGCGCCCCCAGCCTG
>CAZEJK010000497.1:0-2715 GCA_964512045.1 uncultured Thermoanaerobaculia bacterium
ACCAAGCGCTGCGACCAGGTCCGGCCCTGTTTGGTTCCGGCTCGTCCGGGTTATGTCTCGGAGTTGAACGGGAAGAGGGCCGGGCGTATCCTCGGGCCGGGTGGGGCGCGGGCTGAGCTCAGCGAGGTCGAGCGCTGCGCTGAAGCCTGCAGGCGGCGTCCCCAGGCCCCGCCCGGGAGGAGGGGCGATGCGTCAGGTTCCGGTCAATCAGAACGTGCTCGAGATGGAGTATGCGGTTCGCGGTCCGATCCCCCAGCGGGCTGCAGAGCTGGGCCGTCAGGGGCGACGCACCATTCCGTGCAACATCGGCAATCCGCAGGCCCTCGGCCAACGTCCGATCTCATACTACCGGCAGGTGCTATCGCTGCTGGAGATGCCGGAGCGCATCGCCTGCGAACGGCGGATCGCGGCTCTTCGTCAAACGTCTCCCGAGCTGTTCGATGGTTTGGCCGCCCATGCGATCGTTCCGGAGGAGGTCATCGATGTTGCGGCACGCCTGCTGGATCAGCTTCCGACGGGCGTGGGAGCCTACACTGAAAGTGCAGGTTTCGAGCCCGTGCGGGAGGCGGTGGTGCGGTTCATCGATGCTCGGGACGGCGTCAGCTCGGGCAACGGCGTGCCGTCCGATCCGGACCGCGTCTTTCTGACGAATGGTGCCAGCGAAGGCGCGAAGTACATTCTCGAGATGCTGCTGACCAAGCCGACGGACGGCGTGATGATCCCGATTCCGCAGTACCCGCTGTACTCGGCCACGATCTGCAAGCTCGGCGGAACCCAGGTGAGCTACTACCCGAGTGAGGATGAAGGATGGACGGTCTGCCGGGACACGCTGATCGAGCCGCTGGAGGAGGCGCGGCGTAACGGTGTCGACGTGCGGGCCATCGTCGTGATCAACCCTGGCAACCCGACAGGTGCGATCATCGACGAGGCGAGTCAGCGAGTGATTCTCGAGGTGGCGCGCGAGTACGGTCTGTCGATCCTCGCCGACGAGGTGTACCAGGAGAACCTGTACGGTCACGAGTGGCACTCGTTCGCATCGATCCTCGGGAACGACACGGACGTAGCGCTGTTCAGTCTGCACAGTGTTTCCAAGGGGTTTTTCGGGGAGTGCGGGCATCGGGGTGGGTACCTGGAGGTTCGCAACCCACCCAAGGTCGAGGGAACGGATCTGCTGCTGACGGATGTGCTGGTCAAGCAGGCCTCGGTCAACCTGTGCCCAAACACGATGGGCCAGCTGCTCACGTACCTCATGGTGACGCCACCTCCGGAGGGAACGCCGGCCCGTGCGCTGTTCGAGGCCGAGCGTCAGGCCGTGCTCGACGACCTCGTGGCCAAGGCGAGGATGATCCGCGAGTACTTCGAGCAGATGGAGGGCGTACGCTGTTTTGGACGGATCGGCGCCATGTACCTGTTCCCGCGGCTCGAGGTGCTACCTCCTCGCACGACCGACTTCGACTACTGCATGGAGCTGCTCGAGGCCACCGGGATTACCACCGTCAACGGTTCCGGGTTCGGTCAGAAGCCCGGCACGAGTCACCTGCGGGTGGCGTTCTTGCCGCCGAAGGAGCTGATCGAAGAGGTGCTGCCGCAGTGGGTGGAGTTCCATAACCGGTACGTGCGTACCGGCTCCCGCTAGCTGCGGCACCGCGAGTGCCGCGCGGATTCTCCTCGCGCCGGGATCACCACCGGTGGAAGGCGGGATGGCCTTCCTCCACGGCAACGAAGACGCCACGGCAGGTGGCCGTGATCGTACCGTTCGCTTCCACATGCCCCTCGACCACAGCCTTGCGCGAGGATGCCTCGATCGTGCGGGCGCGCAGGGTGAGCTGCTGGTCAGAAGGGGTCGGGGCGAGGAACCGGACGGTGTACTCGGCCGTTACCGTGCACGGCGGAGCCGATGCGTCTCGCTGGAGCATCAGCGTGTGCGCGCCCGTCCAGTTGCAGTGGCAGTCGAGAAGCGTGCCGACAATGCCGCCGGATACGGCTCCCGCGAACGCCTCGTGATGCGGATCAGGGCGGAAGGTGGCAACCACCTCGTCGCCGACGATGTGCGACTTGATCCGCAGACCGTTCGGGTTTGCCGGACCGCAGCCAAAGCAACGGGTGTTCGGGGCGTAGCGGTCTTGTAAGCTCTGCTCCATGCTCATGCTGAGGACAACCGCTGCGGCTGGCAGGCTCTTCCACGTCGCGGCGCTCCACTGCAGATACGGCTGGACTGAGACTCAGGCGACCGGCAGATCGCGGTGATCGCTGACGCCACCTTCCAAGTGGACCGATCAGGGGAAGATTTGCATCCGAACCCCTGCTAGAATCCCCGCCCGGTGACGGCCGCGTGGCGAACAACGGCGGCCGCGCTGGAGGACAGAGCATGCAGAACATCCTGGTTCTCGGTGCCGGGCAAAGTGCGACCTTCCTGATCCAATACCTCCTCGACCACGCCAGTGAGCACGACTGGTATGTGACGGTCGGCGACTGTGACGGGGAGCTCGCGGCGAAAGCGGTCGGAGGCCACCCACGCGGAGTCTCGGTGGCGTTCGACGTCAATGACGGCCTTGCCCGCGCCAGTCACGTCGAGCGGGCCGACGTCGTGGTCCATCTGCTGCCGCCGCGGTTCCAGTCGCTGTTGGCCCTGGACTGTGTTCGCAACGGGACCCACCTGATCTCCGCCTCGTACAGGTCGAAGCAAGTACGAGAGATGGAGAACGACATCGTTCG
>CAZEJK010000498.1:0-2713 GCA_964512045.1 uncultured Thermoanaerobaculia bacterium
GGCTGATGCGAGAGGCCCACGCATTGCCTCTGATGGAGAGTGCCGCAGCACTCACGGCGGCGCCGATTGACCTTCTTCCTCATCAGGTTGTGTTGACCCATCGCATCGCGGCTTCGTCACCGAGGCGGTTCATCGTGGCCGACGAGGTCGGGCTCGGGAAGACAATCGAGACTGCGCTCGTGCTTCGCGAGCTGGCGAGCCGCGGCGAGCTGCAGCGGGCTCTCATGGTTGTTCCCGCCGGGCTCGTGAACAATTGGCATCGTGAGCTGAACGAAGTCTTCAACCTCGACTTCGAGGTTTTCGGGAGTGAAGGGGACGTTACTGATCGGCGCTCGAACGCCTTCGCCAAGCACAACCGGCTGATCGCCAGCGTCGACACGCTGAAGCGGCGTGCCAGGGTGCGACGCCTTCTGGAGGCGCCCCCCTGGGACCTCGTTGTGTTTGACGAGGCGCATCACCTGACTGCGTATCGATCCGGGTCGAAGGTCCGAAAGACCGAGAACTACAGGCTCGCGGAGGCCCTTCGTGGTCATGCGAGAGACCTCCTTCTCCTTTCGGCCACACCCCATCAAGGCGACCACTTCAGGTTCTGGATGCTCGTTCAGCTCCTGAACCCGACGCTCTTCCGGGGTTCGGAGGACATGGTCGACAACCGTCACCGGTTGAATGCCATCGTTTTCAGGAGGACCAAAGCCGACGCCTGCAGGCCGGACGGCTCGCAGCTCTTCTCGAGGCGGTGGGTGCACACCGAGTCGTTCACGATGTCCGAGAACGAGCGCGGGTTCTATGGCGCCCTGCGCGAGTACCTGGAGGACGGGTTCGCGCTTGCCAAGAGACAGGGAAACCAAGGGCGCGCGATCGGTTTCGTTATGGCGATCTTCCAGAAGATCGCGGCGTCGAGCTTCGCAGCGGTGCGAAGGACTCTCCGCCGCCGGTTACTCATGCTAACCCTCCACGAGGCGATCCTCAGAGACCAGGACCTTGATATCGATGCGCGCGAGGAGCTTCTTGCAGAAGCGCGAAAGCTCATCCACACGGAGTTCGGCCTCGGGGACGATCCAGTGAGTCGGGGCGAGGTCGACAGAGTCCTCGCCGACCTCCGCGTCCGGCTCCTCAAGAAGCTGAATGAAGAAGAGCTGGCGCTGGCGTCGGACTCGGGCGCGGGGGAGTTCGCGGCTGCGGAGGGCGAAGATGCCGTGACGATGGCCGTCAGCCTGGCCCTTCCGGAGGAGCGGACCCGCATCCGGGATCTTCTGGAGGTGTTCCCGCAAGGGCGCGAGACCAAGGTCGAGAAGCTACTTCGTGGCCTGGGCGCCCTGTGGGAGCAGAATCCGGACGAGAAGGTGGTGATCTTCGCGACCTACCTCGGGACGGTGGAGCTGCTCGGTCGAGAGATCGAGGACGCCTACCCCGGACAGGGTGTGGTGGTGCTCCGCGGTGGCGATCATGGGGCGAAGCTGGCGGCCGAGCGCCGGTTCAAGAGGCCGGACGGACCTCGGGTGCTCGTCTGCACGGCCGCGGGGCGGGAGGGAATCAACCTCCAGGTCGCAAGGGTGTTGTTCAACTTCGACCTGCCGTGGAATCCCATGGACATCGAGCAGAGAATCGGCCGGATCCACAGGTATGGCCAACAGCACACCGCACAGGTCTACAACCTCGTTCTGTCGGACACGATCGAAGGCCGGATCTTCCTGCTGCTGATGGACAAGCTGCAGGAGATCGCCAAGGCCCTTGGGAAGGTGGACGAACGCGGCCATGTGGCTGAGGATCTCCGGACACAGATCCTGGGGCAGCTATCGGAGAGATTGAGCTACGACCGGTTGTACCGGGAGGCACTCTCGGATCCGGAGCTGAAGCGAACGAGGCTCGAGCTAGAGGCCGCGTTGGCGAACGCCAGCGAGGCGCGCAAAGCGGTCTTCGAGCTCTTCCAGGATTTGGATGGCTTCTCCCTTGAGGACTACAAGCCGTTTGCCGACATCGAGACGGGCCTGGATCGTCTTGTGCGTTTCCTCGAAGCAGCCCTAGCAGAGCGAGGCTGGAGCGTTAGCCGCGGAGAGGCACCCGCTACCTACCGGATTCACGACGAGGATGGCGCGACCGCGCTGGTATTCACGACTGATCGTGATGCCGCGCGGGAGGACGAACGCCTTGAGCTCATGGGGCTCGACCATCCCCTGATGGTCGAGGAGCTGCGGAGATGGCAGAGGCTGCCGTCTGAGGAGGTCGGAGTTTCGGTCGAAGGTGATGAAGGTCCGGCAGTTGTCGCATGGTGGCTCATCGACTCGCAGGCAGGCGCCGGCGAACGAAGAGCCTATCTCCAGCCGGTCGCCGTAGACTTGGATGGACGGCGAGTCCCGATGCTGGAACGGATGCGAGAAGACCTCTGGGCAAGGCCCGCGGCTGAACCGCAGCTGTCGGGGGAGCAGCGGCTGCATCTTCTCCGCGACGTCATCGAACCCATGCTGCAGCGCCAGCTTCAGCACCAAGGGCTCGCACCGGAGTCGGGAGGGTACTCGGCGAAGCTCGTCGGGTGGGTGGAGGTTGGATGACTGAGGGCGCGGTGGAGACCCTGAGAGTGCGAGGGGCGGCCTCATGGCGGTGTCGCTGGAGATTCCGCAGCTACCGGCGAAGCCCACTTACGAGGGAAGCCTCGAGTGTTGCTGTTGGGCTGGGTTCGAAGTCAACGATGCCGGCGCCTTTCGAGCATTCATGG
>CAZEJK010000499.1:0-713 GCA_964512045.1 uncultured Thermoanaerobaculia bacterium
TGTTCGCGTCCCGACTACCGACTGTGGTGACGCACAACCAGAACCTCGACCAGTACTTTGGTGGGCGCTCGTTTCAGCAACGGAACCTGAAAGATGAGGCTTTCTACGACCCTGCTCTGTACGACCGTGGTGCGGTGCGGCAGAGGCTTGGCTTCGACGACCAGGATCGAGTGATCGTGTTCGGTGGCATGCTTCGGCGCCACAAGGGTATCTTCGAGCTTGTGGAGCTCCTGGGTCATACCGGAGATGAGCGTATTCGCCTGGTTTTTGTTGGTTCCAGAGTCACTCCCGACCAGAATCAGCTTATCGAGCGGTACGGAGAACGAGTCACCGTGCTGCCACCACAAGACCGAAACGCTATGTCAGAGGTCAACTTAGCGGCCGATGCAGTGGTCATCTGGTTAGATCCGGCGGTGCCTGCGAGTCACTACCAGATGCCATACAAGCTGACGGATGCGCTCGCTATGAAGACGCCCGTCATTGCGAACTCGATATCGGACCTAACCCGGCTTGGTGAGCTTGGTATCGTCCAGCTCGTAGACTTCGCTGATTTCGATGGGCTTGTGCAGGCGCTGGATCGGTTTGAAGAGAACCCCAGCCTCGTGAGTGCCATGACCGAGAGAGGCCGGCGTCTGTACTTAAGGGAGTTCTCGTACGCGGCTGCTCGCCGCAACATGGACCTCTTGATCGAGCGTGCCCTGTCTACCGAGAGC
>CAZEJK010000499.1:723-1744 GCA_964512045.1 uncultured Thermoanaerobaculia bacterium
TGCTCGGATGTTGCTCATGAGTTCCAAGAACTGCTCTCGAGGTTCCACGCACGCTACAGAGACGGTGGTAGTTGATGCGTTGGGTGATAAAGAACCCGGCACCCACGGATTCGAGGTTAAAGAAGTGGGGTGATTACCATTTCGGGCGAGCGATCACCAAGTACCTCGAACGCATGGGCCACTCTGTGGTTTCTCACTATGACTCCGAGTGGTGTGAGAGAAGCTCGGAGCCAGCGGAAGCTGTTCTCGTTCTTCGCGGGAAGTACAGCCTCCCTGGGAATGCGCGCCATCGGGGCGCCGTACACGTCATATGGAACATCTCGCATCCGTCGTCGGTGTCGCTCGAGGAGTATGCAGCCTACGAACTGGTCCTGGTGGCGTCGGAGTCGTGGGCAGCGACGCTGAGCCACAGGCTGGGCGACAAGGTTCGCCCGTTTCTGCAATGCACTGATGTCGAGGAGTTTCGGGAAGGCGGCAGTGCGGACGAGCGTGCAGGTTGCGTGTTTGTTGGCAACACCCGAGACGTGGAGCGATCCTCGGTTGTCTGGGCTGTGGAGTATGGGCTTCCGGTCCGTATCTACGGCCGAGGGTGGGAGCAGCTCGGGCTCGATCGGTCTGTCGTTGCGGACTATATCGACAACGAGAGGCTCGGCGAGCTCTACGGTCGCTCTCGGTTCACGTTGAACGACCACTGGGATGACATGAAGGCATACGGGTTCATCAACAACCGGATCCTTGATGCTCTGGCGTGCGGTCTCCCAGTCATCTCCGACGCCCATGTGGCGCTCTGCCAGGAGTTTCCGGACGAGATTCTGTACTTCGACTCCAGGGAGGATTTCAACCGCTGTGTCCAGACGATGATTCTAGCGTACCCTGAGGTGCTCGATCGGACGCGAGCAAGTCGAGAGCGGCTTCACTCGCAGTTCTCCTTCGCGGCGAGGATAGAGGAACTCGTCGAGTTGGTGGCGAAGGTCCGCTAGCAGCACTCCATAGCTGCAATGTCAAGCCGGGTGGTCCAAGT
>CAZEJK010000499.1:1754-2693 GCA_964512045.1 uncultured Thermoanaerobaculia bacterium
GGTCGTGTGAGATCTTCGGGTTTGGTGCCGCTACCTGATGTCAGCGGTTCGTACATCGAGAAGTCGGCACAGGGGCTTAACGGGCTTGTGTGCGGCTGGCATCAAGCATACACTCACGGCGAACGAACGGGCGCCTCGCTGAGGTGGATCAGGCGTTGTGTGATGAGGTCTCCATCGCTCTATTACAGAGGACAGTCAGAGCCCGGGCTGTTGACACATCGGCTACGGTCGACAAACCATCGGTGCCGAGCTCGCGGACCTCTGCATGACCGTCATGAACTGAGTTCTTCGAGACTAGGCCGAGGGGGCACGGCGCCAGTTCATGGCACAGCCTGGGACCTCCAATGGTGGTCGGTGGTTGGAGATGACCGCTACGATAGCCTGTGCCCGGTTCCAAGCGCCGGACTGGTGCGGACTGCATGCACGAGACAGTAGTGCAACGTCGTGGAGAGTGGGCCCGTTACTGGGCACTTGTCCGCTACAAGGTCTACGCGGATCTCCGCACGGAGTCCGCGCGAACATATGCTGGCTTCCTTTGGTGGATCATTGATCCGCTCGCCAGCATGGTGGTCTATTACATCGTCTTCGGCTTGATCTTCGATCGGAAGATCGACAACTTCGTGCAGTTCCTGCTCATTGGAATCGTGCTCTGGCGTTGGTTTCTCACGACAGTGACACATGGGGCGCAGTCCATACTAAAGGCGAAGTCCTTGATGCGTCAGGTATATCTGCCGAAGATAGTCTTCCCGATAGTGAGCATTCTCGACGACCTTTTCAAGTTCGCAATAGTACTGATAATCCTAGTGGTCTTTCTTGTTGCATCAGGCTTTGGGCTGAGCCCGGCATACTTCGCGATGCCCTTCGTGCTGCTTGCTGAAGCGTTGTTCATTGTAGGTCTGACGCTCGTCCTGGCGAGCATCGTTCCGTTTGTGCCGGATA
>CAZEJK010000500.1:0-2677 GCA_964512045.1 uncultured Thermoanaerobaculia bacterium
ACCGAATCGCTCGGTCGGGTCTTCGCCGCGGCCGACGCGCCGGTGCTGATTCTGTTCGACGAGGTGCTCAATTACGTCAACCGACATCGCGGCCAGGCTGACGGCTTCCACGCGTTCATCCAGAATCTGACCGTGGCCATGACGGCCACGACGCACGGTGCTGCCGTGATCAGTCTGCCGCGCAGTCAGGTGGAGATGAGCGAATTCGACGTCGCATGGCAGGATAAGATCACCAAGGTCGTGCGTCGTGTCGCCAAGGACCTGATCGCCAACGACGAGGCGGAGATCGGTGAGGTGGTGCGCAAGCGTCTGTTCGACAACCTCGGAGACGAGAAGATGCGCAGCAGGGTCAGCGCCGCCTATGCCGATTGGTGTTTCGAGCGCCGCGCTCAGCTGCCTCCCGAGTGGACGGCTGTTGACAGCGCCAGCACGGAGGCCAAGGCCCGAGAACACCTGCGCGCGAGATTTGCCGCGTGCTATCCCTTCCACCCGGCCACGCTTTCGGTCTTCCAGCGCAAGTGGCAGGCGCTCAGTCAGTTCCAGCAGACCCGGGGCACGCTGGCCATGTTGGCCCAGTGGATCTCCTGGGCCCACAAGGATGGGTTCACCAAGGCGCGGAAAGAGCCGCTGATCACGCTGGGCTCGGCACCGCTGGATGTGCCGGAGTTCCGCAGCGTCGTGCTCGGACAGCTAGGCGAGTCGCGCCTGGTCGCTGCGATCGACGCCGACATCGCTGGTGGGCAGGCCCACGCCCGCGCGCTGGATGCCGACACCAAGGGCGCCTTGCGTGACATCCATCGTAGGGCTGGCTCGACGATTCTGTTCGAGTCGTCGGGTGGGCAGGTGGACAAGGTTGCGCACCTACCCGAGCTTCGCTTCGCCCTCGGAGAGCCAGACGTAGATACCACCTCGGTTGATACGGCCACGATGGCCCTGGAGGATCGTTCCTACTTCCTGCGCAAGATCGGCTCAGACGGATTCAAGATCAGCCATACACCGACCATGAAGAAGGTGGTCAGCGACCGGCGTGCCTCACTCGATGAAGACACCGAGATCCAGCCCGCACTGCGGGAACTGGTGAAGAAGGAGTTCGACAAGGGGGCGATCATCCCTCGTGTCTTCTTCCCGGCCGACAGTCCGTCCATTGCCGACTCGCCCCGCCTTGCCCTCGTCGTGGCGGACCCGGAGAAGGAGTGGCAGGACAGCGGGGCAGTGAGGGATGAGATCGCTGAGTGGATTCGCAAGCGGGGCCATGGCGGGAGACTCTATCCGGGCTCCTTGGTTTGGGTGGTCAAGAGGCCCGGCCGCAGCCTCCACGACAAGGTGACTCATTGGCTGGCATGGAAGCGCGTGGCCGCCGATGTCGCGCAGGGCATTCTGGGCGGCGAATTCGACCCGACGGATCGAGCCGAGATCGCGAACAAGGTCGTCGATGCCGAGGAAGTCGCCCGCGAGGAAGTCTGGGCCGGCTACATCCACGTTGCTCTCTACAGTCCGAACTCCCCTGGCAACCTGGAGACGATCAACCTCGGCGCCGGACACTCGAGCGCTAGCGAGAGTCTTTGTGGCCGAGTGGTCGCTGCCCTCAAGTCGAACGCGATGCTCAACGAGTCCGTCGGTGCTGGATACCTTGAGCGCCACTGGCCGCCTGCCCTGAAGCAGGATAGTGCGTGGCCGCTGGAGAGCCTCCGGCAGAGCTTCTTGGATGGCTCGCTGACTCGTCTGGTCGATCCGGATGTGGTCTTGAAGTCGAAGATCGTCGAGTTCGTTGGTCGTGGGGACTTCGGGCTGGCATCGGGGAAGAAGGCAGATGGTACTTACTTTCGCATCTGGTTCGAGGAGGAGGTTGGAAGGGAGGAGGTTTCCTTCGAGCCGGGTGTGTTTCTGTTGGGGAAGGATGTTGCGAGGGCACTTGCCGCGGGGCCGACGCCGTCGCCAAAGCCGGTCAGTCCCTCAGCGCCAGCCCCGGCGCCGGATCCGCACGCGGTTCCCCAGCCTGGTCCCAGCGGAGGCGGAGAGTCGGTGCCGGTAGCGGAGCATCAAGTCTTGCGAATTCGTGGTGAAGTGCCGGTGGAATCGTGGAACCGCCTGGGAACGAAGCTCTTGCCGAAGCTGAGGGAGGGGCAGGAGATCCGTGTGGCAATTGACGTCGTGGTCTCGACCGAGAAAGGCAAGATTGGGACGTTGCGGAGCGACGTGCTTCAAATCCTCGGGGATATCGGTATCGACGACCAAGTGTCCGTTGGAGAGGAGTCATCGCCGCCGTCCGAGTAGAAGGGCGGCGGCAATTCTCTGCTCGATTACGGCGTGCTGACCTCGACCTGACCTGGCACCCGTCGATCACTCTCGCCGTTCCGCACGATGGAGCCCCCACCTGCCATACTGAACCCATACCCACCCGCCCCAGAAAGGAGCCCAATGTCCGTCCTTGCTGAAGCCATCTCCGTCGTCATCCGCATCGACGCCATCCGTCGCAAGTACCCCGGCGGCCTGGAGCGACTGTACCGCACCGTCCCCAACCAGACCTTCTGCTCCGACGGCGAACTCGCCCGCGTCGGCTTCACGGACACCTACGACGCCAAGTCCTACGCCGCCCAGCTCGAGGGCCAGGGCCTCGAGCACCTCGCAGACGGCGCGGCCCGGGACCTGGTCATCGTCGACCAGCTGTTCGGGTTCC
>CAZEJK010000501.1:0-2673 GCA_964512045.1 uncultured Thermoanaerobaculia bacterium
CAGCGGCGCTGCCGACGTGCTGATGAAAGGTCTGATCGGCACCGAGAAGTACATGCGCCTGATCCTCGACAAGGAGACCGGTCTCTTGCCGAAGGGCGCCGTGTTGACCCATCTGACGCTGTTCGAGCTGCCGGCGTACGTCGAGCGCCATGGCAAGCTGCTGTTTGCCTCGGACGTCGCGATTATTCCGGCGCCGGATCTGCCCACCAAGGTGAAGATCCTGTCGTACTGCATCGCTGCGGCCCACAGCTTCGGCATCGAGACCCCTCGTGCTGCGGTGCTCGCTGCCTCCGAGAAGGTGTCGGAGAAGATGAGTGCCACCACCGATGCCGCAGTGCTGGCGAAGATGGCGGAGCGAGGGCAGATCCCCGGCGCCATCGTGGATGGGCCGTTGGCACTCGACGTGGCCCTCTCTCCCGAGGCGTGCGCGATCAAGGGGCTCCGCACCCCAGTGGAGGGAGCCGCCGACATCCTTCTCTTCCCGAATATCGAGACGGGAAACGTGTTCTACAAGGCGATGACGATCCTCGCAGGGGCTCGTCTCGCGGCGGTCGTCGTTGGCACCTCGGCGCCGTGCGTCTTGACGAGCCGCGCCGATGGCGAGGAGTCCAAGCTCCTGTCGATCGCAATGGGATGCCGCCTCGCCAGCGGCGGCAGCAGGTAACCCGAGCCTCCTCGGCGATCGCGAGACAGCCAGCGCGGAGAACGATCGGGCAGTACAATAGGGGGTCTGCGCCGAGTGTGCGCACGAGCCTCCTGACGGCCGTGAAGGCGCAGCAGCGATAGTCGGGCCGGAAAGAGAGAGTGACGTGAAGCACATCCGCACGTTCTGCATCATCGCCCACATCGACCACGGGAAGTCGACGTTGGCCGATCGGCTGATCCAGCGTTGTGGGGCGGTGGAGCTGCGGGAGTTCCGCGATCAGATCCTCGACTCGATGGACATCGAGCGAGAGCGCGGGATCACCATCAAGAGCAACTCGATCACCATGAACTACGTCGCCGAGGACGGCGACACGTACCAGCTCAACCTGATCGATACGCCTGGCCACGTGGACTTCTCGCACGAGGTGCGCCGGTCGTTGATGTCCTGTGAGGGCGCGCTGCTGCTGGTCGATGCCAGCCAGGGCGTGGAAGCGCAAACGCTGGCGAACATGTACCTCGCCCTCGAGTATGACCTGGAGATCCTGCCGGTGATCAACAAGATCGATCTCCCGTCGGCGGATGTGGAGCGGGTGTCCGAGGAGATCGAGGAGGACCTCGGGCTGGACGCTACCGATGTGGTCCAGTGCTCCGCGAAGCTGGGAACTGGTATCGATGGCGTGCTCGAGGCGATTGTCCACCGTCTCCCTGCACCGTCCGGCGATCCCAAGGCGCCGCTGCAGGCCCTGATCTTCGACGCTCAGTACGATCCCTACCGGGGCGCGATGCTGCTGGTGCGAGTGCAGCAGGGAACGTTGCGTGCCGGGCAACGGCTGCTGCTGATGCACACCGACGCTGTCTACGACGTCGAGGAGGTCGGCCTCTTGAAGCTGCGCAAGGTGGAGGTGGAGGCGCTCTCGGCGGGTGGTGTCGGCTACGTGTTCGCTGGCGTCAAGTCGGTGTCGGACATTAACATCGGAGATACGATCACTGACGCCGATGCGCCCGCCGCAGCGCCACTTCCTGGCTACAAGGAGGCCAAGCCGGTGGTGTTTTCCTCGGTCTTCCCGGTGTCCTCGGAAGACTACGAGGACTTGGGGAAGGCGTTGGAGAAGCTGAAGCTCAACGACGCGTCGCTGGTGTACGAGAAGGACTCCTCTGCGGCGCTCGGGTTTGGGTACCGCTGCGGGTTTCTCGGTCTGCTGCACCTGGAGGTGGTGCAGGAGCGGCTCGAGCGTGAGTACGACCTGTCGTTGCTGCTGTCTGCGCCGTCGGTCCGCTACAAGCTCACGCGCACGGACGGCGAGCTGGTGGAGATCGACAACCCCTCGTTGTTCCCAGAGGAAGGCACCATCGAGCAGGTGGAGGAGCCGTACATCAAGGCGTCTGTGATGATGCCGGACACCTACATCGGACCGGTCATGGAGCTGTGCCGCGAGCGTCGCGGCGAGGACACGACCTTCCATTACCTGGCCGAAGGGCGGGTCGAGCTGACGTCCAGGATGCCGCTGGCCGAGGTGCTGTTCGACTTCTACGACCGGCTCAAGACCGTCACGCAGGGGTACGGCTCGTTCGACTACGAGATCGTGGAGTACCGCCCCACCGACGTGGTGAAGGTCGACATCCTGGTCAACGGCGAGTCGGTGGAGCCGCTCGCGCAGCTCGTGCACCGCGAGAAGGCGCGCCAGCGCGCAATGCACTACTGCGAGCGGCTGGCGGACACGATCCCACGGCAGCAGTTCAAGATCGCCATCCAGGGCGCGGTCGGGCGCAACATCATCGCGCGCACCACCATCAACGCCTACCGCAAGGACGTCACCGCCAAGTGCTACGGCGGCGATATCAGCCGGAAGCGCAAGCTCCTGGAGAAGCAGAAGAAGGGCAAGAAGAAGATGCGCTCGTTCGGCTCGGTCGAGATCCCCCAGGAGGCGTTCGTGGCCGTCCTCAAGACCAATGTCGACTGAAGAGCTCAGAGCTCTCAATTGGTGGATATCCCCGGAGGTCTGTAGTCCCGCCTGCTGAGGAGGCGGG
>CAZEJK010000502.1:0-2669 GCA_964512045.1 uncultured Thermoanaerobaculia bacterium
GGCGGATCACACGCTTCTCGATCATCACACTTGATGAGACTGCGTCGTGGTATCATACCGTATACACAGAAGGGAGCAGATCATGCAGAAGAAAGCGTGGAGCGTACTCGTGACTGTTGTCATTGCCGCAACATCGGCGATAGCGTTGACTCCCGCCACGGATATCGTGGTGCCAGCCGGCGCCAGAGGCTCTGGTGCCGGCACGTCGGTCTGGCAGATGGACCTGTACATCGTCAACACCAGCCCACTCACCGCCAACGTGGAGATCTACTGGCTGCCGCGAGATCAGGACAACTCCAGTGCAACGCCGTTCACGCTCAGCATCCCGAGTGGTCAGGAGAGCGTGCTCGAGGACGTCATTCAGAGCCTTGTCGGGCTCTCGAGTGCTGGCGGGGCGTTCCGAGTCGTCAGCGACATGCCGGTCGCGGTGAACTCGCGGATCTACAACCTGCAGGGCTCGACGACCTTCGGCCAGGGCTTCGAGGGGCTCACAGCCGCCGACAAGCTGGCTGCTGACGGAACCGTTACAGCCTGGATCCCGGGTCTCCAACAGAGCGCCGCCAGCCGCTCGAACCTGTTTGCCGTGGCCGATGCCTCCGGAGCGAGCTTCACGGTCGCGGCCAGAACCCCTGCCGGCGACTCCCTCGGCAGCAGCTCGTACACCGTCCCACCGTGGGGCGCGTTCTTCGCACCCCTCACCGACATGGTCTCTGGACAGCCGGGCGAGGTGGTCGCCCAGATCACCATCGACTCTGGTGGCGCCTGGTTTGCCGGATCCCGCGTGGACGAGTCCAGCGGCGATCCGTTCACCCTCGCTGCCGCCGTCGCCAACACACAGCAGTTCCAGGCCACCGACTTCGAGGGCACCTACTCAGGGAGCTGGGAGAACATCACGTTCGGTAGCAGCGGCGCGGCATCGGCGGTGATCGATGTCGACACGACGACCGAGATGCTCAACCTAACGCTGGATCTGGACGGCTCGGTGTTCGGGTCCACGGACCCGCCAGCCGAGATGTTCTCTGGCAGCTACAGCGTGCACGGCTTCAACGTGAGCGGCAGCTCGCAGACGTTCGGCACTGTCACCATCGCGGTGAACGCACTCGGCGACCTGGTCGGCACCGGCTCGAACGTCCCGAACCCGAGCATCGACCGCGTGGAGCTCTCGGGCTCAGCGCAGCCGGAGGCGATCTCCATCGACTACACGGTGTACTTCGCGGGCGGCGGCGAGCCCGCAGTGGGTGTCATCAACGTGACGAAGTAGCGTCGCCCGGAGCCTGCACACCCGCGCGGCCGACCCCGCGTAACCTCGAGCCGGTCGGCGTACATTGGTGTGTGAGATGAAAGAGCACGAGGTCGACTTCGAGGCGTTGCGGCAGCGGGACAGCACGGAGGTGGAGCGGTGGTTCCGGGCCCACGCCGACTTCGTGTACACCTTCGCCTACTATCGGACTCGCGGCGACCGCGACCTGGCGTGCGACGTCGTCCAGGAGACGTTCGCCACTGCGCTCGCCCGCCTCGAGGAGTTCGATCCCGGCCGCGGCAGCATGCGAGTGTGGCCACGGACAGCGCGCTACCCATCGCAATGGAGCTCGAAGGCGGCGACCGGGACGAGGCAGAGTACCGTCGCCTGGTGTTCGAGGAGATGGAGTGGAACGTCTCGATCGACGACTCGCTCTTCAGCCCGCCAAGCTTCGACGAGTTTGAGCACTTCGAGGAGAACCGTACCGTCTGCTTCACCCGCCAGCAGCTGGCACCGGACGTGAGCTTTGCTCTCCTATCTCGTGACGGAAGCCGACCACTCATCGACAGAACAGATATCACTGCGATCCCCAGGGGATACGCTCAATGGCAACCCCGTGAACCCAGCGAGCCGGTGCGCAGCTTCATCGATCTGGAGGTCACCAGTGGAGCAGAGGAGACCGTTCGCTCGCTCGAGGAACACGCTGATTCCGAGAAGCCGACGGTGTGGTTCGAAGGGGTCGAGCTTCGGGTGTTCGCGCCGGACGTCTACGGAGACCCTGACATTCCCCCCTTCATCATTCTCGACATCTCCAACCTCGACATCACCCTCGAGGAGTTCGAGCAGCGGTACCTCGTGGAGTAGCGCACGGCCGTCCCCCGCTGTGTACCGCTTCAGGCGGGCTGCTCCATCCAGCGAGCGCAGCTCGCCGGCACCGGACACCTGACCCGGTGCCGAACCCGGACCCGGCCCAGGAGGCCGGCAGCCGGTTACCGACACCGGATGATGACCAAGCAGTCACCGCTGACCTGACTGGTCGACACGAAGTACGGAGCGTCGTAGTCGGTCGCACAGCAAATGGACCTCTGAGGTCAACACCGAAGCGTGAGCAACCAGAGCGCTGACGAGCCGACCCGATGGGCAGGGCTGCAAAGGTCCGGGACCGGCGACCGGCATCCGGGGCGGGGACCAGCGCCAGTGCCGGAGCCTCGAGGTTCTTCGACGGGATCTCTCCGCTCGCCACGTCCTGCCACCGGTCCTCGACCGCGATTGGTTGACGGCTCGCAGCCAGGCCATGGAAGCTCGGTCGAGATGACGGCGTGGGTGAGATGGGCGCAGGTTCTCCAAAGGTCCCCACCCACGCTCTCCGGCGCTCAACCCTGCGGACGGGACGTCCGCGGTCCGTGCGCCCATGGGCGCACTTGATCAG
>CAZEJK010000503.1:0-2666 GCA_964512045.1 uncultured Thermoanaerobaculia bacterium
TCGAGGCATGCGCCGGGGACCGGATGGCCGGGATCCGGCTGTCGGGGCCGGGACCGGGGCCAGGACCGGAGCCGGGCTGTGACGTCGTTGCTCCTGCGAGTGAGACTGGGTGGGCGTGGGAGCGAGTGCCCAACACCTGATCGCTGACCGCTACGCGGCCGCGTTAGCGAGGTGCCGCCTCCCCATCCAGGCGATCCATGGCGGTGCGGGCCGCACCGAGCAGCGGTGTGGCCGAGAGTGACTCGCCAACCGCGGCGCGCATCCACGCCTCCGGCGTCAGGTTCCCGAGGCGCGTGATCCGCTCGATCTCGGTCGAGAAATCGACCTCCGGGTCGGCAAGGTGCCCGGCGACCTGAAACGCGATCAGGTGTCCGAGGGCGTAGTTCGGCAGGTACAACGGGTAGCCGAGCTGGTGCGAGTAGATCGCCAGCAGGTCGGACGGACCGGTGCCGAGAAGTGGCTCCAGGTACTCGGACCATACCTCGCGTGCGAAGCCGATCTGGGCGGCGCGGAGCTCGGGCGGGGAAGCGTTGGGGTGGTCGTACAGCCAGTGCCACGTCCTCAGCTCCACCATCGACACGGCGCCGATCTCCACCACGCTCCACAGCGTGTCCAGCGCCTGCAGGTCGCGCTCGGCCCCGGCCGGGCTCATCCCGAGCACCTCCAGGTCGCGGTTCTGGAACACGAACGCGATCGCCTCGGTGAAGCCAGGAGCCGGAACGCCTGACAGGAACCAGTGGTCGATCCCGTCCAGTGAGAACACCTGCTCCACGTTATGACCGAGCTCGTGGATGGCGATGTTGAACCCCTTGTAGTCCATGCCGTCAGGGCCGAACCGGGTGCGCAGATGGGCCGCATCGCCGCGGCGAACGGCGCCCATGGCGTGTCCGGCGCCGCGCGCGGGATCCACCTCGATCCGCTCGTCGAGCCAGGCGGCGCGCTCTGGCGTGAAGCCGAGCGCCTGGAGCATGGTGGGCAGCTCGGCATTGAACGCTGCGACGTCCGCGAACCGCTCGCGAACAATCCGGTCGAGGACAGCAGGGTCGCGCTCGCCGCGCGCAGCAAACCCTGGGTACCAGATGTCGAACGGCTCCAGCGGTCTGCCGAGGCGATGCTCGATCAGCTTCGCAATGCGCTTCGCCTCCTCGGAGCGGAGGACGCTGTCGAGCAGGGCGACGACCTGTGCCTCCGGGATCTGTCGCTGCAGCTCGAACTGGCGGTCGATGAAGGTCGGCGCCGTCGGGACGTACGGGTCGGCGGCGCGTTGGGCGTCGAACACATCGAGCAGGTGCTCGTAGCGGACGTCGGGCTCGCGATCCGTCTCGATGGAGGCCTGGTCCGGAGCGGGTCCGATCCGGTTGGTGTCGGGACGCCAGTACACCTCCGGGTTGTCGATCGCTACGGAGGGGATCTCCTGGCGCACGATCCGCTCCATCACGGTCGCGATCATCCGTTGCCGCTGGAGCGGCTCGGGTGTGGCGTACAGCGCCTTGATCTCGTCGCGCAAGCCCCAGTGGCTGATCAGCCGGAGCCCGTCGGGGAACGGCGTCGCGCCGTCAGCCGTCACGAGCCGGTCCATGCGGATGTTGTAGCCGGCCACGTACGCTGCGGCGTCGCTGATCGCTGCCGCGATCCCCTGGCCCACCTCCGCCGGAACCCGTGTGGCGAAGCGGTCCATCATCCGGGACTGTGCCCACTCCGCGCGGGTCCACCGGTGGCCGAGCTCCAGCCGCTGCTCGAGGGTGTGGACGGGGAAGTTCAACAGGGCAATGAACGCGACCTTCGAGTCGAACAGGTCGGGGGT
The DNA here is from genome assembly GCA_964512045.1 of uncultured Thermoanaerobaculia bacterium. Taxonomy (GTDB): domain Bacteria; phylum Acidobacteriota; class Thermoanaerobaculia; order Thermoanaerobaculales; family Sulfomarinibacteraceae; genus CAZEJK01. Next base: position 1,805 of record CAZEJK010000503.1, read on the forward strand.
GACGTGCGCAGACAGGTCGATGCCGGCGAGCCGCCGATCCACCGGCAGGACCGGTCCCAGGTCGAGGTCCTGTGGTCGACGGAGCTCCCGTTGGACCTCGTGCAGATGCCCCTCGATCTGCTCCAGTACGTCCTGGAGGCGCGCGAAGGTAGCGGTCAGCTGCTTGGGTTCCGTGACGAGCTCGGAGAAGCAGAACGTTCGGAACGCGGTGGGGTCGCCATCCTCGGGCCACCAGCGCTCCGCGACCTGGGACACGCCGCGTCGGATGCGCTCGGCGTGCTCGTCACCGTGGTCGGCGATCAGCTCATCGATCGTGGCGGAGACCACCTCCGCCGGGATTGCGGGTTGGCCCGCCGGCGCGGGAGCTGGCGTCATCAGGGCTGCCATTGTGAGCACTCCAACGAAAAGCAGCGAGCAGTTCAACCTCATGCTGCACCTCCTCCGTGCTGCTGCCGGCGAGTATAGCGTCGACAGACCGCGCGACGGTCGAAAGTGTGCTCGCAAAAAAAGGAGTGCCCGGCGGGGAACCGGGCTGAGGGAGGAGGAGGAATGCTATCGGACATCTTCAATATAGGTCCTGATGTGCGATTTGGCTGTGAGGCACGTCACTAACGCGGCCGCGGGCCGCAACCAAAGTAATGCTCCGAAGGCGCCGGTCCCGCGCCCGCGTAGCGGTGAGGTGCTAGGGATTTGGTATGAGCTCCCCCGCCCGCCCATCTGCCCTTGCAGCGAGAGCCTCCACCACTCTTCGATCCTTGAAGCTCGCAGAGCAGGCTCCGGGGCGGGAGGGCGGCATTAAAAATTCAAAAAGGGGGGTGGTCGGTTAGCTCCACCACCCCCTACATGTTGTGGTCACCATTCG
>CAZEJK010000504.1:0-1949 GCA_964512045.1 uncultured Thermoanaerobaculia bacterium
CGAGCTCGTAGGCCAGCGCCTCTTCATACACGCTCTCCAGCAGCCCTCGACCACCTTGCTGATCTCGTTCTCGGTCATTCAGCTTCTCCTCGCGCCATCGCAACGTGGCGCCTTTGCGTTGATTCCACTCCCAGCTGTCAGTCGCCTCGATCATGCCCCCTGTTTGGCTCCGGCTCGTCCGGGTTATGTGTTAGCTCCCCCGCCCACCCACTCTCACTCGCAGAACCGACGACGCCGCAGCCCGGCTCCGGTCCCGGTTCTGGCCCCGGCCCAGGCCCCGGCCATCCGGAGGCCGGCCCGCGGCCGCCGGCGAGGCGGCTGCGGAAGCGAGCTTCGTTCAGCCTCCGATGAGCTTCCAGGTCATCGCACAGACGCGATCCATCAGACCCACGGCCTCCTGGGTCGTACGGCGATCGATCGCCTCGATGTCGCCGAGCACCTCCAGACCTCAGCTGAGCGGTTCTGCCGTGGACTAGGTCCCACGTTTCCCAAAGCTCTGAGGTGCACAGATGGATCTCGCTTCGACGCTGGGCTTCGAAAGCCTGGAGTCAGGCCTTCCAGGAACTCAACGCGGAGCTTCGAGGCTTTGGGATATGTGGCACCCAAGGAGAAGCGACGGCAGATGACCGCGCGGTCACGGCAACGCGGACTCTCGCTCACTGTTCACAGCTATCGAACGACAGGCGAAGGATCGGCGGGGTGCCGCTCTCCTTGCTGGCGACAGCGACGACACGGGACACCTTCGCCGCGTGATCCACCCCGCATTCGCTCGACATCCTTCGCCGCATCCGTCGTGAGACGCCGCCCTGCATGCAGCGTTGACAGCGAGCGCGGTGATCAACGGTCAATCGGTCAACCCCGGTGGCCAGGGCTTCAGCGCCACGCGGGCCGGCCGCGCCACAGCGGAGTCCGGCATCGGCTGGGGGGAGCGCAGCCGGGCATCCCGCTGTCGACGCGGAAATGAGCCCAGTATCGATACCGCTGAACGAGCCGTCTGGTCATGGCTCACCTCCCCCGAGCCCGGCCTTCAGGAAGCCGCGGTGGCCGGCGGCGTGCTTCGAGGGCATCGAGGAACGCCGACCACGCGGGCTTGGGCGAGCCGTTGCTGAACCGGGCAAGCCCGTAGCCCCGCAGGTGCTCCCGGAACCGGTCGAGAAACCACTGCGGCAGGCCCGGCTCGGCGGCGATCAGATCGACATACGCGTCGGCGAACGCGTTGCTGAACGGCACCATCTTGAACCACGACACCCAGCGGACGCGCGGCTCGGCGCCGATCTCGTCGGCCATGGCGGCGAGCAGCACCGCCTGCTGCTCGAGCGTGCAGCCGATGGTCGTCGGCCGGTCCTCGTAGCTCGACGGCGCCCCGAGCTCCTGGATCAAGATCGGCCGGTCGCCCGTTGCCTCCGCGATCTGCCGGAACCAGCCGCGCACCACCTCCGGATCGGTCTCAACCGTCCAGTCAGGCCGTCCGGCATAGAAGTTGAAGCCGGCGACATCGGTGGCTTCGAGGATCGGCGTCAACCACGGCTGATCGTTGAAGACGGCCTGTGAGGTCAGGATCACCCCGACAGGAAGGTCCGGCCAGCTCGAGTGGACGTGCGCCCGCACCTGCTCGAGGAACCGAACGAAGTGCTCCGCCTCCGAGGCATCAACGTCCTCGAAGTAGGCGTTGACCTCGTTGCCGGCCATCAGCACCCAGCCGCCGTGATCGAGGAGCACGGGCACCACCGCGTCGAGCATGGCGAGGTAGCGGTCGACGATCAGCGGGTCGTCCACCCGGCGGCCATCCACGAACCGCAGCGGGTCCTCCGGATCGAGGAGATCTGCCTGTCCCCCCAGGCCGGTTTCGGTGATCCGGAAGTCGACGCGGCCATAGCCGCCCAGCTCGAACAGGGTCCAGCAACTGCGCGCCACATGCCCACCTTGGATTGGGACAGCCATTGTCCTGC
>CAZEJK010000504.1:1959-2656 GCA_964512045.1 uncultured Thermoanaerobaculia bacterium
TCGAGGAGATCTGCCGGCGCGCCGAGGCTGCCGATGGAGATGGCGCTGATGTTCAGGTACGGCAGCGTGAGGCCCTGCTCGGCCCAGTCGTCGAGGCGAGCCTCGAACGCGTCCAGGTCGTACACCTCGGGAGCCGTCTCGATCTCCGACCAGTCGAGCTCATAGGAGACAGTCCGCATGCCTCGCGCCACCGCCTCGGAGAGGAGGCCCTCGAGCGGCCCGCGGGCGGCGTCCGGCACCGCCTCGAAGTAGCCGAACGGCAGCGTCGTCAGGTGCTGTCCAGGCGGCAGCCGCGGGATCTCGCTGCCTACCGCGGGGAGACCGGTGGCCGTCAAGATGAGCGTCGCCACGATCACCATGCGGAGCTCACAACCTACACCGAGCCAGCACCGCCCTCCTGTCAGGGCTGTCGACACAACGTCACATACTCGCAGGTGCATCGCTCCCGTTATAGCAGACACCCCTGTCCCGGTCAGAACGTGCTCTGCCCGGCCGATCGTAACGGGTGACTCCCCGACCTCGATTGTCGGGCTGCAGGTGAGAGGCCCCCTTGTGTGGTTCGTGGACGGTCCCCTCCGGAGGCCGACGAGCTCCCTGACACATATCTTGCGTCGGCAGTAATATGATATATAGTATGATCATAGGTAATGATCCCCCGGCAAAGCCGGGGGCATTCAGATGTGAGCCGCCCAAGGCG
>CAZEJK010000505.1:0-2648 GCA_964512045.1 uncultured Thermoanaerobaculia bacterium
CGAGACGCCGGCTGCCACAATCGAAGAGCAGTCAGTCCGATTGTAGTGGCCCGCGCGTGCCCCGGCGTAGCCGCGGTGGGTGGCTGCGGGACGCGGCGCTCTTCAGTTGTGGAAGCCTGCGTCTCGCAGGCTGGGGGCATGGGCGGGTCCGGATCGGGCACCCAGCAGCACTACCACGGCCCGAAGATCGGTCTGTGCTGTCTGCCCTAATCCCTCAACGTGACATCGGAGAGACCCTACGACACGAACAGCTTGGTGGAGGCGAAGCTCGGGTCGCAGGTCAGATTGACCCCCAACCGGCGCAGGCCGCGCTCGTCGCCAGGGGTCGGCAGGTGTGTCATGTGCAGCTCCGCGCCGCGCAACCTGGGCAATGTGTGCATCGCCTCGTGCGCGGTCGGGTTGGTGGTGGAGGAGATGCTCAGCGCGATCAACGTCTCCTCCAGGTTGAGGCTGATCGACGAGCGCCCCAGCAGGTCCTTGCGCAGTGTACGGATCGAGTCGATCACCACCGGGCTAATCAGGTCCAGGTGGTCCGGAATCCCGGCCAGCACCTTGATGGCGTTCAGCACCAACGCCGAGGCCGCGTGCAGCAGCGGGCTGTTGCGGCCGGTGACGATGGTGCCGTCCTCCAGCTCCACCGCCGCACCGGTGAACACACCCCGGTGGCCTCGGTCCGCCTTCCGCTCCGCCTCGCTCGCCACGGTCCGCGCCGGCGCCACCACCGCCCTGTCCTCGGGTCGCAGGTCGAACTCCTCCAGCAGCCCCTCGATTCTCCGAACCGACTCCGGCTGCTCGTTGCCCAGCGCCACGTCGCAGGCGTAGCGGAAGTACCGCCGGATCAGCTCCTGGCGGCTCGCCTCCCGCGCCGCCGCATCGTCGACGATGGCGAACCCGGCCCGGTTCACTCCCATGTCGGTGGGCGACTGGTACATCGACTGGCCCGTGATCCGCTCGAGGATCCGGCGGAGCAACGGGAACGCTTCGATATCGCGGTTGTAGTTCACCGCCCGCTCGTCGTACGCCTCGAGGTGGAACGGATCGATCATGTTGACGTCGTGGAGCTCGGCGGTGGCGGCCTCGTACGCCACGTTCACCGGGTGGCGCAGCGGCAGGTTCCAGATCGGGAACATCTCGAACTTGGCGTAGCCGGCCTGCACGCCGCGCCGGTGCTCGTGGTACACCTGCGACAGGCACGTGGCCATCTTGCCGCTGTTCGGGCCGGGGGCGTTGACCACCACCAGCGGTGCTTCGGTCTCCACGTACGGGTTGGTGCCGTAGCCGGCGTCGCTCACGACCCGACCGATCTCGGAGGGGTAGCCGACGATCGAACGGTGGGTGTACACCCGCACCCCGCGTCGCTCGAGCTTGCTGCGGAACACCTCGGCAGCTGGCTGGCCCTCGAACCGGGTGATCACCACCGCCGCCACGTCGAGACCGTGGTCGCGGATGTCGTCGATCAGCTTGAAGGTGTCCGCGTCATAGGTGATCCCGAAGTCGGCCCGGACCTTCCGGCGGTCGATATCACCGGCGTAGATGCAGAGGATGATCTCCGTCTTCCCAGCCAGCTGTTGGAGCAGTCGCATCTTGACGTTCGGATTGAACCCGGGCAGCACTCGGGCCGCATGGTAGTCGTACAGCAGCTTGCCACCGAACTCGAGATACAGCTTGCCGCCGACCTGCTCGATCCGCTCGAGGATCGCCTCGCTCTGCTCCGCCAGATAGCGCTCGTTGTCGAACGCCACGGTGCTCCCCATGCTGCCTCCTTCGGCGTCGTTCGGACCCGGTGAGGATATCAGGACCGACACGGAGCGTTGATCGCGAAAACGGCTCCGGAAGACCTATAATGTCGCCGAGCCCGGTCCGACAACGAGACCGCAACGCAGTGAAGGAGGGGGTTGTAATGCGTTCCATTGGTGCACTGACGGTGCTGGCAGCTGTGATGTTGATGGCGGTCCCCGCGACCGCGCAGCTGTCGGTCGCTTATGTGGATGTCCCGCAGATCATCAACGAGTCCGAGCGTGCCGAGGCGCTGCGCCAGCAGCTCCGCAACGAGTTCATGCGCGCGCTGGATGACCTGAAGAAGGAGCAAGCGGATCTGGCCGAGCGCAACGCCGAGGTCGGACGCCACCGGGACAGCCTGTCCGACGAGCAGTGGGAGGAGCTGCGCGAGGTGCTCGAGGAGGAGAAGATCCACATCGACCGGAAGACCGAGGACCTCGAGCGCGCTGTCCAGGCACGGCGCACTGAGCTGTTCAATGTGTTCGAGAAGCAGGTCCTCGACACCATCGAGGAGATCCGAGCCGAAAAGGGACTCGCCATCATCTTTGCCAAGGGCACCTCGGGCTTTCTCGCCGTCGACCCCGCCTTGGACCTCACCGACGAGATCATGGCCCGGGTCGACGGAGCGAGCTGAGCCCACCCGGAGTCAGCCATGGCGACAACCTGGCGAGCCGTTCTGCTCTGTCTCCTGGCAACCTGTGCGGCGACCCTGTGCTCGGCCGGCGACGTCCAGGTCCTCGCCGAGCCCGGCCTGCGCGTCTCCCTCGACGACACCCTGATCGGCGTCACCAGTGAGCGTCAGGACGGTCTCTACCTGATGGATATCGAGCCCGGCGCCCACACCCTGCGCGTCGAGAAGCAGGGCTACC
>CAZEJK010000506.1:0-2648 GCA_964512045.1 uncultured Thermoanaerobaculia bacterium
CGTTGACCAGCGGCCAATCAGCATGGCGCTCGGTCGACCCGATGATCGAGGGTCCGGGAGTCCGGGGCCGGCTGCCGGCTTCCGGGTCGGGGGCCGGGACGGGGACCGGAGCCGGGCTGGCTTCGTTGGACGACTCGCGTGCGGGTTTGGTTCCCACGCCTACGGGGTCCTCCGACGCCTTCTCGTAGCTGCGGGGTTTATCCCCGCAGACGGCGTCTTGGTCTCCGGAGCCACTCGCCACCTGCGCGACGCATTCCGCGGAGCACGCCTCCACAACCACCCACGTCGTCATCTCGACCGAGCGTTCGTGGCGTTGCGGAGGGCTCCAGAGCCAACGGCTTTGCTGATGTCACCGGAGGACATGGCGAGCGGAGGGATCCCGTGGGAGGACCGCCACCGTCTGGTGCCGGCCCTGGTCCCGGTCCCGATAGCCGGTAGCCGGTCCCGGATGAGCGCCTGGCAGTTTCGCGCATCCTCCGCGTCGACCAACGCCCAATCAGCATCGTGCTCGGTCGACCCGATGATCGAGGGTCCGGGAGTCGGGCGCCGGGGAGGCTTCGTTGGACGACTGCGGTCTCGAGACGGCGTAGCCCCGGGTTTGGGTGGTAGGAAGGCGAAGCCGGGCTGCCGGCTCCCGGCCATCCGGTTCCCGGCGGATGCCTCGCTATTTCGGAGATACGCCGGTATTCAGTTGCGCAGGCGCGATCGGCGACAATGGGGGATCGAACGACGGAGGTGGAGCATGCGAGGTGCGACCTGGACGTGGGGACTGGTGGCGCTGGTTCTCGCCGCGACGGCAGCGACAGCGGAGCCGGAGCCGGTGATGGAGCGGCGTGCCGTCTCCGCCGGGCTGTTCAAGAACGGGCTGGCGGTGATGACCGAGGAGATCGTGGTGCCCGGCGCCGGGACGTACCGGCTGGACGATCCGCCAATCCCGCTGCACGGAACGTGGTGGGTGGTCAGCGATGCCTCAGTCGAGACGACGGCCACGGAGACGGAGGTCGAGGTCCCGCTTCCTGCGGGCCAGCTGTTCGCCTTCCAGCGCTCCCTCGCGGGACGCCGGGTCGAGCTGCTCCTTCGGGGTGAGCCTGTCCCCATCAGCGGAACGGTTGCCTCCATAGAGAGTCCCGGATCGGAGCGCGAGTGGGACCGGAGCTACCGCCGGGAGCGGCACCGCTACTGGTTCGGGTCAGTGGACGCTCGCCCCGTCGTCGATGTCGACTCAACGCTGCCGTCGGGGTTTCTGGTGCTCGAGCGTGACGATGGGATGACCAGCTTCATCGACACATCCTCCATCGTTCGCGTCGACGTCGCCGGTGGCGGCTTCCCGGAGGCCACCACGACGGTGCGCAGGCCCGCACTGCTGTTCGACGTCAACCCGAACCGCAAGGGTCGTGTGACGATCCGGCTGTCGTACCTCACCAAGGGGATCGCGTGGGCGCCGAGCTACAAGGTCGACCTCACGGACCCGGAGCAGCTCGTCGTGACACAGAAGGCGGTGGTCAAGAACGAGCTCGCCGATCTCGCGGGCACCGAGATCGTGCTGATCTCCGGGCACCCCAACGTCACCTTCGGGCATGTGACCTCGCCGCTGTCGCCGACGACCACCTGGGCGGCGTTCTTCCGTCAGCTCGACCAGCGCCTCGAGCCGGCCCACGCCGCCACTCTGAACGTCATGACCCAGCAGGCCGTGCGGATACCCGATCCCGGTGGTGACGGCACGCTTCCGGATGCCGCACTCGGTGGTGAGGGGCTCGATCTGCACTACCTGCCGGTCGGCGAGCGCGACCTTGGAGAGGGCGAGGCGCTCGCCGTCGAGACCGGATCCGGCCGCGTGAGCTACGAGCGGATCGTCGATTGGGTGGTGCCCGACACCCGCCGCGCCGACGGTCGCCACATCGAGGAGTACGAGCGTCAGCGGGACCCCGACCGCTACGACGATGCTCCGTGGGACGCGGTCCGCTTTGCCAACCCGCTCGGCTATCCGATGACCACCGGGGCGGCGATGATCGTCGAGGACGGCCGGTTCCGCGGCCAGACCATGAGCACGTTCACCAACCCCGGCGGCGAGGTGACCCTGCGCATCACCCGCGCGCTGTCGATCACGACCCGGGCGGTCGAGCACGAGGAGGGCGGAGACCGTGAGATCGTGACTGTCGGCGGCCGCACCTTCCGCCGGGTGGCCGTGAGGGGTGAGCTGATGGCCCAGAACCACCGCGCCGAGGCCGTCACCATGGTGATCCGTCGGCGGTTCTCGGGTGAGCTGCTGGAGGCCGATCGCGACCCGGAGGTGCGTCGGCTCGAGGAAGGCGTCTACGCCGTCAACCGCCGCAACGAGCTCGTCTGGACGCTCGACATCCCTCCACGCGAGGGGGTCACGCTCAGCTACCGGTACCAGGTCCTGGTGTATCACTGACGGAGACGGTGTCGTCCTGACAGAGGTCGTCATCGGAAGCACGCGCTCGCGGCGTGCGGGCCAATCGGAACGAGCAGGCGTGGCAGGCGCGACGACGCCGCAGCCCGGCCCCGGAATCGGACCCGGACCGGGCCCAGGCCCCGGCCATCCGGATGCCGGCCCGGGGCCTCCGGCGATGCCGTTGGGCATGATGCTGAGCTCACGCTCCGATGAGCCTGTAGCCCAGGCGGTT
>CAZEJK010000507.1:0-2642 GCA_964512045.1 uncultured Thermoanaerobaculia bacterium
CTCCTGGGACCGTCGAGCTCCAGCTCGACGCCCTGCGTCCTCCAGCCATGCGTTGATCCGCCGTGCCGTGAACGACTTCCACGACTGAACCACCCGTGCCAACAGAAACCCGGGAAGCACCTCCAGCAAGACGTGGACGTGGTTCGGCATGATCACCCAGGCCACAAGGCGATAGCGCTCGCCGTCGAAGCGAAACAAAGCGTCCTGGACGATCTCCGCCGCCTGCGGCTCACGGAGCACGCAGCTTCCATGCCCCGCGTCGAGCAACGTTTCGTACTTCTCTCGCCGCTGTTGTTTTCTCTCGTTCTCCGGCATGTCTTCGATCGACAGCTCTAGTTGACGAAGCGCCGATTTCGGAAGGCTGTCAGCCAGGTGAAACGTGACGTGCTGGATGAGATTCTCGGCATCGAGGTGGGGGAGGTAGGCGCCGGAGTACCAGCCGGGCTTTTGACGAACTCCGACGTCGAGCTGGAGCTCGACGATCCCAGGCTCGACGGTCCCGGGTTCGACGGTCCGAGGATCCTGGGTTCCAGGATTGCTTCCTTGATTACTCACGCTTCGCCCTTCAGCCTCTCCTACTCCCCACTTTCACACTTCGTACTTCAGACTTCATTCTTCACCCTTCTTCTCCGCCTCCAGCGCCTTCATCTCTCTGTCGAAGTCGCTTTCAAAGCGCCGGTCCTGGACGATCCGGAACCTCTCGAACTCGGACTCGGCAAACTCTCTGGCCAGCTTGGCGGTGACCTTGCCGCCGTCCTGTAGGATCTCGCGCTCGTCGAACTCCAGAAAGGCGTCCAGCCGCCTGGCCCAGTCCTCCATGGTCATCGGGATGCGCCGTCTCGCACGCTCTTCGGCGAGATCCAGGTAGGCGCTGACGATCCGTCCCAGCGAAGCCAGCTCCTCCCCAGTCAGGTAGTTCTTGGCGATGGAGACATCCGACTTGAGGATCTTGCCCGACGGCGCGCCTTCCCAGCTGGTGAGGCCCATGTGGGGCTGTTCGCTGTCCGCCCGTGCGGAGATGAGCTCGGCCGCCGTGTGGCCGTGAACCGCGTAGTGGAGCTTGTTCTGTACCTTGGCGAAGAACTCCCTCGTGGTGGGCGCGTCCTGGTTGTAGTCGACCGCAGTGGCGTAGATGTCGGTGATCTTCTGGTAGAAGCGGCGCTCGCTGAGCCGGATCTCCCGAATCTCCTCGAGCAGCCGTTCGAAGTAGTCCTCGCCGAGGAAGGTACCGTTCTCCAGCCGCTTGCGGTCGAGCACGTAACCCTTGACCGCGAACTCCTTGAGGACCTGGGTCGCCCACTGGCGAAACTGGGTCGCGCGCCTGGAGTTGACGCGGTAACCCACGGAGATGATGGCGTCGAGGTTGTAGAAGTCGATGCTCCGCTCGACCTGCCGGTTCCCTTCGGTTTGAACTGTTCGGAATTTCCGAAGAGTTGCCTCGCGGTCCAGCTCACCGGAGCTGTAGATGTTCTTCAGGTGCTCGTTGATGGTGGGCACCTCGACGTCGAACAGCGTCGCCATGAGCTTCTGGGAGAGCCAGACCGTTTCGTCCTCGTATCGAGCCTCGATGCTCTGCTCACCCGCCTGCCCGGTGAAGATCAGAAACTCCGCCGTGCTGTTCCGGATCAGGCGCGTCGCCGGGGATTTGCTGGGTTTCATCCTCAACTCCGAGATGATGCCTCTACCGGTACCAGAAGGTCAGACATTCTCGGCATTGCTGACGTTTTCTGCCCTGGCACCAGTGCTTGTAAACAGGCGGCACGCCAACGACGGCCAGATCGTACGCCAGGCAGCGTGAACATGCCCCGGCTCCTCTTACCCCAGTACATCGACAATCCACCCATCCTCGCAATCGCGCTTTCGTTGGGCCTGGCACAGCCTCCGATCGGGCGATTGAGACGGAGCTTACCCACACCGATCTTGACCGCGATCTCCCATGAGCTCGCGAAGCTCCAGAGGGGCTCTGTGGAGCTGTCGGCGATTGTCTGACACGCGGTGGCGGAAAGACGCGGGGCATCCGTCAGCCACCTGAGCATGGCGTGCGTGTCGAGGAGGATCTTCATGGCTCGATCGGTGCGAGCCACGCTTCCGGCAGCTCCTCGTCGAAGTCCTCCGACATCTCGAGCTCCCCCGTCCATGTGCCGCTTTGCCGGTGTGTGCGCGACGGGCCCAGCGGCACGAGGCGTGCGACCGGCCGCCCGTGCCGCGAGATCACGATCTCCTCGCCAGCTTCAACCCGGGCGAGGAGCTTGGAGAAATGCGTCTTGGCCTCATGGACGTTGATCGACTCCATGAAGCGAATATAGGCTCAAGAGTGAGTCCAAACAAGCTGTGGTGGACGGGGCTTCCGGATTCCGGGGCCGGCTTCCGGCGTCCGGGGCCAGGGCCGGGGCCATGACCGGAGCCGGGCGGCTTCGTTGCGTGGCTCGTGGACGCGGACCCCTCCACCCACCCGCCGGCGAGACGCCGGCTACCACAATAGAAGAACACCCCGGTCCGGTTGTAGTGGTCCGCGTCTCGCGGGCCGGGCGGCTTCGTTGGATCGCTGTTCGGAGCCCACCGGAAGCATGCCGCACATCACGTGCAACGTCATCTCGACCGAGCTGTCGTGGGCCTTCTTCGTGCCGGCAGCAGGCGGCTTC
>CAZEJK010000508.1:0-2639 GCA_964512045.1 uncultured Thermoanaerobaculia bacterium
GATCCGAGAAGTTGGTGCCGGTGCCCGAGCCGTATTTGAAGAGCCGCGCCTCGCGCGTCCAGAGATCCATGATGCCGCCGTCGTTCACCAGGTCGTCGGAGACGGACTGGATGAAGCAGGCGTGGGGCTGGGGGTGCTCGTAGGCGGTCTCGGAGCGCACGAGCACCTTCTTCACCGGGTCCACGTAGTAGTGGCCCTGGGACGGCCCGTCGATGCCGTAGGCCCAGTGGAGGCCGGTGTTGAACCACTGCGGGGAGTTCGGGGCGCACATCTGGGTGGCGAGCATGTGGCACAGCTCATCGTGGAACGCCGCCGCATCCTCCTCGCTGTCGAAGTAGCCGCTCTGCTGGCCCCAGAAGGTCCAGCAACCGGCGAGGCGTCCGAACACCTGCCGAGCATCGTGCTCCGGGCCGGTCATCGGTTGACCCTTCGCGTCTCGCTGGATGGCGCCGCCTTCGTCGAGCTGGGGTATCCCGGCCTTGCGAAAGTACTTCTGGACGAGCACGTCCACCGCGACCTGGGACCAGCTCTTCGGGACCTGGACGTTCTCCATCGAAAACACAACGGAGCCGTTCGGCTCGCGGATCTCACTGGAACGGGTGGTGAACTCCATACCCTCATACGGGCTCGATCCCGCACGCGTGAACCGTCTGGCGATCTGCATAACCTGTCTCGCCTCCCTTGGACGTGTCGAGGCAGATCTTCCCTGGAAGCGTTGATACTGTCCGCTTGACCCGTGTGCCTCGTTGTACCCACCACTATATGTTGGGGATCATCCACTTGTCAATACCAGATCTAGTGGTTTTTGCTGCTCCGTAAGTGCTTGAAACGTGTACAGCTATCGGCTGCGATCAGCATTGGAACCGCCATCTGCTGGCGACCCTCGTTTCCAGGCCGCGATGATGAGATGGTGACTGCGCGGTGTGGCACCATCACGACACGGACGGTTTCCGCTTCCGGATTGGCCTTCGCAGCCGTCCGGCTTGACAGGGCGAACACCTTGGTTGACCCTATCGAGGCCCCGCGCGCGGGAGCGGTGTGTATCGGACCCTGGAGGAGGTTGCTATGCGTCAGCGAGTGGTGCTGATCACGGGTGCAAGCGGCGAGATCGGTCACGGACTTGTAAAGCAGCTGGCCCACGAGGGCGCGACAGTGATCACCATCGATCTGAAGCCGCTGGACGAGGAGCTTCGACCGTACGTCAGACGAGAGTTCACCGGATCGATCCTCGACACCAATCTCCTGGAGCGCGTGATCTCGGAGTACGAGGTGGATACCGTGTTCCACCTGGCCGCCCTGCTGTCGACGCGCTCAGAGTTCACGCCGGTGACTGCCCATCAGGTGAACGTGGAGGGCACCCTCAACCTGTTGGACTTCGCGCAGTCGCAGGGCGAGTCCCATGGCCGGCCAGTGACCTTCCTGTACCCCTCCTCGATCGCGGCGTACGGCCTGTCCAGCCTGGAGGCGAAGAGCGCCGCGGGGTCGGTTCGCGAAGACGTCTGGAACACCCCGGTGACGATGTACGGCTGCAACAAGCTGTACTGCGAGCACCTCGGGCGGTACTACACCCATCACTACAAGCAGCTGGCCGCCCAGCCAATCAGCGGCCGAGTGGACTTCCGAGCGATCCGGTTCCCGGGCCTGATCTCGGCGGTGACGGCGCCCTCCGGTGGGACGTCGGACTACGGCCCGGAGATGCTCCACGCAGCAGCCAAGGGTGAGCCGTACGCGTGCTTCGTGCGGCCGGACTCGCGGATCCCCTTCATGGCCATGCCGGATGCCGTGGCTGCGGTCCTGGCATTGGCGGCGGCGGACCGCAGCGATCTTCGCCAAGACGTGTACAACATCACCGCCTTCAACCCGTCCGCGGAGGAGTTCCGCGACCTCGTCGTCGACGCGTTCCCGGGAGCGGAGATCACCTACGTCGTGGACGAGAAGCGGCAGCGGATCGTGGACTCGTGGCCGGAAGAGGTGGACGACTCCGCGGCGCGGGAGGACTGGGGCCTGTCCCCCGTCTACGATCTCCGCCGCGCGTTCGACGACTACCTGGTGCCGAACATCCGTCAGCGGTATAGCGGCTGAGTCTCCGACAGACGTCCGAGTGATCGCGTCGGCATGGCTGTCGGCTCCGCAGCGACCCCGTGAGCCAGCGCACCACGGACGGCGGCTTCGGCGTCAAGCACGGCGAAGCCGTCCACGTCGCGGGTGGTGGCTCGGATGATCCGCCGCAGCTCACTCGGGCCAAGACGTGGATTCGCGCTCTTCATCAGAGCGAGGGCGCCGAGCACCGTTGGTGGCGCGTTCGAGTAGCCCCAACCATCCTTCCAATGCGCCTGGAGGTCGTACGGCCAGGTGTACACCTCGCGGCTCAGGTCCGGCTGGGCCGGGTGTGCTGGTACGGAAACCACGCCGGTGCGGAGGATGCGGGGATCACACTCGTCGGGCTGTGGCACAGGCGGTGGAGCTGTACAACACCCGTCGTCCGCACATGACACCGGGGATGCGCAGGCCGGCTGGGGCGCATGCGCTCGCGGCGTGAGGGGCACTCGAAACGAGCCCGCTTGACAGGAGCGACGAGGCAACGGCCCGGCTCCGGTCCTGGCCCCGGTCCCGGCCCCGACAGCCGGATCCCGGCCATC
>CAZEJK010000509.1:0-2590 GCA_964512045.1 uncultured Thermoanaerobaculia bacterium
TCGTAGCACCCCCGCGAGCGGAGAGATCCCGAAGGAGAACCGCCGCCACGCAACCGCCCGGCCGATGAGGATCGCTTGAGAGCAGGCACCAACCCGAGACGACACCGTTCGCGGAGAGCATCGATCGGCAGGTCACCGACAACTGGTGACCGTCTCTGGCTGTGACGCCATCGGTCGGGGCTGGAAGCCCCAACCACCGGCCTCCACCCGGCCGGCATGCGCCGGCCACTCCAACGGAACCGACGAGCTCTACAACCGGCTGCAGCGTCGTGGCGGGTGCCCCAGCGTATCGGGCTCACCGCGTTCAGAGATCGCCTCCGATTGGATCTCATGGTATGTTTAGGGGAATGATAGGGATCGTATAGAGACCTAGCAAGGAGTTGATGATGTCCTCATACCTGCAGGTCAAGGACCTTAAGAAGACAAAGGAGCTCTGGGAGCGGCTCACCGAGGAGCGAGAGATCGTCATCACGAAGGACGGTCAGCCCCGAGCAGTTCTCATCAGCGTCGAGCCAGGAGAGCTGGAGTCGACGCTGGCGGAGATTCGTCGAAGCCTCTTCTCCGGCGCAGTCCGACGGGTCCGCGAACGCGCAGCAGACGAGCCCCCGGGCGACGGAACGGTCGAACGAGCGGTCCAGGCCGCTCGAAAGGCCCGGGAATGATCGCGGTTGTCGACACCAACGTGCTCGTGTCAGGGATGATCAACCCGTTCGGACACCCCGGGCGAATCGTCGATCTGCTCCGCTCGGGCGAGCTTTGTCTCGGTGTCGACGACCGCATCGTCGCAGAGTACGCGGACGTGCTCCGCCGGCTCGAGCTTGCCGCGTACTTCACTGCCTCGGATGTCGACCAGATCCTCGAGTACGTCCGCGGCAACAGCGAGTGGACGATCGCCGCACGATCAGTGGCAGACCTCCCCGATCCCAGCGACGCACCGTTTCTCGAGGTTGCAGAGACCCTCGGTGTCCCGCTCATCACCGGCAACATCCGTCACTTTCCCGAAGCACAGCGAGGACCAGTCACGGTCCAGACTCCAGCCGAGTTCGTGGAATGCTGGCGCCCATCCGAAGACTGACACGCGAGCGAGCGACCATCCAACTCCGTGGGACAGTCTGGCCACGCCTTCTCCCACGGGATCTCTCCACTCGCCACGTGCTCTGGCGCGGCAACATCACCGGATGGCGCCGAGCCAGCAGCGTGGCCACGGTGGCTCGGTCGAGATGACCCGGCTTCGCTTCCCACCGCCCACCCACCGCGGCTACGCCGGGGCAGGCGTCGTTGGGCTGACGCTCCTGTGCTTCGCCGATGACTCGTGCCGGAGGTCACCCTTCATGGCAGCTCGGTCGAGATGACTCGGCTTCGCTTCCCACCACCGCGGCTACGCCGGAGCACGCGGGGTGGGCGATCGGACATCACCGGTGCGCGACATGTCGGGGCAGGATGCCCCGACCACCGTACCTCTCCGCCACCACAACAACGCCCCGGCCATCGCCAGCCGGGGCGGGCGGGCGGCACTCTCCACTCTGAGCTCATCACTCTGAACTCCCGCTCCGTCCCCTCGACCGAGCCTCGGTACGACGGACCTCGAAGAAGGCCCGCTCATCCAACAGCCCCGTCATCTCGACCGAGCCTCCGTGCCCAAGCAAAGCACCCCACCCAACCATCAACCCAGACCCACCCGCAGCACCCCGGCGAGTGGAGAGATCCCGCAGGAGAACCTCCACAAAGGCCAACGCTTCGTCTCCGCGTCGGCTGCGTCGTCACCTCAGCCTCCCGCTACCAGACCATGCTAGAATGTTCGTGCAAGAAAAGAGGTAGAATTTTGCCTGTATCATCAGTCAAGAAGCTGAGCCTCCCGCTGCCAGAAGAGATGCACAACGAGCTCTTCGCAGAGTCCCGCCGAAGTGGCGTTCCCGCCACCAAGCTCGCCCGAGCCGCCATTGAAGAGTGGCTTCGCCGGAGAAGACGCGAGCAACGGCGCGAGGAGATCCGCCGCTTCGCCGCCCGTCACGCCGGAGGCGAGTACGATCTCGATCCGACGCTTGAGAGTGCAGCCGCCGAAGAGCTGCGCGGATACGACGAGGACGACCGTGAGACGCGGTGAGGTGTACTGGGCCGATCTCATGCCGCGTTCCGGCTCAGAGCAACACGACCGACGGCCCGTTGTCGTCATCTCCAACGACGGGTTCAACGAGGTGCCGACGTGGCGTTCGGTCATCGTGATCCCTCTCACCACGTCGTCGAGCCAGGCTCTACGAGGCCCGACGGTTGTGTCTGTTGCATCGACCCAGTCCGGCCTCCACCAGGCTTCGTATGCCATCTGCCATCAGATCACGACCCTCGACCGTGCCAAGCTCAACGAGCGGATCGGAGCCCTGACTCAAGAAGAGCTGCACGACCTCGAGAGCGGGGTTCTGGCCGCCTGCGACATTGCGCTGTAGCACGAGCAGCAACCGAGGTCATCACGGACCACTCGCCCAGCCCACCCACCTGTCGCGCGCACCCCAGAGCACACCGCACCCCCATAACGCACAACGGCCCGGACATCACGTCCGGGCCGTCGCTCCACCATCCCATCAGGACTGCTACT
>CAZEJK010000510.1:0-2559 GCA_964512045.1 uncultured Thermoanaerobaculia bacterium
GTCGGCGCTGTTGGCGGTCTGGACCGACCATCCATGGTCCGACAAGAGCGTTGCGTGGTAGGTCGTGACATCCGGCTCGTCGTCTATGATTAGCGCCTTTTTCACCGGTCCCCTCCGCTTCGGCCAGCGGCCGAGTTTCGATACTTGATCCAACATAGCACCTCGAATCGCGATCAAGCAAGAGCTCTTTCTGAGATTGAGATGCACGCCGTATTTGCTATCTCCTAGTTGACAAGTAGGAGAAGTAGGAATAGGGTCGATCTCAATGAAGATCTCGACTCGGGGACGCTACGCACTCCGCATGATGCTGGACATTGCCCGGAACTGTGATGGCGCCACTCCGGTCAGCCTGGCACAGATCTCCGAGAGAACAGGGATCTCGCGCGGTTACCTCGAGCAGCTTGCGCTCGCGTTGAGAACGGCGCGTCTGGTCCGCGGTGTTTCCGGACGATACGGCGGCTATCTCCTTGCCAAGCCATCCGAGGAAATCACCATCGGTCAGATCCTGCAGGCGACGCTGGGACCGATCTGCGTCGTGGACTGCATCGAGGAGGCCGAGCTGTGTCCACGCAGCGAGTACTGTGAGTGCCGTGTGGTCTACTCGCTGATCAACAAGAAGATTGCCGACGTGCTTGAGGAGTACACACTGGCGGATCTGGCGGAGCCGAGCCTCGTTCGTGATATTGCGAGCTCGGCTGCCGATACGACATACATGCCGAGTGCTGTGGCACGCAGGCAGCGACCTGCGGGTGATGACTCTTCGTCAGGGCACTGACGCCGAGGTCGATTAAGGGGGTAGCCGATGATTGAGCACAAGATCGGTAACAAGCTTCTGACACTGAGCGCTGGTGATATCACGGAGACGGACACTGATGCGTTCGTGTTCGACATCACGGAGGATGTCAAGCTTGGCTCGGGCTACGGCGGGGCGATCCAGCAACGGGGCGGGATCATCATTCAAAAGGAGCTGGATGCCATCGGTAGGTGTGCGACGGGTCAGGCTGTCGTGACACAGGCTGGTGAGCTGAACGCCACGTACATCATCCACATCAACGGGCCGAAGTTCCGAGAGGAGAACGAGGAGTGGAAGCTGCGCCTGGCGACGCTGTCGGCTCTGGAGAAGGCTGATGAGAAGGGCGTCAAGCAGCTTGCTTTTCCGCCCATCGGAACAGGCCTGTACCAGGTGCCGCTGGACCTGTGCTCTCGGGTCATGGTGGACACCATCAAGGAGTATCTCGCAAACGGCTCGGGGCTCGAAGAGGTCGGTATCGTTGCTGTCGACAGTCGCGAGCTGACGCCATTTGCAGAGCGGTTGAAGGAGGCGTGAGATGCACGATCCAAGCCCACTGTTGCACACTGCCGAGATCGTACATTGGGTCGCGCTCGGCATCATGGCCGTGGTCTACGCGCTCCGGATCCGTTGGCTCCTGCGGTTCAAGGCCGGCACGGACAGAACTGCTCCGGGTAACCCGGCCACCACCAACGCGAGCAGGGGCGCCTGGTACTCGCTGCTCAATGTGGCCATGCCGTGGTCGATGGAGAGCACTCGCCGGGGGTTCTTCTTCTACCTGACCTTCGTGCTGTTTCACCTTGGTGTGGTCGCGGGAATTGCACTTGCGTTCTTGAGCACGATCACTCCGGGTCTCGTGGCAACAGCAGCGTATGCGTGGGTGTCCGGAACCCTCATCGCGGCGGCGTTCTTGGTCGCCATCGGCAGGGTCTTCCGTCGGGTACTGAGCCCGGTGATCCGGCTTGTGAGCACACCGGATGATTACTTCTCACTGGGCATGCTGACGATCTGGTTCGCTCTCGGCGTGGTGACCCAAGCGTCTTTGGCAGGGATCGAGCAGCTGGCGAACGAGCTGTACCTGGTCGCGTACCTGTTCTTGACCAGCTTCTTCTTGCTCTACGTACCGTTTTCGAAGATCTCCCACTACTTGTACTACCCGTTCACCCGGTACTGGATCGGACGAGCCCTGGGGCACAGGGGCAGCTTCCCGGTGGTTCGGGGCTGAGGAGGAGAGCCGATGCGACAGAAGAGCCACAAGGTTCAGATGATGGAAGAGCAGCTCCAGCGGAAGCTCAACCGACAGGTTGTTGGCTCACTCGTTGGCTGTGTTCATTGCGGTATGTGCCACACGGCCTGCCACTATGCGTTGGCAACGCCGGATGACCCGACCATGACCCCGTCGTACAAGGCGGATCAGCTCCGCAAGCTGTTCAAACGGGGCTTCGACTGGACGGGCAGTGTGTTTCCGTGGTGGGTTGGCGCCGATAGTGGAGCGTTGACAGACGATGACCTCGAGAAGCTCAAGGACATCGCATTCGGGACCTGTACCAACTGCCGGCGGTGCACCTTCAACTGCCCGATGGGCGTGGATACGGCCACGCTCAACCGCATCACGCGAGGGCTGCTCAGTCATGTAGGGGTCATGCCAGAGGGTGTTCGCGTGGTCTCGAAGGACCAGTGGGAGCTCGGGAATCAGATGGGCGTCCTCAAGGAGGACTATCTCGACACGCTGGAGTGGATGTCCGAAGAGCTGGAGGAGGAGCTCGGTC
>CAZEJK010000511.1:0-2538 GCA_964512045.1 uncultured Thermoanaerobaculia bacterium
GGTCGGCGTCCTGGTCACGGCCCTCTCGGAGCACGTTGACCTCGCCATCGAAGACCTGGATCTTCTGACCCAAGCGAGCATTCTCATCGGCGGCGCCGTGCACCTGGCGCACACGGTCCGCGCGCTCGACCAGCAGCGGCTGGTGGCCGAGCACGCCTCGCGGCTCAAGTCCGAGTTCCTGGCCAACACCTCGCACGAGCTGCGAACACCGCTCACAGGCATCCTCGGGTTTCTCCGACTGGTCATCGAGGGCGCTGACGCCGACAGCACGCGACAGTACATCCAGCTGGCACATCGGGCCGGAGAGAAGCTTCTGATGATCATCAACGACGTCCTGGACCTGGCACGGATCGAGGCTGATCGCCTGGAGGTCGCACCGACGGCTGTCTCCTTGCAGCACGTCTTCGCCGAGATTGGCGTCGCGTTCCGCCAGCAAATGGCGGAGGCAGGCCTCCACTTCGAGATCCAACCACCGGTCGAGCCCATCTCGTTCTACGCTGACCGGAATCGCACCGTACAGGTCCTCACCAACCTCGTTTCCAACGCGCTCAAGTTCACGCCGGAGAGCGGACATGTGGTGATGAGTGCCGCCACCGACGAAGAGTCCGTCGCCATTACGGTTCGCGATGACGGAAGGGGGATCGAGGAGGACGAGCTCGAGAGGATCTTCGAGTCGTTCTATCAGATTGACGGTTCCATGACACGCGGCGTGGGGGGTACCGGCCTCGGGCTGACCATCTCTCGACGCCTCGCCGAGATGATGGGGGGGCGGCTCGAGCTGTCGAGCGGTGGCGCCGATCGGGGAACCACCGCATGTCTGCGACTTCCTCTGGCGGCGCAACCAGAGATGAGTGCAGTGCATGGAAGCTGATTTTGAGACCGGCGCTCGTATGCGATACCCTCGTACGATGGGTCATCGGTCGTGTGCTCGTGGTGCTCCGAGCCCTTGACAGCGAGCAGGGAAGAGGATAGATTACCGTCTGGTTATTTGGTGATATGGAGGGTCGGATGTTGCGTCAGGTACGGCACACAGTCACGGTCGCGCTCCTTGGAGCCTCGATCGGCTTCGCAGGGCTCGCCGCCGGAGCGGAGGACCCACCCCCGCTGACCCTGGCCGAAGCGGTTCAGCGGGCGACGACGTCGAGCCCCGTGGTGGCCGCCGCCGCACAGGCCGCCGCGGCCCAGGCAGACCTCGATCGAGCCAAGGGGTTTCGCCTGCCTCGGATCGAGCTGATGCAGATGGTCCAGGTCACTGACAACCCTGCGGAGGCCTTTGCTCTCGAGCTCTCCCAGGAGCGGTTCGACATGAACGAGTTCTTCGGATCGGACCCGAACGACCCGGACACCCTGACAAACTGGATGACCCGGTTCAGCCTGGAGCTTCCGATCTACACCGGCGGTCAGATCAGCGGTAGAGTCGATCAGGCGGAGCTCATGGTCACCGCCGCCGACCTGCAGCATCAGCACGCCATCGAGAGCGCTGCGATGGACGCCGTCGAAGCGTACGTCAACCTCGCCAAGGCGCGCGAGCAGCTCGAGGTGCTGCGCACCGCCCAGGCGACCACCGTGCGCCACCGCGAGCTGGCCGAGCAGTACGCCGAGGAAGGTCTGCTGGTGCACGCCGAGGTCCTCAAGGCCCGCGTGCACGAGGCGCAGGTCAACGAGATGGTCGAGCAGGCCCGCAGCGGTGTCGATCTCGCGTTGGCAGCCCTGAACTTCCAGATGGGGCTCCCTCAGGATCGACCCCAGCGCCTCGACAGACTGCCCGGGCCGCCTGCAGTGGGCGGCAGCGTTGACGAATGGGTCGACACCGCGACCGATCGGCGACGCGATCTGCGCGCAGCACGTCAGTCAGTCGAGGCCGGTGAGCTCGAGGCCCGGGTCGCTCGTGCCGAGCGGCTACCCCAGGTTGGGATCGATGCACACTACGATCTGTACGACGAGGACCCCTTCGGCACCAACGGAACCTCGGGCTCGGTCATCCTCGCCGCCCGCTGGCAGGTGTTTGACGGCGGCAGCACTCGCGCTGCAGTCGCCTCGGCCCGACACACTGCCCGAGCCCACCGGGCGTCGACTGAACGCTTCGCCGAGGGCGTCGCCCTCGAGGTACGCCAGGTCTGGCAGGAGCTCACCACGGCGCGAACTCGCCGCACGACAGCGGCCGCTTCAGTGGCCGCTGCACAGGAAGCGCTCCGCGTTCGTGAGCTCCGGTTCCGGCAAGGCCTGGACAAGATGATCGACCTTCTCGATGCCGATACCGAGCTGCGTGAAGCGCAGCTCCGCGAGCTCGTGGCGCGCTATGACGAGACCCTCGCGACCTACACGCTCCATTACGCCAGCGGAACGTCCATCGTCAACCTGGTGGGCGCATCCACGGAGGACGAACGATGAAACGTCAGCACCGACTCGCCACACTGTGTGTTCTCAGCGCCGCGGTTGCCACGATCACTGTCGTCGGCTGCGGACACGAGCAGGCCGACCTCAAACCGGCAGACCTCCCGCCGCTCAGCGCTCGAACCAGCGAGGTCGAAGTTCTCA
>CAZEJK010000512.1:0-2522 GCA_964512045.1 uncultured Thermoanaerobaculia bacterium
CGTGTGATGCCGGCACGGAGATGGCCCACGAAAGCTCGGTCGAGATGACGTGGTGGGGTGCGAGGTGCTCCCGAGCTGCTACGACGAGCCGTCCGCTCGAAGCGATGAACCGTCTCGACGGGAAAGCCGCTTATCGCTACACTGGCGCCATCATGCAAGGGAGGGAGCAATGCAGCGGTTCAACCCAGAGCGCCAGATGAGCTCGGTTCGCCGGGAGTTCGGCGAGCACGGCGGCGTGACACCGTCGATCGCGCGATCCTCGACGTTCACCGTCCTCGACCCGGGGACGATGCCGGAGATCTTTGCGGGGGTGCGCGGCCCCGACAAGGGCGGCTGCTTTCTGTACAGCCGGCACTTCAACCCCACGGTGGATGTGCTTGCGCGTTACCTGGCGGCGATGGAGGGAACTGAGCACTCGGTGTGTACGGCCTCGGGGATGGCGGCGATCTCGTGCGCGCTCCTGCAGCTGTGCGGGCAGGGAGACCACATCGTGTCGTCGAACACGGTGTACGGTGGAACGCACGCCCTGCTCAACGACCTGCTGCCCGCGATGGGGATCACCACCACCTTCGTCGATCCTGCTGACACCGATGGGTTCCGGGCGGCGATCCGGCCAGAGACGAAGGTGGTGTACACCGAGGTGCTCGCGAACCCGACGTTGCGCGTGGCGGACATTCCGGCGCTGGCCGAGCTGGCGCACGCCAACGGCGCCAAGCTCGTCGTGGACAACACCTTCACCCCGTGCGTCATCTCGCCGGCGCAGCTCGGCGCGGACGTGGTCGTGCACTCGCTGACGAAGTTCATCAACGGTGCGTCAGATATCGTGGCGGGAGCGATCTGTGCCTCCCAGGAGTTCGTGTACGAGCTGATGGACCTGCACACGGGCCGCGTGATGCTGCTCGGACCGACGATGGACCCTCGGGTGGCGTTTGATGTGATCCAGCGGGTCCCACATCTGCCACTCCGGATGCGCGAGCACGCCCGCCGAGCCGATGCGATCGCACGCGGGCTGCGTACGATCGGCACCCCGGTAAGCTATCCGGGCCTCGAGGATCACCCGCAGCACGATCGGTTTGCCGAGCAGGCCAACGACGGCTACGGCTTCGGTGGGATGATCACCATCGACTGTGGTACCCCCGAGCGCGCCGAGGAAGTGATGGCGCTGCTGCAGAACGAGGAGCAGTTCGGGCTGATCGCGGTGTCACTGGGTTACTTCGACACGTTGATGTCGTGCTCCGGCTCGTCCACCTCGTCGGAGATCGCGCCGGAGAAGCAGGCGGAGATGGGGCTGTCGCCGGGGCTGCTGCGGATCGCAGTGGGGTACACCGGAGACCTGGACGACCGGATGGCTCAGATCGAGCGGGTGATGCGCCGGACAGGTCTGGCCACCCAGGGGTAACGGCGTTCGGCCGGCCCTGACAGCCGGATCCCGGCCATCCGGTCACCGGCGGATGCCTCGAGCTTTCGAAGGTGCGCCTCTGCGTGAGGTCGGATCTACTCTCATTCTCATTGAAAGTCACAGGTTCTTGACATCTTCTCGGGAACCCGCAGATGTTGCGCCCGTATCTCCCCCGGACCGCGGGGCCACCGCGGTGTCCACAAGTCGGGAGGTGCTTCGGTGCAGTTGAAAACAGCGTGGACGGTCGTGGCGTGTAGTGTCGTGGTGAGCATCGCATTCGCGGAGCTTCCGCATGTCCCGCGCTTCGACGGTACGGAGCCTGTGACCGTCGACGGTGTCCTGGACGAGCCGGCGTGGGATGACGCGCTGCGGATCGACGTGGCGTACGAGGTGCGGCCGGCGGAGAACGTTCCGGCGCCGGTGGACACCGAGCTGCTCATGTGGCACGACGCGGACGCTCTCTATGCGGCGTTTCGAGCGTACGATCCGCGGCCCGAGGAGATCCGCGCCCACCTGTGGGACCGCGACGGAATCGGCCCGGACGACTGGGTGGTCCTGGTGCTGGACACGTTCAACGACGAGCGCTGGAACTACGTGCTCCAGGTGAACCCGCTCGGAGTGCAGGGCGACAACATCGAGATGCGCAACGCACCGTCAGTCCAGTGGGATGCGATCTGGGACTCGGCGGGCCGGATCACTGACTGGGGCTGGGCCGTGGAGATCAGAGTTCCGTTCTCGTCGCTCAGGTTCCAACGCTCGGACGAGCCGCAGATCTGGGGTGTGGACGCCGTGCGCTCCTATCCGCGCTCGGTGCGCCACCACCTGGGAGCGTTTCCGCGAGATCGCGCCAACTCGTGCTACCTCTGTCAGGCAATCAAGGTTCAGGGCTTTGAAGGTGTTACCCCGGGACGGAGCCTCGAGCTGACACCGACCCTGACGACGATCCACTCCGAGGAGCGCGATCCGTTCCCCGATGGCGACTGGGCCGATGGTACCGGGGAGTATGAGCTCGGGATCACGGCGCGGTGGGGGATCACCCCGAACCTGACGGTGTCCGGCACGGTGAACCCGGACTTCTCGCAGGTCGAGGCCGACTCGCAGCAGCTCGACATCAACTCACCGT
>CAZEJK010000513.1:0-2519 GCA_964512045.1 uncultured Thermoanaerobaculia bacterium
CGTCCTCGCCCGCGAGATCAAGGCAGCTCGTGCGCGTCGCCGGATGAAGCCGAAAACCCAACTGTTCAAGCCGCTCGACAAGTGGCCGAATCGAGGCGACCGAACCCACTTGCTTCGCCTTGAGGAGTACACCGAGAGTCCCGGTGTACCGCAGACCGAGCACTGCGGCGCACCTCCGGGCCCTCGCATCGTCCAGGATGACCAGCGGCTCATCTCGCTCACGACCAAGAGCGAGGACCTCGAGCTCCCCGGCTCCGAGACCGGCTGCGAGGGAAAGGAGGATGGTGGACGTCGGGGCCGAAGCCGAAAGCCATGGCAGCTTACCCAGCTCTGGCAGGTCGTATCCGAGCTTCCTGCCCCGTTCGATCTCCCTCGCAACCGCAGGTGGCACGACGACTTCGCCATAGAGCCCAGGCAACAGCTCCAGCACATTGAGCTGGTGGAATCATTGAATCGGCGAGGTACTCGCGATGACCTCAGGCATTTGCCAGGTCATGACGCAGCTCGTCCTCACTGAGGTTGAAGGTGGCGACTCCAAACTCACTGAGTCGGGCAAGCAACGCTGGCTTGGGAATCCCCGCGAGCTCGGCCGCCGCACCGGAGGAGAGACGCCCGAGCTCGTACAGCTTGACCGCCGCCGCGAGTCGCAGCTCCGCCCCAGCCTCGTTCGGATCGGGCCTCAGTGCCAGGAGCAACTCATCAGAAAGGTCGAAAACGATCTCCGCCATCAGGCTTGCCTCGGAGAACAGAGTACGCCGCTCGGACTGCCCCAGTCAACGACGAGTGGTCCACAGGGCACATTTGTGCTTGACACCGGGGAGTCGACCTGCCCGAAGCGTCGGTGCATGTGGATCTGTCCGAGAGACTCACTCGCCACCGGTGCCAACTAACAGAATCACCGGTCAGCGGTTGACACTTCGGGATCCGCATCCGTGCCAGGTCAGATACTCCATCCGTGCCAGGTCAGATACTCCCGACACTTCTCTCACCCTCCAGCCTCCAGTGCCGACGCCGCCTCCGCGAGCGCTCGGTCGAGGGCCTCGTGCTGCTCTCCAACAGCCGGATCCTCGGCGCGACGTTGGCCCGCCTTCCGAGCCCAGTGACTCATGACGTCTGGATGCTTGCCCAACACCCGACCCAGCTCCCCTGCCCGCTGACCCAACCTCGCGTCGACGACGGCCGCCACCAGCTCGCGCAGTCGGGTGATGGCGAGGTCCTGTCGACCGCTCCCGAGCACGCTCGGCTCGACCTCCAAGACTCGGCAGGCCAGCGCCACGAACGTGGCCCCGTCGAGCGTCGACCGCTCGAGCCCGACGCCCCGGACGAGCTTGACGAAACGGCCGGCCTCCCCGGCCTCCGCGACGGTCTCCTCACCCGACGAGAACCGGTTGTCGACATGGTGGAGGCCACCCTCCTCGACGATCCGGTGCGGTCTCGGCATCGTTCAGGCTCGGTCTGCAGTCCACCAGAGAGTGTCGGGAGTGTCGGACCTGGCACCGATCTCAGCGTCAACGATCTCTGGTCGACTTCGAAGGGACGTGAGGACGTTCGGTACGATAGGGATCTCCGCGGTCCTCGTTGGCTTCTTGAACCGTACGGAAACGTCGGACTCCGCAGACCCGCGGGACCCCCGAAGTCAGGTTCAAGTACATTCGCATCATCATGGCCACATTCCGGAGATTCGTCGGATCGTCGGCAGACCTCCATGCGGGCGGGACATCTTCGACCGACCGGTATCTCTGCACCGCCATCGTCACCCCTCCCCAAACCCGAACCGCTCTGCGAGAAGTGACGCATCAAAACGATCGACAGGGCGCACTGTGTCCTTCTTCATCATCCAGAGTGTCTTCGGGGTCACAACCCGCACCGGTACTCCGTCGTAGCTCTTCTCCTCGGTCTCGAGCGAGGAGAAGGTGAAAACCTCACCCAGACGGGTCAAAACGTCGAACCCAAAACCGTTCGGGGGAACGTAACGTACTGCCGGATAGTCGCCGCACAGATCCTCGCTGGAGATCTCGTTGATGTTCGAATCGCCAAACACGGACATGAGCGCCTGCTTGAGGTTGTCGACGTTGCTCGCAGTGGGGGCGATGAACAGGTCGAGATCCCCGGTGGCTCTGGCCAACCCGTGAAGACCAAGCGCCACTGCGCCGAAAACAGCGTACTCGACTTCGTACTCGGCGAGCGCCCGAAACACCCTTTTCAGCCGTTCCTCATCGAGACGGTCTTCGTCCATCACGCTCCTCAGGATCATTGTCGCATGGCGAAGATGCTCTGCCCTAAGCTGAGCGGTTCTGCCGAATGAGATGTGCCAAGATCCTGATGCTCCAGTGCTTCGGAAAAGCGCAGGCGTACCCTGAGGTACGTCGAGCATTCTTCGAAGTGCCTGGAGCGCAGGAGATTGGTGCAGATCGCCGGCAAGAACCGCTCAGATTAGGTCTTAAAGGGCGGGCCGTGGAGATCGTGACCGCGGCCACGGCAGCGGCTGTGGGTGTCGCCGAGGGGGTCGCAGGCCCTTC
>CAZEJK010000514.1:0-2493 GCA_964512045.1 uncultured Thermoanaerobaculia bacterium
AGTGAGCTGCTCATCGGCGTGAACGCTGTGGACTACTCCGGGTATCCGGACTGCCGGCCCGACTTCTTGCGGGCGTTCGAGACGGCTGCCAACCTGGCGACCCGGGCGGGGGTCGAGGGCACCCGGCGGTTTCGTGTTCGGGCTCCGCTCCAGGAGATGTCCAAGGCCGAGATCATCGCGCTGGGAACGCGCCTCGGAGTCGACTACGCTTTGACGATCTCGTGCTACGACCCGGACGGAGACGGACGTGCCTGTGGCCGCTGTGATGCCTGTCTCCTGCGCCGGAACGGCTTTGCGAGGGCGGGTGTGCCGGACCCGACGTGGTACGTGGAAAGGTAGGTAGACAGACCATGAGCCGATTTGCAGTGGAGACGACGCTTGCCGAGCTACCGGAGCCGGGACCATTCGAGCCTGGGATCCGCCGGGCTCCGAGCCGGGGGTATCAGCTCAACCGCCGCGATACCATCCTTGCGTTGCAGAACGCGCTACGGTACGTGCCGGAGGATCACCACGAGATCGTGGCGCCCGAGCTTCTCGAGGAGCTGCGGAGCATGGGCCGGATCTACGGCTACCGGTACCGGCCCCACGGGAGGATCTGGGGCCGTCCGCTCGATCGGTACGAGGGTGAGACCATCGAGGGTCGTGCGTTTCAGGTGATGATCGACAACAATCTCGACTTCGACGTTGCACTCTACCCCTATGAGCTGGTGACGTACGGAGAATCGGGTCAGGTCTGTCAGAACTGGATGCAGTACCGTCTGATCAGCCGATACCTCCAGCTGCTGCGCGATGATCAGACGCTGGTGGTGAGCTCTGGGCATCCAGCTGGTGTCTTCCCGTCGCGTCCTGAAGCGCCTCGGGTGATCTCCACCAATGGCCTCATGGTAGGCATGTTCGATACTCCCGAGGACTTCCACCGGCTGTCAGCGCTCGGCTGTGTCAACTACGGACAGATGACTGCCGGAGGCTGGATGTACATCGGACCCCAGGGGATCGTGCACGGCACCTATATCACGTTGCTGAACGCCGCTCGGTTGTACCTCGGGGCGGCGGAGGACGCCGATCTGGCGGGCTGCACCTTCGTGAGCTCTGGCCTCGGCGGCATGTCCGGGGCCCAGTCGAAGGCGCTCGAGATCGCGGGCGGGGCCGGGATCATTGCGGAGGTGGATGCCTCCAGGATCGAGACCCGGCACTCGCAGGGCTGGGTCGGCAAGGTCACCGCAGATCTCGACGAGGCGGTGCGCTGGATGTTCGCGGCCAAGGACCGCGGCGAGGCGGTCTCGATCGCCTACCACGGCAACGTGGTGGATTTGCTGGAGCATCTCGACCGGACGGGTGTCCGGGTCGACATGCTGTCCGATCAGACCTCCTGTCATGTTCCGTACGATGGCGGCTACACGCCGGCGGGTGTGTCGTTCGCCGAGGGCCGCGAGCTCCTGCGCACCGACCGCGAGCGGTTTGCAGCCCTGGTCGACACCAGTCTCCGCCGCCACTTCGACGTGCTCTGCGGTCTCACCGACGGTGGCAGCCACTTCTGGGACTATGGCAACAGCTTCATGAAAGCGGTGTTCGACGCCGGCGTCGGGCAGATCGCGCGCAACGGACGTGACCTCACCGAAGGGTTCATCTGGCCTTCCTACGTCGAGGACATCATGGGTCCGATGTGCTTCGACTATGGCTACGGACCGTTCCGGTGGGTGTGTCTTTCGGGTAAGCCGTCGGACCTGGCCACCACCGATCGGGCCGCCATGGAGTGCATCGATCCGAACCGCCGCGGTCAGGATCGCGACAACTGGCAGTGGATCCGTGACGCGGGCGCCAACGAGCTGGTGGTTGGGACGCAGGCGAGGATCCTGTACGCCGATGCGGAAGGCCGGAGCACCATCGCGCGACGGTTCAACCGGCTGGTCCGGGACGGCGCCATCGGTCCGGTGATGCTCGGTCGCGACCACCACGACACCGGGGGGACCGACTCACCGTTCCGTGAAACCGCCAACATCACCGATGGATCGGCGTTCACCTCCGACATGGCCCACCACTGCTGGGCTGGTAACGCAGCCCGAGGCATGTCGCTGGCAGTGCTGTCCAACGGCGGCGGCGTCGGTACCGGCAAGGCGTACAACGGAGGTTTCGGACTGGTCCTCGACGGCTCGGAAAGGGTCGACCGGATCCTGGACACGGCCCTGGAGTGGGATGCCATGGGGGGTGTCGCACGCCGAGCCTGGGCACGCAACACCAACGCCATCGAGACCGTGGGCGCCTACAACCGGTCCAACGCCGAGCGTGGCCACATCACCGAGCCATACGTGGCCGACGAGGGCATGTTGGATCGGCTGGTCGACCAGAAGTAGCGCATCCGCGCCGACGCGGCCGCGGGCCGCAACCAAAGGGATGCTCCGAAGCTGCCGGTCCCGCGCCCGCGTAGCTGTAAGGTATTAGCGGTTGGGTATGAGCTCCCCCGCCCACCCACTCTGACACGCAGAAGCCACGACG
>CAZEJK010000515.1:0-2485 GCA_964512045.1 uncultured Thermoanaerobaculia bacterium
CTCCGACAGTACCTACTCGCGAAGCCTGCAACGACGGAGGAGATCCCGTTCGGCCCTCAGGCTCTGGTGTATAAGGTTTCGGGCAAGATGTTCGCGCTGATCGCCTGGGATGAGGAGCCGATGCGCATCTCCTTGAAGTGCGACCCCGAACGCGCTCTCGCGCTGCGTGAGGTGTTCGACGCCGTGCGCGGCGCCTACCACTTCAACAAGCGCCACTGGAACATGGTCGACCTCGACGGATCCGTGCCGGACGACGAGGTGCTGGCGATGATCGACCACTCGTTCGATCTCGTCGTTGCCGGCCTACCGCGAGCACAGCGGGACGAGATCCGTGGCCCGAGCTCGTCGCCGGGATGACTGGGCCGAGAGGAGCTCGATCGATGACTCGCACAGACAGAGACCGCAGGTCCTTGCTCGTGGTCAAGGCGGTCCACACGGTCGTGTGGGTGTTCTTTGTCGCCTGTATCGCGGCGATCCCTGTGCTGACATGGCAGGGCCGTCTCGGATGGGCTGCCGTGTTCGTCGGCGTCGTCATGGTCGAGGTGGTTGTGCTGGCGTTCAACCGATGGAGCTGCCCCCTGAACCCGGTTGCCGCCCGGCTCACCGAGGACCGCAGGGCAAACTACGCGATCTTCCTGCCCGAGTGGATCGCACGCCACAACAAGGTCGTGTTCGGGACACTCTACGTCGCTGGGATCGCGTACCTCGTGCTGGCATGGACAGTCCTGGGTCGGTAGGCTCAGCGGTTGTGACACGACTGCGTATGTCCGTCGGGACGCCGACGGCTCCCGAACCCGTAATATGATGACTCACGATGTTGCCGGTGGAGCCGTCTTGGCGCGGCCTTGCAGCGGCTCAACCTCAGCCTCCCGCAGGACACCCTAACCCTCGAAGGCATTGTCCGGGCTCTCTCCCACCCGTCTTGTTGACGTGCTCAATGTATTGAGTAAAAATACTCAACATGAGGCGCAAATCGAACAAGCCGTTCCAGCGCCCTCAGGCCGCCGAGCTGCGGCGTCGCCTGGCCGAACCGCGGCGGTTCCTGCAGGTGGTCACCGGCGCCCGCCAGGTGGGCAAGACCACGCTGGTGCAGCAGGTGACCGGCGAGTTGCAGCGGCCCGTGCGCTTCGTGAGCGCCGACGAGCCCACCCTGCGCGATGGCGCATGGCTGCGCCAGCAGTGGGAGGCAGCGCGGCTGGAGATCGGCGTCGGTGGCGGCTTGCTGGTCGTCGACGAAGTGCAGAAGGTCGAGCAGTGGTCGGAGACCGTCAAGCACCTGTGGGACGAGGACACGCGCCGGGGTCGGCCGTTGCATGTGGTGCTGCTGGGCTCGGCGCCGCTGATGATCGAGGGCGGGCTCACCGAGAGCCTGGCCGGGCGCTTCGAAGGCCTGCACCTGCCGCACTGGTCGCTGAACGAGATGCGTGCGGCCTTTGCTTTTTCTCCGGACGACTACCTGTACTTCGGCGGCTATCCCGGCGCAGCGCCGCTGGTCGCGAGCCCAGCCCGCTGGCGACGCTATGTGCTGGACTCTCTGGTCGAGACGAGCATCGCGCGAGATGTGCTGCTGCTCACCCGGGTGGACAAACCGGCGCTGCTACGGCGCCTGTTCGAGCTGGGCTGCCGCTACTCCGGTCAGGTTCTGTCCTATACCAAGATGCTGGGCCAGTTGCAGGACGCCGGCAACACCACCACGCTGGCCCATTATCTCGACTTGCTGGCGGCAGCGGGGATGCTGACCGGCCTGCAGAAGTTTGCCGGCCAGGCCGTTCGGCGGCGCGCCTCCAGCCCCAAGCTGCAGGTATTGAACACGGCTCTGATGACCGCTCTGGAAGGTCTGTCTCCTGAAGAGGCCCGCGCCGACCGGTCTTTCTACGGTCGGCTTGTGGAGTCCGCGGTCGGCGCGCATCTGGCCAACGCGGCGCAGCGCGGTGACTGCGAGCTGTTCTACTGGCGGGACAGCAACCGCGAGGTCGATTTCGTAGTACGTGCAGGCAAGCGCCTGCTGGCCATCGAGGTCCAGAGTGGTCGCCGGCGCGACACGCTGCCCGGTATGGCGGCCTTTGCCGAGACTTTCCAACCTGATCGCACCCTCCTGGTTGGCGGCGACGGCATCGAGCTGGAGAGCTTCCTGTCGCGCTCGGCCGGGGAGTGGCTGGACGCATGAACCCGTCGAATCCCAGCGAACAGCTCGTGGAGGACGTCGCGTCCGTCGGCTTCGGCGCGATCGGCGTCTTCCGGGCGCTGCGTGTGCGCTGGCGGTTGCAGGGTTGGCCTACCTGCTATTGCGCCCGGGCTCCTCGCACGATTTAACCTTGAAGGTGGTGACGGTCGTCCCGGCCGTGATCGTTGGAGTGATGACCGTTGGCTACCTGGGTGAGAGCCAGGCGAACCGGCGGCTCCCGGACATCGGTGTGATCCGAACCCTGGCCTTCGACACCCGTACGACAAACCGAGGAGGTCTGATTGGCAACGAAGACTGATG
>CAZEJK010000516.1:0-2479 GCA_964512045.1 uncultured Thermoanaerobaculia bacterium
GGCATTAAGAATTCAAAATTAAAAACTTAGAACTCAACCCAGGCGCTTTGCTTCGAATTTTCGAAGATACGGCTCCGTGAGTCGCCAACGCCCAGCGATGCGCAGCGGGTTCACACCAGGAGGGATCTCACACTGAGTTTACGTGCTCCACCGAGAGCTGCTGTACGCCTTCGTCCGGACCCTGCAACCGGTTGCACAGCCAGACCAGTCCTCGAGCTGTGGTTCCAGATCAGCGACCCGACAGAGTACCCTGGGGCACAGCAGATGCTGCCCCGCGCCTGATGATCGGGTGACCCTCGAGGATCACTGGAGGTGCGCGGGGCAACGAACGACGATCGCCTGGAGATCCCCATGAAGTCCCTGCCATCGGTCACGGCCTACTTTCTGAATCGGACGAGCGTCAGGAAGAACATCGCCGCCTTGACTCAGTTCCTCGTCTTCTTGGTTGCGATGATCACCTTGTACAGCGTGCTGTTTCACGTCCTGATGGTCTACGAAGGTCAGGAGCACTCGTGGCTGACGGGCTTCTACTGGACGCTGACCGTCATGAGCACACTCGGGTTCGGTGATATTACCTTCCACACCGATCTCGGGAGAGCGTTCTCGATACTCGTGCTGCTGTCAGGGGTGGTCTTCCTGCTGATCCTGATGCCGTTCACCATCATCCGGCACTTCTGGGCGCCGTTCGTCGAAGCGCAGGCGCGGAACAGGACACCGCGCACGCTGCCGCCGGAGACATCGGATCATGTGATCATCACCGGCTACGGACCGGTGGATGCGGCGCTGGTGGAGAAGCTGCGAGCCCGACGAGTGGACTACGTCGTGCTCGTGAACGACTACAGCCTGGCCAGCGAGCTGTACGATCAGGGCGTCAGGGTCGCCATCGGCGCGATCGACGATCCCGAGACCTATCGTCGGATGCGGGCTGAACGGGCGGCGCTGGTGGTGGCGACAAACCGGGACGAGATCAATACCAACATCGCTTTCACGATCCGGGAGCTGAGTGGCTCGGTGCGGGTGGTCACCACGGCGGAGTCCGAGCACTCCGTGGACATTCTGGAGCTCGCCGGGAGCAGCCGGGTCCTGCAGCTGTTCGACATGCTCGGCCGTTCGCTCGCCAGCTGGACCCTCGGTGGCGCCTACGCACTGAACGTCATCAGCCGGTTCGACGAGCTGCTCATCGCCGAGTTCCCGGTGGTGGGCACGCCCTTGGTTGGCATGAGCCTCGCCGAGAGTGGGCTTCGGGAGAACTTCGATGTCTCGATCGTCGGTGTTTGGGAGCGCGGTGTGTTCACGATTCCGCGTGCTGATCAGACCATCACCGGTGCCGCAGTGCTGGTTCTGGCGGGATCCGAGCCGGCCTTCGACAGGTTCGAGGAGGAGTATGGCGTGTACCACGACCGGAGAGCCTCCGGTGACCCGGTGCTGGTCATCGGCGGCGGTCGGGTTGGCACGACCATCACCCGCCAGCTCGAGGAGCGGGAGGTTCCGTTCATCGTGATCGAGAAGGACGAGAAGAGGGCGGAAGGGATCCCCAACACGGTCGTTGGCGATGCCGCGGACATCCGTACCTTGCAGCGGGCCTGGATCGACAACGCGCCAGCTGTGCTCGTCACGACCCATGACGACGACACCAACATCTATCTGACCAAGTACTTCCGCAGTCTCCGCCCAAATATACAGATCCTCAGCCGTGCGACCCAGGACCGCAACGTCTCGACTCTACACCGCGCCGGCGCCGACTTCGTCATGTCCCTTGCCACCCTCGGAGCGAACGCCATCGTGCACGACATGTACGACCACCAGACAACGCTCCTCGTCGAGGGGCTCAACGTCTTCCGATCCGCCGTGACCGAAAGCGTTGCCGGCAGGAAGCTGGCGGACTCCGGGATCCGCGAGCGGACGGGATGCTCGGTGGCAGCCATCGAGCAGGGCGGCATCGTGACCGTCAACCCGGATCCGTCGATCGTGCTGTCAGCGGATGCCGAGCTGATCCTCATCGGCAGCCATGAGGGTGAGAGGATCTTTCACGAGACGTTCCGAAGTCGGTGACGGGCGGAGCTGGACGGGGCTCGTGGGCGGAGTGGGGCCTCGGGTCGTGGAGCCGGCGGAAATGTCGTGCGGTTGCAGCTGGTTCCTGGTGGAAACACACTGCTCGGGAGGCCTGCATGACGACGCTGCTCGACGTCCGACACCTGGAGGAGCGAGCTCTCGCTGAAGACCCTCCGACCGTGCTCGACGTGCGAACCTCCGCGGAGAGCAACGGTTGGCCGTTGCGGGATGGGGTGAGCGGGAGGATCGTATCCGCTGCGCAGTTCCCAGCGTCGTGGCTGGACGATCCGTCGCCGGATGAGGTGCTGGCGCGGCTGTCCGGTGCGGGCGCGGAGCCGGGAAGCCCCGTCGTCGTGTACGGCCACGATACGGCCGAGGGAGGGGCGGCGGCCCGTCGGCTGGAGCAGCTCGGTTTTGGAGACGTTGC
>CAZEJK010000517.1:0-2152 GCA_964512045.1 uncultured Thermoanaerobaculia bacterium
GATACAACGACCCCGTTGGATGTGCGGCTGGCGACCGATAGCGACCGCAGCGAGTAGACTCAGGGCTCTCGGGGCGGCGGCTGGGATCTCCTCCAGAGCCGGGTGCCGTTCCGTAACGGCTCGCTGCGATCGCCCTGAAGTGGCGAGACAGCTGTGAGATCGGGTCCCTGCCCCGGAGTCTTCGGTAACAGCAATCACCGTGACCCACCCTCCCGGCCCGCGAGACGCGGGCCGCCACAACGAGAGATGACAACACACCGCTCACCACACCCCCAACGGAGCCGCACGACCCCGGCCCCGGCAGCCCGGCTTCGCTCGGAAAGCCACGCCGTGGCACGGCCGGCCCCGGACCCTCGAATCCCCGACCATCGGGTTGACCCGAAGCCTCACTGGGATCGCGTCTGTGCGATGACCTACAAGCTCATCGGTCCGTGAGCTCTGCACGCTGAGCTTTGACGGAGCGTGCTACCCTGCCCCCACGGAGGGGGCTGCTATGGACACCATGATGCGACGTCTGCTCATCGGCGTTCTGTTGGTGGGAATCACAGTGATCGCCACACCCGCAGGCGCAGTCGGCGACCCTGCGTCGCCGCACACCATCGTTCCAGAAGACTACTTCGATCTCACCAGCATCGGCGAGATCGCCGTCTCTCCTGATGGCGCCCACGTCGCTTACGTCGTCGCCGGCTGGGATGCGGAGGGCCGGACCAGCGATCTGTGGGTTGCGGACCTTTCCAACCGGGACGAGCGCAGGCTGACATTCGATGGCTACGCACCCTCCTCCGTGGAGTGGAGTGTGGATGGTGAGTGGATCTACTTCGTCGGTCACGATCCCCACGCCCGTTCGGACCAGCCTCCATACGACGGAACAACACAGCTCTGGCGAACCTCCCCGAACGGCGCCGCACCGTTCCCGGTCACACGCGTCGCCGGTGGCATCCACCATGCGGAGCTGGCTTCGGACGGCTCGAGTGTCGTGTACACGACCTCTGACGAGGTGACGGTCGGAGAGTTCAAGGATCTGAAGACGGAGCTCGGCGACCTCGAGTACGGCCACGGAGTCACCCGTCGCGACGCCATCTGGAGGCTTGATCTCGCCACCTGGCGGACCACCAAGCTGCGTGACGGCACCGACGTCATCCAGGCAATGGATCTGTCCCCTGACGGCACGCGGCTGGCTTTGGTCACGACCGACGACACCGAGCTGATCTTCTTCGAAGGCCAGTCGCGGGTTGAGGTGCTCGACCTGGGCAGCGGCGCCAGCGAGCGCGTCACTCCCGAAGGCTGGAGGGATGACCACCCATCGCCGTACGGCTGGCTGCAGAGTCCGGTCTGGTCGCCGAATGGCAACGCTCTGGCGTGGACGATCTCGTTCGACGGCTACCCCACCGAGATCATCCTCGCCGAGTGGAGCGACTCGAAGTCATCGCCCGCCGTGTGGGCTCTCGAACGCGCTGATGAGCGACACGTGACGGGAGCTCCCGCCTGGCTCGGGAGCCATCGCACACTGTGCTACCGCGCCGACGACCGGGCGCGCACGCGTCTCGTGGCTGCCGAGCAGGTCGCGAACGGAGCCCAGGGCGCAACTCGCGTCGTGACGCCGGGCGATGTCGTCGTGTCAGGGTGTGCGGCATCGCGCGACGGTCAGACCATTGTGGCAGCCGTCGCCACGCCCAGGCGGTTTGAGGACCTGTACCTCATCGGCGAGGATGGTGCGAGCCAGCGCATCACCAACATCAACCCACAGGTGGCACGCTGGACGCTTCCTCAGCTCGAGATTGCCAGGTGGACCGGAGCGGACGGCGACACTGTCGAGGGGATCGTGGAGCTTCCGGCCGGCTGGCAGCCTACCGATGGACCGCTGCCTCTGGTTGTGGAGCTGCACGGGGGACCGACCGCAGCCACACAGTTCGCACCCCGCTTCTGGATCTACGGACGCACGCTACTGGCTACCAAGGGCTACGCGCTGTTGAGCCCCAACTACCACGGGTCCACCGGTTACGGTGATCTTTTCATGACAAAGCTGATCGGCCGGGAGAACTCCATCGAGGTCACGGACATCCGTACCGGAATCGAAGCACTCGTCGAACGTGGCATCGCAGACCCGAAGCGGATCGGCGTCATGGGGTGGTCGAACGGCGGCTTCTTGACC
>CAZEJK010000517.1:2162-2475 GCA_964512045.1 uncultured Thermoanaerobaculia bacterium
CGCAACCTTCATTCAACCGCCCGACAACCTGACCGGCAAGGTCCGCATGCCACCGGCGGCGTGGACGAGGCAGCCTTGAAGAAAGCCGAGGCGTTGATCGCCAACCTTCAGGGGGACTATCTGCAATGGGCCACCGAGGACACCCCTGGGCACGTGATCAACTTTATGCAGGGGCTGCCGTGGCAGGTTCCAGACGCGTACCGGGCCGCTTCGCCGGTGTACCGGCTGGACCGGGTGCAGACGCCAACACTGATCCACGTCGGAGGGAACGACCCGCGCGTGCCACCAGCCCACAGTCGAGCCCTCTACCGCG
>CAZEJK010000518.1:0-2461 GCA_964512045.1 uncultured Thermoanaerobaculia bacterium
TCACTCGCAGAACCGACGACGCCGCAGCCCGGCGCCGGGCATGATGGCGAGCAGATGGGTTACCAGCTGCAGCTGGTTGCGACCTCTATTGTTGCAATCTCGCCGTGTCCAACTGTCTCGGGAGCGGAAGGGTTTGGAGGACGGCGGGTCGGGTGGGTGGTACGCTATGGGCACAATGCACGGCGCACGGTTCCCCGAGCTGTCCGAGCAGCTTCCACGGCGGGGCAACCTGGTCTCGAAGCTCCTGGCTCGCTCTGTCCTGCGGCTGCTCGGCTGGCGGTTCACTGGGAGCCTTCCAGCGGTTCGCAAGGCCGTGCTGATCGTCGCTCCGCATACCTCCAACTGGGACTTCGTGATCGGGGTGGCCGCCCTGTTTGCGATCGGTGTGCGGGTCGCCTGGCTCGGGAAGCACACGATCTTCCGTTGGCCGTGGGGCCTGCTGATGCGCTGGCTCGACGGCATTCCACTCGACCGCCGGCAGCGCGGAGTTGGCGCGGTCGAGCAGGTCGTAGAGATCCTCAACAGCCGCGGCACGGTGCTCCTTGGCCTGTCGCCGGAAGGCACGCGCCGGCCTGTCGAGCAGTGGCGCAGCGGCTTCTACTTCATCGCGCTCGGCGCCGGCATCCCGATCGTTCCGGTGGCGCTGGACTACGCCACACACACGATTGTCATCGGCGAGCCTGTCACGCCGAGTGGCGACTACGACCGACAGCTGGCGGCGCTGAAGGGGTTCTTTGCCACGATGACTCCGAAGCGCGAGTCGGGTTGGGTGAGGCAGCCTGAACGACTGAACACCGGCGCTTCTTCGGGAAGGCGAGGCAAGAGCTCAGAGTGATCAGTTCAATGCAGAATGCCGCCCTTCCTCCCGCAGACTGCTCTGCGAGCTTCAAGCGACGACGGGTGTGGGCAGCGCTCGCTGCAAGGGCGAATGGATGGGCGGGGGAGCTAAGGTAAACGGGAGTTCCCCCGGCTTTGCCGGGGGATCATTACTACCTAACCGCTAGGACCTCATAGCTACGCGGGCGCGGCTCCGGCGCCACAGCATCATCTCTTTGGTTGCGGTCCGCGACGTGAGGCAGAGTTCAACGTTCCGCGTGGAGAGTTCAGCGGGCAGAACGCCACACGCCCTTCCGGAAACCCGCTACGTGCGCCTCAAACATCGAAGAGGCCGAGACGCTCGCAGTAGATGGGAGTCGCCGTCCGCTCCGGATCTGGTCGAAGCTACTCGATGATCTCCCGTGACTCGGCGATGAAGGAGATCCCTTGCTGGGAGTGAATCCCGATCATGATCGCCTCGACAATCGGAACATTCACGGGTTCCTGTGCTTCCCAGATCACGATGAAGTTCGCGCCAGATCCGCCAGTGGTGTCGCGTTCCTTGACGTAGTACTCGGTTGTTTCGAGAGGACCGAGTGTGACGTTACTTTCGAGATAGTGCCCGATGAGCGCTCCTTCGGTGTCATAGTAGTCGACTGCTGTGATGGTGATTGGCACTTTGGGGTCGATGTTTCGAATGCTCAGCGTACAGGCGAGGTTGAGAGGCTTCGGCTTCGGGCCCCAGTAGACATGCGAGTACACCGGTACATAGAGAGTCTGGCGAGCCCGGAGCGTGAGAGGCTGCTGGAGTGCTGCGGCCTGAGCGGACGGGCGTAACGGTGGTTGATCGCCAGCAGCGACGCTCGGCGCCCGGCGGATGTCGACAGGAGGTCGTTGCACAGGCGCCTCACCGGTTCCGCAGGCGACG
This sequence comes from uncultured Thermoanaerobaculia bacterium, assembly GCA_964512045.1. Taxonomy (GTDB): domain Bacteria; phylum Acidobacteriota; class Thermoanaerobaculia; order Thermoanaerobaculales; family Sulfomarinibacteraceae; genus CAZEJK01. The sequence continues at coordinate 1,745 of CAZEJK010000518.1, forward strand.
GCGGCAGATGCGATGCTCAGAAGAAGAACGAGAGCACGGGTCTCCATTCGAACAATCTCCGAGGTCATCGTAGCAGAGAGGAGCGGAAATCAGTCCCACATTCTCCAAGTAGGGTGCTGGAAAACTGGGTCTAGGAGGAAACGACTGGGGATCCTGAGTCCGGTTCTTTAGCGTTCGTTATCGGTTTCGGTTCGACGATGATCGCGGGTCAGGGCCTGGGGGCGTCGCCATGCTTCGCTCCGTTGCTCAAAGCCATCCACTTCGTCATTCGTTCGCGGTCTCCGAGTTCCGACTGGCGGAGCTGCGACACGTAATCGTCGCGACGGTGAGACCTCACTCTCCGAGCAGCCCACAGTCGTGATCCTGACCCGTGCGGAACCAGTGGGCGAGGAGGTCAACCCGATGGCGAGGGCTTCAGGCCTCCGGCTTCCGACACCGGTGCCAAGCCTGTCGCGACGCACCCACGATGCCCGGTTGGGGGCGCCACATCCCGGGTGGTGTTGCGTGTTGATTCGTGGGCGGAGGCTGCTGTTGGAGGTTGACGCGAAAGAGATACCCAACGTCATGCGCGAGCACCGTGACGTGGAGCTGCGTACAGGCCACAATCAGCAGTGACACCGCGTTTCTCGTGGACCTGGAGTCTGAGCAACTCAAAACTCCGGATCTTCGAAAATTCGAAGCATCCGCCGGGGACCGGATGGCCGGGATCCGGCTGTC
>CAZEJK010000519.1:0-2461 GCA_964512045.1 uncultured Thermoanaerobaculia bacterium
CGGCCGCGGGCCGCAACCAAAGGGCTCCTCCGAAGGTGCCGGTCCCGCGCCCGCGAAGCGGTTAGGTGTTAGGTATTGGGTATGAGCTCCCCCGCCCACCCATCGGCCCTTGCAGCGAGCGCCTCCACCACTCTTCGATCCTTGAAGCTCGCAGGGCAGGCTCCGGGGCGGGAGGGCGGCATTAAAAACTGAGAATTCAGAACTTAGAACTCGAATCAGGAGCTTTGCTTCGAATTTTCGAAGATCCGGAGTTCTGAGCCGCTAGTATCCCACGGGACGACCTCGGAAGCAGGATCCCGCTGCGCCGACTGCGATCGCGGCCAGCGCGAGTGCCGCCGGCTGGATCCCGGCCCACGGCAGGACGGCGATACCGATCACCACCGCCGCCGCCGCCGCGCCGGCTTCCTCACCCGCATAGGTCCGTCCCGCACCCTGGCGCACCGTAGCGGAGAACCTGGAGCTGACCAGCGGGAATGCAGCGCCGGTGAGAACGCCGCCGGCGAGCAGCAGCCCAGGGACCGCCAACCCCGGCCACCGCCACGCCGCGCCGGAGGCCATGACCAGCGAGAGCGCCCCCGCAGTCAGCAGGATCCACTGCAGGCTGCGGCCAGAGAGCCGTTGCCATCGGGCGCCGAGAGCGCCGGCCGCAGTGCCACCCATGAAGATGGCGGTCAACGCCCCCACCTCGGTGTAGACCGAGCCGACTGTTACCTGCCACACAGCCAGCAGGGTGAGCCACCACCCCATCGAAACGAACCCTATGCTCGCTGCAAGCGTGGTCGGAGCTCGAATGACCTGCTGCGCGCCGACGACTGCGGCAACGGCGATGACCAGCAGCCATGTCGGCGCGTTGGCCAGGGCCCGTGCGAGCTGGACGAGCGGGGGCTGGCCGCCGCGGCCTTCAGCCAGGGCCGTGGCGGGAAGGACTGCTCGCGGCCGCAGGATCGTGTGCGGCGCACTGCTTCGTCGGTCGAGCTCGGCGTTCAGCTGTTTTTGGCGCTGCGGGTCCACCAGGAGCTCGAGCATCTCGGGGACGAAGCCGGGGTCCGTCACGCCTCGTTGCCGCCAGCGTGTCTCGAGGTCAGACACCGCGATCGTCGCGGGTGCACCGGGGCCCGCGAGCAGCAGGATCGACTCCCCGGGCAGTGCGGTGACACGATCCGACACGGTGCGGAGCGTGCCTGCAACGGTGCCGAGCAGCTCCCCGGCGGCGCCTCCGAGGTAGGTGTCGCTGACGCCGACGCGTACGGCGAGAACGCCGTCATCGGCCAGCCGCTGCTGGCAGGTGGCGAAGAGCTCGGCGGTCCGCGTGCGTCCTCGGCGCAACGTCGACGGATCGCTGTCCAGGAGCACGATGAGCTCCCACGGCCCGCCGCGGCGGACGGCGCGGAGCGGATCGGTGGTGTGGATCCGGACACGCTGGTCTGCCAAGGCCTCGATCAGTGCCGGGTCGTACCAGCGTTCGAGCAGCCGTGGCAGCGCCGGGTCCTCCTCCGCCACGTCGATGCTCTGGACCGGATGGCCGAGGAGCGGTACAAGCGTCCCATCTGCCAGCCCGCCCACCAGCAGCACCCGATCTGGTTTCGGGTGGAGGAGGGCCAGCAGATGCGCCCGTGGCACGACTTGCCACGGGTCCGGGTAGGTCGCCTGGAGGGCGCCGTTGGCGTACAGAGACCACGGAGGCCCCGCGCCGAGCTCCAGTCGCTGGTGGCGCGTTTCCCGCCAGTGCTCGAGGTCTCCAGGGTGCCCCGCCCACTGCCAGGTGCTGGCCGCGAGCCAGTCGCCCGCCGGGCCGGCAGCCGTGACCCCAAGCGCGACAACGGCCGCGGCGACGAGCCAGCGGTGGCGAAGCTCCACTGCGACGCTGGCCGCCAGGGCCACAGTGAGGGTCGCGGCGGTGCCGATCGGAGCGAGCAGCAACGTGAACACCAGCCCGCCGAGGACCCCGCCGAGACCTTCCAGCGCGTAAGCGGCTCCAGGCTGTCCGTCGTTTGCCGCATCAGGGGTCAGGACCGGAAAGCACCAGCCGCCGAGCACCGCGCTCGGCAGCACCGCGATCACCCAGACCCATGCTCCGGTCCATGTCGCCACCGTCTCGCCTGCGGCCGCACCGACCAGCACAGGCGTTGCGCGCAGCAGCACTGTACCAACCGCAGCCGCGGCGATCACGCCTGGAGTACAGAACGCCACGAGCGCAGCGGAGCCGCGTTCAGAGCCAATGCGTGCGCCGATCGCCATGCCGGCGAGCCACAGCGCCACGACCGCGCCCCACGCCACCTCCGAGCCCACCAGTGCGGCCATCGCCTCGCGCAGCAGCACCGCCTGCGCCACCGCCGCCGCAAACCCCAGGTGGAGCAGCCGCACCGCGCCGGGAGCCATCGGAGCCATGAGCTGATTGTAGCGGGTGGCGCGATCCGGTCACTCCGGGGCCCAACGCGGCCGCGGGCCGCAACCAAAGGGA
>CAZEJK010000520.1:0-2427 GCA_964512045.1 uncultured Thermoanaerobaculia bacterium
CGCGGGACCGGCGCCATCGGAGCATCACTTTGGTTGCGGCCCGCGGCCGCGTTGGTTGCTGTCTTCGTCCGTCGTGCTGGCCGCGCGCTGGACCAGCTCGGAGATCAGCGGGTGCCGGCGCGACCCGTCGAGCGACGCGGCTCCCGCGCGCACGGCGAGACGATCTGCACGCCAGCGTGGTCAGCCGCGACGATGGCTCCGGTGCCGTAGGGAACGATGGCGCGTATCGGCTCCGGCAGGTCCACGAACGCCTCGATCTCCGGATCGGCGGAACTGCGGATGTCGAGGATCGTGATGCCTCCCTCTGTGAGCGCAGGATCCGCCGTATCGATCCACAGCTGGTGGTTGCCGATCGCGACACTGCGCACATCGTAGGCGTCGTAGCCGAGGTCGGAGAGGGGAATGAACGTGGCCTCGGTGTAGCTCGTTCCGCCCGTTCGCTGGATCACGTGAAGTCCAGTCGGGTTTTGCGCACCTGTCACGTTCGTGCGGTAGTCGACGGTGAAGACTCCGGAGCTGTTACTGGCGATGCCGGCGAAGCGGTCTCCGGGGAGATCGACGGTTCCGAGCGTGAGTGGGTTGTAAGGGTCCGTCACGTCATAGATCGAAACCCGCGAAGGGTCTCGTGCCGAGCCGCTGGCTGTGTAGAGACGTGAGCCGTAGATATCGAAGGAATGAACTGTTGTGGGGCCGAATGCGTCTCCGGTCAGGATGGGTGAAGAGGGGTTGGCGAGGTCGATGGTGATCACCCGACTCGGTAGCTCCGTCACCAGAAACAGTGTCGTTCCTTTCAGCTCGAGATCGATCACCGAGGACGAGAGTGGGAGACTGCCGACCGTGACCGGTCTGGCGGGATCCAGGAGGTCGACGACATGCAACATGCCGCGCAGCGATCCGACTCGGCAGGACTCGCTGATATACGCATACCGCTGATCGGCGACGATGCTGCCCCGGTCTGCGAACTGACATCCTCCGGTGCGTCGGTCGAATAGCTCGAGCTGCGCCAGTAGAGGCGTCTCTCGGCGGGCCAGGTCGATGACGTGCAGCCCGATCCGATCGTCGACCATGAGGGCGGTCTGGCCGAGGATGGCGACGTCAGAGGCGGGTCCAGGGGTTCGGAACGATCCCAACGGCAGAGTGCCGAGACCGCCGCCAACCGTGTACACGCGCAGGCCGTGATCGGGAGCGGCGATCAAGATCCTGTTCGGCCGGGTCGCGATATCGACCTGGCTGCCCCACGCCGGTGCATCTCCTGGCCACATGAGATCGATCTTCCGGAGCTGGGCCGGAGAGGTCGGGTCGCTGATATCGATGAGCATCAAAGCCGACGAGCCCACGCCAAGCGGGTTCGGATCGTCCACGATGACCATTGCCATTGTGTCCTGGACCGACACCGCGAAGGCGTCTCCCGGCGTTGCCAGCGCTCCAATCTCGACGGGGTTCGTTGGTACGGTGACGTCGACAATCAGAAACCCGTTCTCACCGGCAGCTAGGAATGCAAGGTTTTCGTGGACCTGAACGTCGAGTGCGTTGGTAGCAAAGAACCCGGTAACGTTGGGTTGGCTCGGCGACGTGTACGACACCACTGACAGCCCGGTCCCGTCCACGAGGTACACGTAGCGTCCTTCAGCATCCAGACGGAGCGTGTCTCCGCGGAGCTGACCTCGCTCGACGGGAGCGGTCTGATCGCTGATATCGACGATCCTCAACCCGTGGTCCGCGAGAAATGCATAGCTGCCTGCCACATCGACGTCGCGAGCTCTGGAGGTAGCGGTGGCGCGGGGCGGAGTTTCGAGGTGACCGATCTCGACAGGCAGGTTCGGGTTTCTCAGATCGATGATCCGCAGCCCGGCCTCATCCGCTGCGACGAACGCCCTGCCTTCGCGCATGGCGATGCCCTCGATCACATCTGGTAGGCTGATCTCCCCGAGCTCGCCGGGAAGACCACTACGGTCTAAATCATACAGCTGAAGGGTCGCACCGCTGCCGAGGGCTGCCAGCTGGCCATCGATGGCCACTGCTCGGGCGGCGCCGTGGGTCCACACGCCCTCGCGGCAGTACTCCGCGGAATCCGCCGTGACTGTGGACAGACCTCCACAGAGCAGCACGGTCAGGGCGCTGATCAGAAGCACGTCGGATCTGGTCTGCATGGAGCCCTCCTCGCTTCGGACAGGGACACACGTACTGCCGGGTGACGCGCTGTGCGTGCGCGTTGGTGTCGGCACATAGCGCGTAGTGTACCCAGATCAGATGTCGCAGTCACTGCCGGTTGCCGGTAGAAACCAGTCTGCCAGCGTTCGCCCGTTCCATAACCCGGCGGAGCCGGAACCAAACAGGGCCGGACCTGCTCGCAGCGCGTGGTCGGTTCTCGGACCTAAGCTGAGCGGTTCTTGCCGGCGATCTGCACCAATCTCCTGCGCTCCAGAC
>CAZEJK010000521.1:0-2416 GCA_964512045.1 uncultured Thermoanaerobaculia bacterium
GGTGCGCCGGAGAAGCCGATCAGAGCGGTCTCGGAGTCCAAGGCTGCGCGGACCCGTTCGAGCGTCTCGGTGAGGAACTCGGTGCCGCTCCACGGCTCGGGGACCGACAGGCGCTCGACGTCGGACGGTGTCCGTACCGGGTTGTCGATGTGCGGCGCTGGGCTGAATCGGAGCTCGATCCCGAGCGGAACCAGCGGCGTCAGGATATCGGAGAAGACGATCGCCGCATCCATCCCGAACCTGCGGATCGGCTGCAGCGTGACCTCGGCGGCGAGCTCTGGGGTCCGGCACAGGGTCAGGAAGTCACCCGCCTGTCGCCGGACCTTCTGGTACTCGGGAAGGTACCGTCCCGCCTGGCGCATCACCCACACCGGCGGACGGTCCACCGCGAGCCGTCGGCAGGCCTTGAGAAACCTGCTCTTTGCGGAATCGGACGATGTGCTCTGGTTCATGCCGCTCCCCGCTGGGTCGATGTCAACGTCGTGTCCACGTCTTCAAGCACGGTGGTGCAACGGTGTCATCTCGGTCAGAGATTCCCGACAACACGATCGAACGCTTTGACGGTCTGGTCGATTGCCGCCTCGTCATGAGCCAGGGAGACGAACGTCACCTCGAACGAGGACGGCGCGAGGTACACGCCCTCCTCGAGAAGCCCACGGTGCAGCCGGGCGTAGATCTCAACGTTTTCTGGCCGAACATCCTCGATCCGGCGCGGCAGCGGAGCGGGCTGCAGGCTCAGCCACAGGATCGAGCCCACGCGCGCCACCTGCCAGTCCACGCCGTGGCGGTCGAACACCTGGCGGAGACCGTCGGCGAGTCGGGCGCCGAGACCATCGAGCCGCGTGTACGCAACGGCCTCGTCCGCCAGCAGGGTGCGCAGCGTGGCGAGACCGGCGGCCATGGCGACCGGGTTACCGGACAGGGTTCCGGCCTGGTACACGGGCCCCAGAGGCGACACCTGCTGCATCAGCTCGCGCGACCCGCCATAGGCGCCGACGGGCATGCCGCCGCCGATGACCTTGCCATAGGTGGTGAGATCCGGCGTGACGTCGTAGTAGGCCGCGGCGCCTGCCGGGCCGATCCGGAAGCCGGTGATGACCTCATCCATGATCATCAGAGCGCCGTGACGGGTGCACTGCTCGCGGATCACCGTCATCATCTCTGGTCGCTGCTCGAGCAGCCCGGAGTTGGCCGGGATCCCTTCAATCAGGACCGCTGCCACCGAGTCGCCATGCTCCTCCATGAGCTGAGCGAACGCCTCGGTCCCATCGAGCTCCACCACCAGCGTGTCGCGAACGCTGGCCTCGGGCACGCCTGCGGATGATGGGGTTCCGAATGTGGCCAGACCGGAGCCGCCGGCCACCAGCAGGTAGTCGGCGTGGCCGTGGTAGCAGCCGGAGAACTTGACGATCCGGTCCCGGCCCGTGGCTCCTCGTGCCAGGCGGACTGCGGCCATCACGGCCTCGGTTCCAGAGGAGACGAACCGGACCATCTCCAGCTGCGGGACCGTTTCGACCACCAGCTCTGCAAGCTCCACCTCCTCGGCGCACGGCGCGCCGAAGGTCAGGCCTCTGGCGGCGGCGCTCTGGACGGCCTCGACAACGACCTGCGGAGCGTGGCCGAGGATGAGCGGTCCCCAGGAGCCGACGTAGTCGATGTAGCTGTTGCCATCGGCATCGGTGAACCGGCAGCCGGACGCCGACGCGTAGAACGGCGGCTCTCCGCCGACTGAGCGGAACGCCCGGACTGGCGAGTTGACGCCGGCCGGCATGACCTCGCAGGCGCGTTCGTACAGACGGTGCGAGCTGTCGTGGGCTCTCATAGCCAACCTCCAGCGAGTGCCTCGCGGGCGTGGTAGGTGATCAGGATGTCCGCGCCGGCGCGACGGAACGCGTGCCAGTTCTCGAGCACGATCGCCCGCTCGTCGATCCAACCGCGCGCGGCGGCTGCCTTGACCATCGAGAACTCTCCGGACACGTTATAGACCGCCAGTGGGTGGGGGAACGTCTCGCGCAGCTCGCGCACCACGTCGAGGTAGGCGAGGGCGGGCTTGACCATCAGGATGTCGGCGCCTTCGTCGATGTCGAGGGTGGCCTCGGTGATCGCCTCGCGACGGTTGCGGTGGTCCATCTGGTAGGACTTGCGGTCCCCGGAGCTCGGTGCGGAGTGGGCGGCCTCGCGGAACGGACCGTAGTAGGCGGAAGCGTACTTGACCGAGTACGACATGATCGCCGTGGACTCGAAGCCGGCGTCGTCAAGAGTGACGCGGATCGCCTCCACTCGTCCGTCCATCATGTCCGACGGCGCCACCACGTGCGCGCCGGCGGCGGCGTGGGATAGTGCCATCTGCGCCAGCAGCGGCAACGTCGCGTCGTTAACGATGCTGCTTCCGTGCACCACGCCGCAGTGGCCGTGG
>CAZEJK010000522.1:0-2404 GCA_964512045.1 uncultured Thermoanaerobaculia bacterium
ATTGCCTGGTCCAAGCTGTTGAACCGATGGGTACAGTTTGGCCTGGACCTGTGTCTCCTGTGCTCTGCATTCGTGCTCGCATACTTGCTCCGTTTCGAGTTTGCTTTGGAGGAGGAGCACGTCTTCCGGCTGTTCACTCAGCTTCCATTTGCGTTGCTCGTTCAGTTTGCTGCGTTGTCCATCGCGGGCTGCTACACCGTTGTGTGGCGGTATGTTGGGCTCCAAGAGCTGCAGCTGTTTGGGAAGGCTGCGTTCTGGTCGGCAGTGGTATTGATGGCCATGCGTTTTGGGCTGCCATCGACCTTTCAAGACTGGCGGATCCCGCTCTCGATCATCGTTGTGGACACCGTGTTGGCGTTCGGAGGTGTGCTTGGGCTTCGGGTGCTTCGGCGGGTCTTGTATGAGCGCTATGAGCGGGTGCGGCACGAGCGGGAGAACGGGTATCACCGACAGAAGCCAGTGCTGCTGGTTGGGGCGGGCAGAGCCGGAGTCATGGCGGCGCGGGAGATTCAGGGCCGGGGTGACCTCGGCCTGAAGATCTGCGGTTTCGTTGATGACGACACACAGAAGCTCGGGAGCATGATTCATGGGATCCGAGTGATCGGAGCCTCAGCGGATATTCCGAGGCTGGCCGAGGAGCTTCGCCTGGACCATGTCATCATCACGATCGCTACCGCGTCGCGGAGCGATCTCCGACGGATCGTTGATGTGTGTGAGGCGGCCGGGGTTCGGGCCCGGATCATCCCTGGTTTGTTCGAGATCCTCGGCGGGACCGTTGAGGTCTCGAGGATTCGGGATGTCTCGATCGAAGACCTGCTTGGCCGGGAGCCAGTGACGCTCGATGAGGCTGCGATTCGCGAGTTTGTCGGTGGCAAGAGAGTGTTGGTGACGGGCGCCGGTGGCTCCATCGGCTCGGAGGTTGCGCGGCAGGTGGTGCGGTTTCGGGCAGCCAAGGTGTTGCTACTGGAACGGGCCGAGTTTGCCCTGTTTCATATTGACCACGAGCTGCGCACCATGGCGGCTGCAGGTACTGAGATCGTGCCGCTGGTGGCGGACATCTCGGATGAGGACCGTGTTGCTTGGGTTCTTCGTGAGTACAAGCCGGATGTTGTGCTGCATGCCGCTGCTCACAAGCATGTCCCGCTGATGGAGACGAACGCCTGCGAGGCCATCAAGAACAACATCATCGGAACACGGATCTTGGCCGATGCAGCCGGGGCGGCCGGTGTAGGCGCTTTCGTGATGATCTCGACGGACAAGGCTGTCCGACCGACCTCGGTGATGGGGGCGTCCAAGCGGGTCGCCGAGCTCGTGGTCCAGGATGCCAACTCCCGTTTCTCTACAACGTTTGTTGTGGTGCGATTCGGCAACGTGCTGGGATCGGCAGGCTCAGTTGTGCCGATCTTCCGTCAGCAGATCCTGCAGGGCGGGCCTGTGACGATCACGCATCCCGATATGGTGCGGTACTTCATGACGATCCCAGAGGCGGTGCAGCTGGTTCTTCAGGCCGGCGCCATGGGACAGGGCGGAGAGATCTTCGTTCTCGACATGGGCGAGCCGGTGCGTATCCTCGACATGGCGGAGGATATGATCCGTCTGTTCGGGTTGAAGCCCCATGAGGACATCGCCATTGAGTTCACAGGGGTCCGCCCTGGAGAGAAGCTGTTCGAGGAGCTGGAGCTCACGGGCGAGGGGATTACGCAGACGCGTCACCAGAAGATCTTCATCGGGAGCCTGAACGGAGCCGATCCCTCGAAGGTGAACCCGGCTCTCGAGCGCTTGCGTGCGCTGGCGTGGGAGGGCGATGCAGACGCCATCCGGGGGTACCTGGGTGAGCTCGTCCCTGAAGCTCGGCTGGGCCCGAAGCACTGAGCGGATGAGGTGGGCCGCAAAGATGCTGTGGTGACGACGCCCGTGCAACCGTCGCGGTTTGAGGTTGTTGTGCCCACGTGGCATCGTGAGGTGGCTGCGGCACTCTTGGGTGATGTTCCGCCGGTTCCCGAGTCGCTGGCCAGGCAGGGGCACCTGACGGGCGCCTCCGTCTTGCGTATCGTGCCGGGTCTTTACTGGGCGGCGGTCGAGGCGGGCCGAGGGGGAGAAGCCCCGGCTGCCTGGCACGCGAGCTATGTTGCTTCGGCGGCTCGTTGGCCTCGGCTTCGTCAGGTGCTGTCCCAGGTTGGATCGGCACTTGATGCGGCTGGGGTTCCTTGGATCCCTATCAAGGGTCTGGACACCGCGGAGCGGTTCTTTCCTCGCCCAGAGCTGCGGCCGACATCGGACCTTGATGTTCTGGTCCCGTTTCAGCAGCTTGAGCGGGCCATGGCGGCGTTGTCAGGGGCTGGCTGGGCGTTCGATCGGTCGCCGCGGATCGATCGGTATCAGTACGACGAAGGGTACAACTGGC
>CAZEJK010000523.1:0-2401 GCA_964512045.1 uncultured Thermoanaerobaculia bacterium
CGCGGGCGGCAGCCACGGTGGAGCCGCGGAGGACGTGCGGCGCACGTCGTGAGGGTGTGCAGCCAGTGCTGCTCGGCGACGACGCAGCGGCCCGGACCCGGATGGGCCGCGGCCATGAACTGGAGCCGGGCAGCTTCGTCGAGTGCCACGTGAACGAGATCGCGCAGCCCGCCTGCGAGTGCTACCATCGGGCTACCATGCTGACGCGACTCAAGATAGATGGGTTCAAGAACCTGCTGGATGTCGACGTTCGCTTCGGACCGTTCACCTGCATCGCTGGGCCGAACGGCGTGGGGAAGTCGAACCTCTTCGACGCCATCCAGTTCCTGAGTGCATTGGCAGACCAGCCGCTGCATGAGGCGGCCGCCAATGTCCGTGCAGAGGATCTCCCGTCGCCGCATCCCGAGCAGCTGTTCCACAGTGCCGGAGAGCAACGGGCGAGGGAGATGAGGCTCCATGCGGAGATGCTGGTTCCGCGCGAGGGCGAGGACGACCTGGGGCAACCGGCCGAGGCAGCGATCACGTTTCTGACGTACGGGCTGGTGCTGGTGCTGACAGAGCAGGGGATCACGATCCGAAGCGAGGAGCTGAGCTACATCAAGAAGGGCGCTGCGCGACAACAGCTCCCGTTCCCTCATCGCACCGGCTGGCGCGACTCGGTCGTGACGGGCCGACGAACGGCCGAGTTCATCTCGACGGAGGAAGGTGAGCAGGGCGCTGTGGTTCGACTCCACCAGGACCAGGGTGGTGGCTCCACGGGTGGCGGCAGGCCGCGTCCGTATATCGCGGACCGGCTCACGCGAACGGTCCTGTCGTCCACGAGTGCGGCCGACAGTGCCACAGCCTTGCTCGCACGGCGCGAGATGCGCTCGTGGCGTCTCCTGCAGCTGGAGCCTTCCGCGATGCGGGCGCCAGACTCTCTCCAGTCGCCATCCTCCTTGAAGGCGAACGGTGCGCACCTGCCGGCCACATTGGCGAGAGTTGCGCGCGCGAGCGGCGAGAGCCGCCAGAGCAGCGCAGTGCTGCATCGGATTGCTGCGCGAGTCAGCGAGCTGGTCGGGGATATTCGTCAGGTGGCAGTCGAGCACGACGAACGCCGGGAGACGCTGACGCTTGTTGTGACGCACGCCGACGGTTCGGTGCACGAGGCACGCGCTCTGTCGGACGGTACGCTGCGGTTCCTGGCACTGGCAACGCTTGAGGAGGACCCGCTCGCCACGGGTGTGATCTGTCTCGAGGAGCCGGAGAACGGGATCCACCCGCTTCGGATCGAGCCGATGGTGTCGTTGCTGAACGACATAGCAGTCGATGCCGAGATGCCGGTAGGACCCGACAACCCGCTGCGCCAGGTGATTGTCAACACCCACTCTCCAGCGGTGATTGCGCAGGTGAAGGGCGCTGATCTGGTGGTCGCCCGCTTGTCTCGACGGAAGCTGGGCGATCTCTTGGTCGTGCGTCCCACATTCCACAGTGTTCAAGGGACGTGGCGCGATACGGCCGGGAACCTCTCACCGGTCCCGCGCGGCGAGCTGCTGGCGTTGCTCCAGCCGGTTCCGGTCACCAGCGCCACCGGTTCACCGCGAGTGGTCGATCGTGACGACCTGCAGCTCGACCTGCCGTTCGCTGCGGGGTAGTGGCCGTGAACCTGGCGTACACACTGGTCGCTGATGGGCCATCCGATCGCGCGTTGCTGCCTGTGCTGGACTGGCTCCTTGGTGAGCACTCGCAGCGGCTGTTCGATGGCGTTGCGGCGGACCTGAGCCGAGTCCGCAACCCTCCGAAGGAGCTTGGCTTACGCATCCAGAGAGCCCTTGAGCTGTACCCGTGCGACCTTCTTTTTGTTCATCGGGATGCGGAGAAGGCCAAGCAGCAGACGCGGCGTCGTGAGATTCTGAAGGCCCTGGGGGTGGCCGATCATCCCCCAGCCGTGTGTGTCATCCCTGTCAGGATGACGGAGGCCTGGTTGATCTGGAACGAGAGCGCCATCCGTGGCGCTGCGAGCAACCCGAACGGCACTGTGGCTGTCGATGTCCCGGACGTCGGTGACGTCGAGAGGATCGTCGATCCGAAAAAGCAGCTCGGCGATCTCATCACAGAGGCCAGTGAGCTGACTGGAAGACGGAGGAGGAAGCTCCGGGTCCAGCAGGCCATACAGCGACTTGCCGAGCTGATTGGGGACTTCTCACCACTGCGCCGTGCTCCGGCGTTCGCCGCGCTGGAAGACGAGCTTGTGGGCGTCCTTCGCGTACGTGGTTGGTCAAAGGACGCATCGTAAGTAGCGAGCTGCCGGCCCCCGGGTGTATCCGCCGCCGTGCAGCTACTCGCATGCTCCGCGTTGACCAACGACCAACAAGCTTGACGCTCGGTCGACCCGCCGGTCGGGGCTTCGCGAGTCCGGGGC
>CAZEJK010000524.1:0-2398 GCA_964512045.1 uncultured Thermoanaerobaculia bacterium
TCGGCCGACCGGTACCTGGAGCTATACCGGTCGATGGTCCGCTGAGGTTGCCATGGGATCGGGGGCGCAGCTGGAGCGAGCCCGGCACCGGATTCGGGAGCTGGCGACGCGGGGACCGGGTCCTGACGCGACTGCAGACAGTCACCGCTGGCGGACGCTGTACGTCCGTGCGATGGCGGCGTTCTTCCGGGTGTGGAAGGCCACTGACGGCGCGATCGTTCCCGGGCACCTGACCCCGGGCAACGTCTGTGTGCCCGAGCCGGATGTGCGCGAAGGGGAGAAGGTCCTGTCGCTGGGCGGATGGCAGCGTGGCTGCTGTCGAGGGAATCGTCACCACGCCGGCTCTGCGCGGGCGCGGTCTCAACCGAGCCATCGTGGAGGACCTGTGTCTGAGGCTTCAGGCTGCGGGGTTCGAGGCGGTCACGGCGCCGCTGCCGTTGGCGAGCTTCTTCGCGCGCCACGGCTTCCGGGCGGATCCGCGCTGGGGCGGTCTGGTCCGGTCGCTCGTGGACGAGAGCCGCGGAGGAGACGAGCTGGCGAACTCCACCGATGCGACCCATACTTGAGAGCAGCGTTTTGATGCCACCGAGCTCGGTGGCAGGGAAGGGGCCGCGATGAGCTGGAGCTACTCGTGTCCGCACTGCGGAGCCATGCTGAGCCCGCACCATACGATCATGCTGGTGGCCGAGCACGGTGATCGGCGTACATTGATCGGGTTCCATCCGGAGCCGGGCAACTACCAGGTGTTTCTGCCTCCGGGTGAGGAGGTCCGCGAGGGCGAGGTGTGGACGTTTCGCTGTCCCCTGTGCCAGCAGGATCTTTCTGATGGCCAGCCGGAGGGGCTGTGTGCGCTGGATCTGCATGGGGAGGCCGGAACCCACAGGGTGCTCTTCTCGAGAGTGGCCGGGGAGCAGGCGACGTTCGTGATCGGTAACGAAGGCCTGGCGGCTCAGCACGGCGTCCATGCAGATCGCTACCGGGCCAGCTTGGCGAACATGAAGTATATCTTGGAGGGGTAGGCGAGTAGCCGGAGCATCGGAACACCGGGGTGCTCCATGCCGTTTCCCGTATCGGGAGCGTGGACATGGAGAGCCCAATGGTCGATGAAACTCAGGTGGAAGCGCTGGACGGAAAGATCTCGGTGCCCGATGTCATCCCGGTGTTCCCGTTACCGGGGGTGGTGCTTCTGCCGGGGGAGCTCCTTCCGTTGCACATCTTCGAACCGCGGTACCGCGCGATGGTTCGCGATGCTCTGGGGAGTCATCGCGTGTTCGGGATGGTTGACACCCTGGACGCCGCGGAGGTGGACCCCGGCATGCTGCCTCCGGTCCAGCCGATCGGGTGTGTCGGTTACATCGCCCAGCACCAGCAGCTCGACGACGGTCGCTACCTGCTGTGGCTCGTCGGTCTCGAGCGGTTCGAGATTCTCAATGAGGTGGACATGGTGGAGGGCTACCGGCGGTTCCAGGTGCGCTACTGTCCCGTGACCGAGGATCCAGAGTCGCTCATGGGTCTCCAGTCGATCCGTGCGGAGCTCCAGAGCGGGCTGCCGCGAGTGCTGGAGTCGGACGATTCCACCCGGGATGAGCTGGGCGAGCAGCTCGGGAAGGTGACGGACACCCAGCTGATCGCGCTGTCGTGTCAGGTACTCGAGCTGGGCGCCGAGCGCAAGCAGCAGCTCCTCGAGGCCGAGAGCATGTCCGACCAGTTCATGATGGTGTATGAGGAGCTGTGCTCGCACCGCGAGACGTCGTTGGCGTTCGATGCCCTCGACCCGGACGACCTGAACTGACGTTGCGCCGGTCGTCTGGGCGAGAGCGTGCTCCGGCTCCGTTGGGCTTCGGCGGTCGGTGCTCACGACATCGCATTCGATCTTCGTGTTGGGGCCATCGAGATCGAGATCGAAATCGCTATCGGGATCGATGCATCATAACGCTGGGACACGAGAAACTGGACGTGTACCGACTATCACCTAAGCTGAGCGGTTCTTGCCGGCGATCTGCACCAATCTCCTGCGCTCCAGGCGACGCTTGACAGCCCACCTGAACGCGACGATCTGTCGGTCTCCTGTACGATGGTCTCGGCGGGCAGATCGGGGTAGTGCCGACGCCCCATTGTGGGCGAGCCCCGGTACCGAGTGCCGGTGGGATCTGTCCAACTGAAGCGTCATGAGAGCAGTGATCCTCACGTTTGTGTCGGTGCTGACTGCCAGCGCGGGACTGGCCTCGGTGGTCGTTCCGCCCGAGACGTTGGGAGAGATGGTCGTCATGAGCGACGCGGTGGTGCTGGTAGCCGTGGAGTCGCGGACGGTGGAGCCCGCCACGGTTGCGCCGCGGACCGTGTACGGGCTCGCTGTCGAGCGTCGGCTCTCTGGTCCGGTGGCCGATCGCCTCGAGCT
>CAZEJK010000525.1:0-2370 GCA_964512045.1 uncultured Thermoanaerobaculia bacterium
CGCTCGAAGAGCTCGGGCGCCGTCTGCTCCGGCGGCACCTCGAGGGCGGGTGAGCTTGGTGAGCACGGCAAAGATATGCATGTAGGGTACTGCGCGACTGCTGTCCGCGAGCTGGCGGAGCAGGTCTGGAACCCGCTGCTCGCGCACCTCGCGATAGAGTCGTCGCTGCTCGGAGGTGAGACGGCAGGTGCGAATGTCCTCGATCTTCTCGGGGAGATCCGTGAGCACCTGCTCCTTGACCCGCCGCAGAGTGATCAGGCCGACCCGGCGGCGCAGCCGGTCGAGCTGCGTCGTCGTGGGGTCTCGGTGGTCCGCTCTGAACAGCTGCTCGCCGCCGAGATAGCCGGGAACGATGAGGTCGACGACGGACCACAGCTCGAGGAGGTGGTTCTCCACCGGTGTCCCGGTCAGTGCGATGCGAAAGTCGGCATCGACCTGGCGCGATGCACGGGAGCCCTTGGTGCGCGGGTTCTTGACCTTCTGTGCCTCATCGAACACGGCCACGTCCCACGAGCGTGGCAACAGGTCGTTGGCGGATCGCGCGAGCGTGTGATAGGTCGTCAGAACCAGGGCTCCGCCCTCGGGCAGCACGTCGAGCGTTCGTCCCGTACCGTGGTACACCACGACGTTGAGGACTGGCGCGTAGGTCTCGACGAGCGATTGCCAATGCTCGAGCACTCCGCGGGGGCATACGACGAGCACGCGGATATCGTCGTTGTGCTCCAGGAGCCGACACAGGAACGCCATGACCTGGTGTGTCTTTCCGAGCCCCATATCGTCTGCGAGCAGGGCGCCGACCCGGATCCTCGAGCGTCTCCAGAGCCACTCCATACCGGCTCTCTGGTACGGTCGAAGGACCGAGGTGTAGCCGGCGGGGATGGGGAGGTCCTGGACATCGGTACGCCGTAAAGCGGCGAGGAGCTCCTCTAACTCAGCGTCCTCGGTGGTGACGTCGAGGGCGGACTCCGCCGCCAGGCGCAGCAGCGCCAGTCGGTTTCCGGAGAGGCCGCGTGCGACCTGCTGCTTCGGCAGACGGAAGCCAGCTTCCTCCAGCGGCTCGAGGTCCGGAGCGCGGACGATCTGTCCCCACTTGCGCAGGAAGCCGTACCGCCTGAGCGTGGTCACCTCGTCCCAGCTCAGCTCACCGTGGGACGTCTGGAAGGTCGGCACGACGCGCACGCCGTCGCCGTGCCCACGCAGCACCTTGACGGACCGCAATGTCGGGGTGACGGGCCGCTCGAACTTCCGCAGCTCACCCTGAGGCAGGTACCAGTGTTCCTGCAGCAGGCTCGGGTGATCCATGGTCAAAAAGCGCAACGCTTCGCGGCCCTGCAGGGTCGTCTGCCCTCGCTGGAAGAACGGCACGAGAGCTGTCTCGGCATCGAGCCGGCGGCACAGGAAGCGACCCACGAGAATCCAGCGCCCGAAGGAGATTGGATTGACGCTGTCGAGAGAGAGGAATCCGCCGTCAGGTAGCACGTAGCCGGGGTCCAGATGGATCCCTGCGTCGTCCCAGGAGGCTACGAGGGACGGTCGGAGGCGAGCTTCGGAGAGCTCCATTCGGCCGAGGTCACCGACGAGATCCAGCTTCGGGTGTGCCTTCATCGCGGAGAGCAGCCCGGGCAGCATCGAGATCGGGATCAGCAGCTCCCGTCCCTGACCCGAGGGAAGCGTGATGAGCACGCGGATCTGATCGCCCATCAGCTCGGCACGGGCATGCCCTCGTTGTTGCAGGGAGATCTGGAACGACATGGCACTGAGCAGTGCGGTGCGGTCCATGTGGGACAGATCGATCTTCTGCTCAGGTCCGCTCTCGAGGGTGAGGAACGGCTGTCTGGCGTTGCGGCGCCAGAGCGTACCCGCTCCTCGCCGCAGCAGCTCGGCGCGCACGTCTATCCACTGCAGAAGGACTGCGCCGATGAGTGGGGTGCCGCTCCGTCGAAGACCTGCCTCCGCCGCCAGCGACGTCAGATCTGACGGCGGCGTGGAGCGGTCGGCGACGCCTATGGTGGAGTCCCCGACAGTTGCTTCAATTGCGGTGCCGGTCCATGAGAGCTGGTGGATGACACGATCGCGGTACAGCCGGTAGGCGTCTTCGGCGCACGAACGGTCGAGCTGTGCGAGCAGCTCGCCACGCGTCAGGGTGGCCAACCATCCAGAGGGTGGTGCCTGCAACCGTTCTGCGGCGGTCGATCGCCGAGCCATAGCCCCTCATCATAGCAGCGACCGAACGGACTGTTAACGGTGCTGGCGTGTCGCGAGCCGGTGTTGCTGCTCCACGGTACGGGCGCGGGACCGGCACCTTCGGAGCATCACTTTGGTTGCGGCCCGCGGCCGCGTTGGCGGCTCACGGAAAAGCATCTTCGAAAA
>CAZEJK010000526.1:0-992 GCA_964512045.1 uncultured Thermoanaerobaculia bacterium
GCGATCGACCTCCAACGACCTGCTCGAGACAACCGCCGAGGCAACCACCCGGTAGGACAGAGAGGGGGCTCCGTCCTCCAACCCCAACGAGCTGGCACGCACTAGCATCACCATCGCGTTTGTATCTAGCGCCGGAACGTACCGCTCGTCGGGAGCAACCCCTTGCAGCGGGAGCTCCCAGGTGCTCTTCGACGAAGCCGGCGTCCAGGTGCGCGACCACACAATGTCGGTTGCTGTCCGGTCGGGAGAGGCCAGCGAAGCCGGATAGAGCAGAACATCGTCCTCACCATCGAGGTCGGTGTCGATCCAAACCTCGAACCACACTGTCGCGGGGCTGTTCCACTCCCGATGGGTGACGATTGCGAACGCCAACACAGTCTCGTCCATGCTCGCTCGGCTCGGGCGGTCGGAGCTCACGCCCACGAAGGCAAGATCCGCTCGGTCGAGGTCGGGACCGGTGACGGCCTCGTTCGGGCTCGTACCGTGGAGCTCGAAGAGCTGAGCCGTTGAACGGATCCCAGGCGGGGTGGTTCCGGAGTCGATCCCGGTGCCTGAGAGTTGGAGCGTCACGGTCTGAGTGGACCGGCTCATCGTCACGGAAGACTGTGTGGCCGCCATCTCGGCCACGGGGCGAACCGCCGCATGCACCGGGAGTCGAACCGTGGTAGCCCCTGGGGTCGACGGCTCCAGGCGAAGCCAGGCCGCACCCTCTGTCAGCCAGTGGCGGGCGAGGGAACCCCCTGCGGGGTGCAGAACCAGGCTCGGATCGGAGGTGTGGCGAAGCTCGGACGCCTGCACGTCGATCGTCACCGACACGGTCTGCGAAGCTCCGGGCGAAATCTCCAGGACATCGGGAGAAACCTCGAACGTGACGCCGGGTGTCGCGAACGCCTCGTCCATAGAAATACTGACGACAACCGGATCGCCTGACGTGTTGTGAACCGTCACCGTTCGCACGTCCTGATGGCTGTTTACCACCTCGAGACGACCGA
>CAZEJK010000526.1:1002-1407 GCA_964512045.1 uncultured Thermoanaerobaculia bacterium
TCGCGTAGGCGACCAGCGGGGTGCCGATCGTCGCTGCCACATCGAGCCGTCCGGCTCCCTGGCGTCCTGGTCCGAAGCTCTGTTGGCGCGTCACCGAGTCGGTGACGAGATCGTGTGTCGCCGTCCCCATGAGGGCGGCCTTGATCCACAACGGTGACCAGTCCGGGTGTGCCTGGCGGAGGATGGCCGCGGCTCCGGCCACATGGGGACAGGCGACTGAGGTGCCTGTGCCGGAGACCCCGCCGCTGTCCGTCCCCGCGTCAGGTCCTCGGACTCGGTCTCCAGGCGCCGAGATGTCGGGCTTCAGGACGGCATCGGGCATCCGGGGGCCGCGAGAGCTGAGGTACGCGACCGTATCGGCCAGCTCCGGGCGCGGACCGCTCAGGTCGTCGGCGAAGCTCACGC
>CAZEJK010000526.1:1417-2368 GCA_964512045.1 uncultured Thermoanaerobaculia bacterium
TGACCCCCGGCAGGGCGTCAGCGAGCACCTCACCATCCGACCGGCCGATCATGATCGCGGGGATCCCGACGGCTCCGGACTCGCCGGAGAGGGCAAACGGCAGATCCTGGCCGTCGACGATGAACACTGCACCAACCGCTCCGGCCGACTCGATCCGACCCATGACCTCCTCTGCGGGACAACCGATCCAGTCGACAAGTGCAACCGCGCCGTCAAGCGCGGAGCCGTTGTCCAGATCGGTGCAGGCGTGGGGTGGGGAGGCGCGCATCAGAGGAGCCTCCACCGGGCCGGATGGTCCGGGGAGCGGGGTGAAGGACGCCAGCGCGCCCGGAACCTCTCCAGCGAGCTCCGCTGGAGTGTCGACCCTCAAGGCGTCATACACCAAGCCATCATCGCGCGAGGCCGCCACGCTCACTGCGTGGGACGCCACGCCAGGGCTGGCCTGAGCGTAGAAGCCATCACCGCTGTTTCCGGCTGCCGCAACAACCAGGACGCCTGCGTCCGTGGCGGCCTGGATTGCCTGAGCATAGATGTCCTCGGCGGAGCCGTAGCTCGCTCCCAGCGAGAGATTCAGGATGTCGAGGTGGTCTGATGTATCACCGTCACCATTTGGATCCATCGCCCACTCGATGGCGGGAAGCAGATAATCCGAGCTCCCGGAGCAACCGAAGATCTTGAGCGCCACAAGCTCCACCTCGGGCGCCACCCCTGGCCCGACGCTCATGTCGCCGACCGGCGTCGCCTCGTTCCACGGGCCCGAGTACGTTTGGCCGTCGGCAGTCACGCCAGAGCCTGCAAGCACCCCGGCCACATGAGTCCCGTGCCCGATGCAGTCCATCGGATCCGGATCCGGTTGCGCCGCGTTCGTGCCGTCATAGGCGTCGCCCACGAAGTCCCACCCATCCACGAACCGCACCGTCGGAAACAAACCTTCGCCGACAACGTCTGGAT
>CAZEJK010000527.1:0-2353 GCA_964512045.1 uncultured Thermoanaerobaculia bacterium
CCTACGTTGAGGATTTCGTGAGTGAGGGCGGGCCGAAGATGTGGTGCAGGTGAGAGGCGAGACGTTGGAGTCATTTCTGCGCGAGCCCTTAGGGGCGGGTGGGCGGCATTAAGAACTCAAAATTAAGAACTTAGAACTCTCACCTCGCATCTTCGAAGATCTGGTTGGGTGACGTGCTAGTCCGCCAGCAGCTGGATCTCCAGCCGCGACGGGTACTCCGGAGCCCTGTACACCCTGTGCGTCGCACGGATGAAGTCCTCTTCGGAGGCCTCGAAGATATTGTCGACCCAGCTCTGCGGATTGCGGTCGATGAACGGGAACAGCGAGCTCTGGATCTGCACCATGATCCGGTGGCCCCGCTGGAATGTATGCAGCACATCCTGAAGCGGGATCACCACCTCCGTGGGTTGCCCCGAAGCAAATGGCTTCGGCGCCGAGTAGCTCTCGCGGAACCGCCCGCGGAAGATCTCCGAGCGCACCATCCGCTGCGTCCCGCCCATGCCTTCCCGGTCCTCGCTGGCGCCCGGGATGCCAGGAACCTCTCCAGGATACTCATCGATCACCTTCACCACCCAGTCCGCATCCTGCCCGGTGGTCGACACCCACAGGTGGGCGGTGATCGGCCCCGCCACCGTCACGTCCTCCTCGAGCACGTCAGAGCGGTACACCAGGACATCCGGACGCCGACCCGCGAACCGCTGATCCTCGACCATATACTCCGAGTGCCAGCGGGTCGTGATCGCCGGCGTGTACGGCACCGGGTTCTCCGGATCGGACACGTAGTCGTCGAAACCCTCGTCAGGCTGTGCTTCTTCGCTCTCGAGCGCCTCCGGCTCGAACGTCAGCCGACCGTCCGCCGCCAGGTACACCGTCGCCGGCGTCACGCTCTCCGGAGGCCAGCTCGCAAACCGCCGCCACCGGTTCGCTCCGGTCTCGAAGACGGTCGCCTCCGCCGTCTCGAGCTCGCCCTCCTGCCAGAGATGCGTGCGGAAGAACGGGACCAGCAGCTCCTCCCGGAACCACTCGCCGGTGGCAAAGCCGAAGTCCACCGGCCCCAGCTCGCGGCCGTCACTGCGCAGCCAGGCGCCGTGCCGCCACGGTCCCATGACCAGGGTGCTCGAAGCTCCGGGATTGTTCTCCTCGATCGCCGTGTACGTGTGCAGCGGGCCGTACAGGTCCTCGGCATCAAACCAGCCGCCCACTACCATCACCGCGCAGTCGACGCCTTTGAGGTGCGGCAGGATCGCCCGCGACTGCCAAAACTCGTCGTAGTTCGGATGGGCCACGATCTCGTTCCAAAACGGAATCTCACCGTGGAAGTAGTCACGGTTGACGTTGGCGAGCGGTCCGAGATCGAGGAAGAACTGGTAGCCGTCAGGCGTCCGGTAGTCGAACCGCTCCGGCCACTCGGTGGTCAGCCCGTCCCTCGGCTGGCCGAACGCCGAGAAGAAACCGAAGCTCAACGACAGCACGAACGCCCCGTGATGGTGCATGTCGTCGAAGAACCAGTCGGCGATCGGCGCGCTCGGCAGCACCGCCGCGAGCGCGGGATGCGAGTCGATGGCGCCGTAGGACGCGTAGAACCCCGGGTAGGAGTTGCCCCACAGACCGACCCGGCCGTTGTGGCCGTCGATGTTCTCGAGCAGCCACTCGATGGTGTCGTAGGTGTCCGTGCTCTCGTCCACCTCGGCCCCCGTCACCGAGCGGTGCGGACGCATGTTGACGAACTCACCCTCCGACATGAACCGTCCGCGCACATCCTGCTCGACGAAGATGTACCCCTCGCCAGCGAACTCGTCTGACGGCCCCAGCCGCTCGGGGTACTGATCCGCGCCGTACGGACCCACGGAGTAGGGCGTCCGCCGCATCAGGATCGGCGCCGGCTTCGACCCGTCGTATGGCACGTACACCGCTGTGAACAGCCGTACGCCGTCGCGCATCGGAATCCGGTACTCGAACTTGGCGTAGTGCGCGCGGATAGACTCCGCGTCCTCTCCCCACACCATGCCCACACCCACGCCCATCACCAAGGCCATGGACACCAAGACCAACACCGCTCGTCGCATCATCGCCCCTCCCGCAGAAAGTGTACCTCTGCCGGTCATACCTCCGGGCTCCCACTCTCGGCCGCGCGGACGTACGGAGCACCCGCCGGATGCGACGACGCACCCACCCGGACACGGATCTGGACCCGGCCCAGGCCCCGGCCATCCGGAACCCGGCCCGCGGCCCCCGGCGGTGCCATTGGGCATGATGTTGACCTCACGGCCCGATGAGCTTCCAGGTCATCGCACAGACGCGATCCATCAGCGCGACGGCCTCGGAGCTCTCCAGGTTCGCTGACCATGTGCGC
>CAZEJK010000528.1:0-2353 GCA_964512045.1 uncultured Thermoanaerobaculia bacterium
GCTCGATGGGCGCATCGAAGCCCGTGAGCAGCATGTCGCACACCACCAAGAAGGCGATGCCCGTCAGCTCCTGGCCTGGCTCGTCGATGGCAAACGGACGACAGAAGCTCGTGACCGCATCCCACCGCTGTGCTTCCCGCCGCGCCTGGGTAATCTGGGCCAGCTCGTTGGTATGGTCGGCCGACACCACCACCGCCACCTTCAAGAACCGCAGCCACCGGATCAGCTCCAGATCCGGCTCGGCCCGCCGCCGCTCCCGCGCCCCCCGCTCGGTCAGCGCCCGGCGGATAGCGTCGCGGTAGCGCACTGCCGCCAGCTTGGAGTGGCACACCACCTGAGCCTTGAACCCGTCCGGAAGAATGGTGTCGACGTAGTGGTCCACCAGGTCCCGCGCGATGGCGCCGATGCGCTGCTCGGCCTCCAGAATGTCGCCGCTAGCGCCATACTTGCGCTTGATGGCCTCCAGCTCCTCGTCGCTGCGGTCGGCAAACAGGTCCTCGAAGGCGTCGTCGAACGCCGCCCGGTCGCGCAGAGCCGTGTCCGCCGTGCGGCCCTCGTACAGGATCTGCAGAGTCGTGTTATCGGCCACCGCGTCCATGAGCTTGTAGGTGTCGATGTAGTCACCGAAGCGCCGGGTCGTGCGCCGTTCAGCGTGGTGCTCGGTGATCAACGGTGTGCCCGTGAACGCGATGCGGGTGGCGTTCGGGAACGCCTCGAACAGGTTGTTGCCCAGCTCCGAGCTTTGCGTGCGGTGGGCCTCGTCGATCATCACCAGGATGCGATCGGAGTCGTTCACCACGCCGAAGGTCTCGGCCGATGGAGGCTCGCCCCAGGGCGCCACAGCATCGGCCACCATCGCCGGCGGATCCGCCTCCCGATCCATGAACTTGTGGATCATGGCCATGTTCAGATCCGAGGCGTCCGAGCCGAGCTGCTGGCGGAGCTCCGCCGTGCTGGAGATCACGTGCACCCGGCCGCCGATGAGGGCCGCGGTGCGGCTGAGCTGCTGCTCGAGGTCCACTCGATCGCACACCAGCACGATCTTGAAGTCGCGAAGATCGGCCGAGGAGCGCAGCATGCGCGCGGCAAAGACCATGGTCAGGCTCTTGCCGGAGCCCTGGGTGTGCCACACCACGCCCGAGCGAGCCGCCGGTGTGGCGCCGGTCCGCAGCCGCTCGACGATGCGCCGGGCCGCCCGGTACTGCTGGTAGCGGCACACCACCTTGATGCGCCGACCGGCGTCGATGTCCATGAACACCGAGGCGTTGCGCAGCACATCCAGGAGCACGCTCGGGGTCAACAGGCCCTCCACGAGCTCATCCTGGGACCGGCGCACGCCCTCGTCGTCGCCGACAGGCCGATCCAGCCGCCACGCGTGGAAGTGGTCGGGCCCAGAGGTGATGGTGCCAAACTCGGCCCGCTCCCCGCAGGTGCGCACCAGCAGCAGGTTGGTCACGAACAGCCGTGGCTCGCCCTCGCGGAGCCCGGCAGCCGCCGTCTCCGGCCGCCCGTCACGGTAGCGCAGCAGCTGCTCGAACGCGGCGTACATCGGGTTGGCGGTCGTCGGGTCGCCGATCTTGGCCTCCACCACCACCAGCGGCAGACCGTTCACGAACAGCACGATGTCGGGAATGATGCAGCTCTTCACGCAACCGGGCGTGTCCACCCGGAGCTGGTTGATGGCATGGAAGCGATTGCGCTCAGGATGCTCGAAGTCGACGAGCCGCACCACCGGGTCGACCTCGCCAGTCACCTCGTTGCGATCCACCTGCGCCTTGTGCAGGAGCCCATGCGCCGCCTCGTTCGCCTCGAGCAACCCCACCGCCTGCTGCCGGAAGATCTGATCCCGCAGCTCATCCAGCTGGCGATCCGTCAACCACGGCTCCCCGTCGTCCGTCAGGTTGATCGCCCGCACCGCCTCCCGGAAGACCTCCGGCAGGATGACCTCGCGGAAGCTCGAACGCAGGCTCGCAGCCGGATCCGAAGGAATGTGTCCGCACCCTTGGTCGATCACCTGCCATCCCAAACCAGCGAGTTGGTCGAGGAATGGACGCTCAACGTGGGTGTGCTCAGACATCAGTTGCTCTCTGGGACCGCCGAGCTCCAGCTCGACGTTGTTCCATCAATCGTGCCGAAGCACTTCCCCACGGCCAATCCTCTTCCCTTTCGACAAATCCCGCTTTGACCGGGTTGTTTTCGATGTACCGAATCGCAGTCAGCAGATGCCCTTCATCCCGGATAAACCGATCCCAGTAATCCCGCTGCCACAATCCCCCGGACCCCCGGTTCTGGGATCTTCCAGCTCCAGCTCGACGCCCTGCCTCCTCCTGGGACCGTCGAGCTCCAGCTCGAC
>CAZEJK010000529.1:0-2346 GCA_964512045.1 uncultured Thermoanaerobaculia bacterium
GACCCCTCCCCCGAGTGACTCGGGGGAGGGCGGCAGATACCGGCGCATCGCGCCGGCAACATACGGCCCGTTGCAGCGGGCCGACAGAAGGAGCAAGAACACATGAAGCTGTTCCGCACCAGTCTGTACCTGCTCATTCTCGCTATTTTCGTCGGAGCCTCTGCCGTATCGGCGCGGGCCGACATGACCTTCGATCAGGCCCTCTATGGTGCTTACGACGGCACGGGCGACGTGTGGGATGACTCCAACTGGGGCGAGTTCCCAAGTGAGCCATGGAGCGGCCAGTTCCAGGTCGGAGTCTGGATCAACCTGACCCAGGTCGACGATGAGCTAACCGGCTGCACCATCACGCAGTGGCGGGACTCCTCCGGCGTATGGGTGCAGTTCGGCGCGTACTCGACCAGCAGCGGCGACAGCCACTTCATCGCTCGACACGACAACGGCACGCCGACGAACTACTCCGACGACTTCGGGTTCTGCGTCGTCGACATCGGCACCGCCTGTGACTTCGATTACAACCACAACGAGTGCGAATACAAGCTCGAATGCACAGCCACTGGGATAACGACAGCCGACGTCGGAGGAGACCCAGGTGGTCTGAGCACTGAGCCGCTGACGCTGCTCCAACCTGGTCAAGGTGGCGACGATCCAGTGCCGGGTGAGGAGTTGGTCCCCATCACATGGACCAAGACCTACACGGGGCAGGACGTGACCATCGACTTCCCTCGCTCATTCACGGGTGGGAACGGCACCGCTGGCCCATTCCAGTGGGCCGACGATGGCGACTCGCTGACCCTCTCGGTCACGACGATTGACGGTTCCGAAGCACCATACCCGCCTGGAAATGCTGCCTCTTGGGCATTCTGCCGAACGGGATCGGTCTACCTGGAGACCTACGAGGATGCAGATCACAAGGCGCGTTGGCGTCCATCTGTCGATAACCTTGAGGGGGCAGCTTCCTCAAGCCACCCTGACCCGGATGGAGACGCGCCGACCACCGCGACCTGGAACTACACCCTTAACTATCTCAGCGCTGATCATCACGGGTACATCGGCTTTGATGGTGTGTCCGCCCAGGACTACCACGCGCTTGGGGGCGGAAACCATGATGGTTACTACAGCACCACATCATGGACCCCCATCGACGCCGATTTCGACGTTGAGTACGGGCAGCTTGGCCTCGGTGGGCCAGTTAGGTACTACGACCAGCAGATGGAGATCGAAGGCCCAAGCTCCCTCTACAACTGGACGGTGGTACGGTACCACATAGACTACGGTTACGAGACCCTCACGGGCCAATGCACTGCGACATACAACAACGGCATATGGACTGTGGAGTTTCCTGACTTTGCGGACACCGGGGACGGTAGGTTCGACGACCACCAGGCTGCCACGCTCTACGCGATCTCGGCCCAAGACGGCGACCCCAACTGTGACGATCCAGACGGCCGATGGATGAAGCCAGTTGGCTGTATGTTCAACTACCACGGCGGACAACCCAATGTCGGTGACTGGAACGAGGAAGAGTGGCGATGGGCCTCGTTCACTGTCAACTAGTCCAGAGGGCTAGGGCCTTCCGCCTCTCCCGCTGCCGGTGCCTGCGCTCGGTGGCGGCGGGGGAGGCGGTGGTGGTCGGCTGACGCAGTCCGGGAGCGGAGGTTCTGATCCAGGTGTGTATATCGCTCCGCCCATCTTGCGATACAACCCCCATGCGGGGTCGCAACAGAAGCGGATTCGGATGCCTTGATGCACCCGGTTGCCATCATCGTCCAGATGCCATCGCTCGCCTCGCACGATCCACCAGCCGTGCTTGTTGCGGGAGACGGAGTGGATTTCGACCCTATCCAACGGTCCGCCGTGCGTCGTGCCTCTCTTGGCGTGATACAGCGCGAACTTTCGGGCCGTCTCTTCGGTGCCGAGCCCGAGCAGTCCTGGATCAGCCTTGGGTGGGTGAGGGACGCGATGCCAGTACAGCCCGAACGGGACGGCGCAGCTCACGGTCAGTAGTAGTACCACGAGGGCGAGGACCAAGTGCTTGTCCGCGCCGTGCGGACGACGGTCCGGCATTCCCTCACCACCCTTCGTGGGGTGTTGTCGCTTCGATTATACCACCATAGCTCACGTCGACAGGAGGGGGTCCATGAAGGCGCCCGGCGCGGCCGGCTATGGTACCGACGGACCCGGCTCCTCGGCATGGCCGATCCCACGCCGGGATGCGTTCGGGCCCTTGAGGCCGCCAAGGCGACCACAGTCGGAACCGAGCGGAGATGGCCCGCGGACGCATGAGCTAGCGAGACGCGTGGGGATCTTGCACCACGGGAACCCCGCGATGTATGCCCATATCAC
>CAZEJK010000530.1:0-2316 GCA_964512045.1 uncultured Thermoanaerobaculia bacterium
AAGGCACAGCCATACGCTCCGCCGCCAACCCCGAGAACGGGCCGATCCACAACCATCTGGAACGCCGCAGACCAGCCATCCTCCCGCGCCGACAAAGCCGTGTACACATCGCCTTTCGCCGCCGCAGCAGCCACCTTTCCAATACGCGCCCGCATCCCGGGCGCCAGCGCGATAGCTGCTGCCAGAACCACCGCTGCGCCGGCAGCGCCGACCCAGCGTGCCCGACGGGGAGCGTGCAGCAGCCCAACCAGTGCCATTCCAGCCAGCGCGACGAGTCCCGTGAGGTTCCGCGTCAGCAGCACAACCGCAGCGAGGAGACACACCCCGAGCCCGATCTGTAGCAGCGTCCTCTTCCGTGCCGCGCGGGTCACGGACACCGGTACGGTCAGGAGCGCGATCAGCAGCGCTGCCACCATCGCCATGTCCGATGGATTCCCGGCAAGCCCCGTCAGACCGAGGCGTGAGGTCACCAAGGTCTCCTCGAGACCCAGTGGGCCCTGCCCGGACACCTGCAGCACCAGCACGCCAGCCGACAGGAGAAAACCAACAACAAGCCAACGGATCACCAGGCGGCGCGCGGCAGCGCCCATCTCGGCGAGCACGGCAACAGCGCCGATCCAGACGGCTGCACTCAGTGCGCTTTCCAGCGTGAAGAACGGAGCAGTGCTCCACAGTGCGGACACCACGAGGATGACGGGGTACGCCGCGAGCACGAGCAGCAGAGGGTCTTTCGGGAGCACGACTCGCGAGCGGTGCACGAGCATCCAGACGGCGCAGACCGTGGCCACACCGATCACGGCCACTGACATCTTCGGCAGACGAAACTGGCTATACGAGGCGGAGACGTAAAGGACCTGCGCGGCCAAGAACACCACGCCGAAGCCATGGGCAAACCAGCGATCCATCCGGTCCTCGGAGGATGCGCCGCTGCCTCGGACCTGTGCGCGCTGACCGCTGGCTCTGCCTTTCGGCGAGACATTGGAACGAGCCTTGGACCGAGGAGCTTTCGTCATGTTCGGCGGACGATCCTACTCATCGCCGGCCCGCCGGTCGAGGTACTGCTCCACCGCCTCCACCACCAGCTCGGATACGGCGCGGCGCGTATCCGCTGCGAGCACCTCTAGGCGTTCGAGAAGTCGAGCGGGCAGGATCTCCGTCACGTCCGTGTCCTCTCGAGCGTCCAGTCGGATCTGCTGGGTCTTCGCCGAGTCGAGGGCGGCGGTGTCTCGGTCGTCCATGATGCCTCCCTGGAGGAATGCTTCCGCAAAAGCGTAGCCGATCGCGCGCGCGCCGTCGATCCGTCACGACGCGCGAGTAAACCCTCCGGGGAGTCGCAGCATCGAAATGGGTGTGAAGACGGAAACGGAAGCCCGAACCGCCCTGCACGGGCCAACAAGAAACGAAAAGGAGCCGATAATGCGTACCCAAAGAGCCGTCACCGTGATCGCGATGTCGTGTGCCGTCATCCTGATCGCCAGCGCTGCAGTCGCTGACACGCGCTACACCGAGACCGAGACGTTTTCCCAGACGTACCCGCTCGCGGCCACCGGCCGGATCAGCCTCGACAATATCAATGGCGGCGTCACCGTTCAGGTATGGGATGCCAACGAGGTCCGCGTCGAGGCCGTCAAGAAGGCAACCTCTCTCGAGTATCTCAACGGGCTGCAGATCGAGGTCACCTCTGACAGCGGTTCACTGGACATCGAAACGGACTACCCGAGCTCCAAGGGGTGGGGCGACTGGGGCAACCGTGGAAGCGGCAAGGTCGAGTACACGCTGACCATTCCACGCTCCGCCGAGATCGACTCCATCGACCTGGTCAACGGCAGTCTGAAGATCGACGGCGCCGAGGGCGGTATCCGTGTCGAGACCGTGAACGGCGGCATCGAGCTGACGAGCATCGCCGGTGAGGTCGAGGCCTCCACCGTCAACGGAACGCTCCGCGTCCACCTGACCCGTCTGGACCAGCTCGACACCGTGGATCTGCAGTCGGTCAACGGCCGGATCGAGCTCGACCTGCCGTCGTCCGCCGCAGCCTCCGTCCGCGCCGAGACGGTGAACGGCAAGATCAGCAATGAGTTCGGCCTCGAGGTCAACAAGCACAAGTACGTCGGCGCCGACCTCACCGGCGACCTCAACGGCGGCGGGGTGCGCATCCGCATGAGCACCGTCAACGGCACCATCGAGCTCAACCGCAGCTGACCTCCGGTCTGCGAGCGGCTGACCATCCCCAGACGCGCCGCGCGGGCTCCGCGCGGCGCGTTGCTTTCTGGAGGCTCTCGCTCGCTCTTCTTTTGTGGACGCCGGCGTCTCGCC
>CAZEJK010000531.1:0-359 GCA_964512045.1 uncultured Thermoanaerobaculia bacterium
GCTAGGGCGTGATTGAAACGCCTCGGTTCTCGAGTTGGTGACCAACAACCAAGGGGCTAACGAGGTACTCCTCTGCGAGTCTGTGGATGTCCTCATCGCCGGCCGACACGCCCACCTTGCGCTCGAGGGCGCTGCCCGGCGCCAGCAGCTCAGCAGCGAAGGCACGGGACGCACGTTGATGCCACGTATGGGCAGTCGTGATGAGCACATGGGTGCTGCGGCCAGAGGCCGCCAGCCATCGGTAGAGTGCTCGCGCCTGCAAGAACCGCTGTGCTTGCGGTTGCCGAGAGGCCACGCAAGCAATCGTCCTGCCCTGGCCCTCGCCGGTTGTCAGCGCTGCCTGCACGTCTCGGTGGGGG
>CAZEJK010000531.1:369-2299 GCA_964512045.1 uncultured Thermoanaerobaculia bacterium
GAAGTGGGAACGGATGAGGCCCGGCAGATCGCCAATTGCTTCGCCGTTCAGTCCGCACGCGGCGCGTGCCTGCAGCGCCATCTCATAGCCCACTTTGAATGCGTGGTCTCCAAACAAGCTCGTGGCAAACGGAACGTTCCATCCCGAGGGTGTTGGCGCGACGGTGCAAAGGCTTCGAAGCAGCTCGGCGGTGGTGGTCAAGTTGCGCGGCAGTGAGTCTGAAGTGCTGGCAGCCAGTAGCTCGGCTTGTACCGATGCGTCGAGCTCCTCTCTGGAGCGCTGGACCGCAGTGAGGAGCTCGTCGCTCCAGGAATCTCCGTCGTATGGGTCGAGGCCGAGGGCCCCGAGTGCCTGGGCCAGCCAGCGCTCGTCCGAGTCCGATCGTAAGATGGCCTCCCAGTTGTCGCGAAGCTCGTCCACCTCGGTCGTGACGAGATGATCCCTGCTCTCGGTAATACGGTGCAGCACACGCTCAACGAAGTCTCCAAGGGCGCCCTCGACCTCCGAGGGATCCATCCTGGTGGTTCCTTCTGCGATGAACCGACTTCCTGTTGGGCTTTGGTGAAACGTGGGCGTCCAGGCCAGGAGCATGGCCTCGTCGTCACGGGCAAGCACCAAGTTTGGCACCATCATGCCGTCTCGGCCAAAGAACAGGCTGTGTCGCGTCAGCCAGACCCACAGGCGTTGCCGGTCTTGAGTGAGCGGAAGCCTGACCCCAAGGTCGTCGGAGCGGCAGCCTTCCCAGAGCAGGCTCCACCAGTTGTGTACAATCCACTTCGCGAGGGGAAACGCCGAGACAAAAACCGTGCTCCGAACCGACTGGGATCTTTCGCTATAGAAACGGCTCACCACGTGGTCGTTGGCGATGATCTCGAGAGCACACCAGGTCCTTCGTAGGACGGGGTCCTTTACGCCCGGCTCGTCCAGCCACTCCGTCCGAAGCTCAAGCATCGCTGCTCAGCCCTCCCCACCCGGCACGAGGTTGAGCTTGTTTGCCGGGTCACTCGGCGCTTCACCCGGATCCAGTGGCCAACCCTTGTACCAGCCCTGGTCTCGGTTCACAAGGCGGGCCACACAAAGCGTCTCCTCAACGACTCCCCAGACGTATCGGGGAAACTCGCCTTCGACCTCTTCACTCACGCACTCCTGCTGGATGGCCCTCTCGAGGGCGCCCTGAAACCGGGATTGGTTGGTGCCCCACTCGGGCGGGCACGGCGTCGCGTCCGCTCGCCTCGCGGGCGGGCCTGCGAAGCTGGGATACTCCTTGTGCTCAGCGCTACCCACGAACTGGACCTGCTGACAGAGGTCGTGCGCCGGCGGAAGGGAGGTCGGGTACTCAGGCGCTATGGTCCGTTGCTTGGCCTTTCTACGAAATCGAAACGGATGCTTGCTCAATGTCATGCCTTTCCCGCGTCCGCTTCGTCGGCCCTCGGTGGGGCCGCATCGACGCGGCGGAGAAGCAAGGCGACCAGCGTGTCGTACCGAGGATGCTCCTGAATGAAACGGTCAATCGGAGTAGCGTCGGTTGCCAGTGGCTCGACGCCGGTGAGAGCCTTTTCAAGTCCTTTCACCAGCGATGTTCCCAACCATCTCTGATGGTGTTGATGTACCCCCGGGCTCTGACCCCTTCCCAGATCTTGGATGCGAGGCGCCGAAGCTCGAGCAGGCTTCGTGCAACTGGGTCGTTGTTGTAAGAGTCGACGACGACCATCGAGCTGAGCTCTAGCAGACGGGACCGTTCTTGAGCCGGGAGTCTCCGGATGTGGTTGTCGTAGAGGGCTTCGGCTTTGCTTTCCATTGCCTTTCATCTCTATATCATACGCCTCCCGATAATGACCGATTGCGCTTACGGGCATTGGGCTGGACGTGAGCGTTGGACGAACCTACACCTCCGGTGGCCTCGTCTGGGGCGAGGCCGGCTGGGGGTGGG
>CAZEJK010000532.1:0-2290 GCA_964512045.1 uncultured Thermoanaerobaculia bacterium
GGGCGATGCGCGGGCCCTCGATCAGGACGTCCAGCTCGTGAGCCGACGCTCCGTCGGCCATGGTCAGGACTCGTCCGTTCTTCAACAGCAATGCCATCAGCGCATCTCCTCGTTTCTCAGAAAGCGCGTCACCTCGGAGCCCGGCTCGACGCCGACCAGCCGGATGCCGACGTCGCCGTCCAGGTGGATCCGTTTCGCGGACAGCTCGATTCTCGGTCGATGGCTCATCCTGCGCCTCCCCTCACTCACCGACCACGATCTCACCGTCGGCCATGACGACCACCTCGCCCCCGTCGGCGGTCGTCCCGACGCAGCGCAGGTCGGCGGTCCCGAACATGAAGTCGACGTGGGTCGCGGAGGTGTTCATGCCCTTCGCTTGCAGAGCCCCGAGCGACCGGTCCTCGCCGCCGACCGACAGGGGGTACCCAGCTCCCAGGGCGAGGTGACAGGCGGCGTTCTCGTCGAACAGGGTGGTCAGGTAGATGATCCCGGTCCCCCGGATCGGGTTGGTGTGGGGAACGAGCGCGACCTCGCCGAGGCGGCGAGTTCCCTCGTCGGTCCCGATGATGCCCTTGAGAACCTCTTCGCCCTTCGCCGCCCGGTAGGCCACGACCTCGCCGTCCTCGAAGTCCAGCGAGAAGTCCTCGATGAGGCTGCCGTTGTAGTGCAGGGGCAGCGAGGCGACGACCCGCCCGTTGACGCGGTCCCGGTGGGGACAGCTCCCGACCTCCTCGGTCGGGATGTTTGGGTGGTACGGCAGGCCCTCCAGGTCGTGGAACCTGGCCGCCGCCCACACCGGGTCCTCGCACAGCTCGACGGAAAGGTCCGTCCCGTTGGACGCGGTGAAGTGCAGCGTCCTCAGGTTCAGGGCCGTGAGCCGCTCGCTCCGCGCCACCAGCGCCGCCGAGTGGCGCCGCCAGCTCTCCACCGGATCCTCCCCGTCAGCATGACAGCACGTGAGGATCGCCTCCCACATCGCCTCGACCGGGTCCGCGGCCTCGGGGAAGAGCCGGGCGGCCCAGGCCGCGCCGGGCACCGCCGCCATGACGCCCCGGAACCGCATCTGCATGAAGGCGGCGAGGTACGGGCCGTACGCCTCCCGTCTGTCCGCGTCGGCCTTCCTCTTCCGTTCCGGGTCGAGGTCGCCGAGAAGCAGCGGGTCCGACGACAGCAGGTTGACGCAGGCGCCGCCCCGGTCCACGTACTCCATCAGCCGCCTGAAGCGGTTCCTCTCGAAGGCGGAGAAGAGCTCCGGGTCCCCGTTCTCGTACCCGAGCTTCAGGATCCTGTCGTCGAAGAAGCAGATCTCCACGTTACCGGCCCCGAGCCCGAACGCCGTTTCAGCGAAGAGCTCGGCGAAGCCCGCCGACTCGGTCGCCGCGGTGATGAAGACCTCCTGCCCTTGCTGCAGGTTCACACCGCACACCAGGAGCTGCCGGGCGTACTGTCGAAGTCGTGCTGCATCCATCGCTGTCCCTCCATGGCCGCATCTGGTATAATTTCACACGCACGCAGTGACATGTCAAGGCGACAGCCGTGTTGCCTCGACCCGACTTCACGGTGTGGAAAAGAGGGAGGTGGCCATGAGCAACGATCGTCAGATTCTGGAAGGACGGGCCCTCGCGGGCGGCGGCTCGCGGCGCCTCGAGGTGGACGGTGAGCCGTTCCTGAACTTCGCCGGGTGCAACTACCTCGCGCTCACCGACCTGCCGGAGCTGCGAGAGGCGGCGCGGCGCGCCCTCGACGACGGCTGCCTGTTCGGCTGCTACCTGCCCTCGGCGTACGTCGGCGAGGACGCTGTGTACGCACCCGTCGAGCGCGAGGCGGCGGCGTTCTACGGCACGGAGGCCGCCGCCTACATGCCGTGTGGGTACCACATCGGCTTCGCCGCCATGACCGGGATGCGACCGCTGTACGACGCGATCCACCTCGACGAGACGGCGCACTGGTGCCTGTCCGACGCCGCCGCCCTCATGGGTGTGCCGACGGCGACCTTCCCGTCGTGCGACGTCGACGCGCTCGAGCGCGCGCTCGCCGCCGCGCCGCGCGGTCAGCGGCCGCTGATCGCCACCGACGGCGCGTTCGCGACCACCGGGAAGCTGCCTCCCCTCGACCGCTACGCCGAGCTGGCCGAGCGGTACGACGGGCAGGTGCTGGTTGACGAGTCCCACTCGGCTGGCGGTGTCGGCGCAGCCGGCCGCGGGGCCGCCGAGCACTTCGGGCTCGAGCGCAGGGTGTGGGTCGGGACCACGCTGAGCAAGTCGTTCTGCGCCCACGGCGCGGTCTTCGT
>CAZEJK010000533.1:0-2283 GCA_964512045.1 uncultured Thermoanaerobaculia bacterium
ACTGCTTCAGCACCACCGCGTTGTTGTGCTCGGTGTCCTTGGCCGAGTACACCAGGGTGACGGTGGTATCCTCTGCCTTCGCGGCCAGCGGACGCAGCTCCTCGCGGTGCTCGGCCAGCTCAGAGAGATACCGCTTGCGGAACTCGTCCCACTGCGACCGGTCGCTGTGGAACATCTTGCGCAGCGCGTCCGACGGCGCGGCGGCCCGCACCCACTCGTCCACCCTGGCGTTCTCCTTGGAGATCCCCCGCGGCCACAGACGGTCCACCAAGACCCGGTAGCCATCGGTCGTCGCGGGTTCGTCGTACGCGCGCTTCAGCTGAATCGGCACGATGCGCTCCTTCCTGTGCCTGCTCTGATGCCTCACAGAGGCGTGAGCTCGCTGCAGAGCGATGCTCTGGATCCCGTCGGAACCCACACAGAAGACAGCGAGATCGTGCGAGCTGTATTCCAGCGTGTGCCTGGCTCACTGGTCCCGGGTTGGTACGGCGTCGGCGATCCAAGGTCGACGAGTCGTCAGAACGACGACCCGGGCTGCTGGAGAAACTCGATCTCGGCGGGCGTGGACTCCCGTCCGAGGATCGCGTTGCGGTGCGGAAACCGGCCGAACCGCTCGATGATCGCGTGGTGCTGCTCGGCGTAGTCGAGGAAGCCTTCAAACACCTTTGTGTGCGTCTCGGGTACGTCCGAAGCCAGCTGGCGAAACAGCGCCACACAGCGAACCTGGTGCTCCAGATCCTCAGAGTGCTCCAGCGGCAGGTAGAGGAACACCCGATGGATCGGACGGAGCTGCCGGTCCTCTCCCCCCGCCAGCCCGTCCAGACTCAGCCGCAGCGCGATCTCGTCGTACGCGAATGCCTGCGGTGCTCCACGAAAGATGTTGCGCGGAAACTGATCGGTGACGAGGATCAGCGCGAGACGCCCCTCCGGAGATCCGGCCCAGCCATCGAGGGCGCCAGCAGCGGCCTGCTCCACCAGCGGCTGGAACCGTGCTCGGATCTCCGCGTCCACCTGCGGGTCGTGCGACCACCAGAGCGACGCCTGCTCACGGGCGACGACGGCGTCGTCGCTGTTCGTACCGAACCAGTACTCGAGAACGGTCTGTGGCGTTTCCATGCTGCGCAGTATACCCGTCGGCTCCTGCTTCCTGGGGATTACTCACGTCAGGCCCAACGCGCCCGCGGCCGCGTTGGACGTTTGCGGTGAGCTCTCCCATCCACCCGATCTGCAGCGCACGCAGCCCTCTTCCCAAGCACGATCGTCTGCTCGCTGGGATGACGATGCATGAGCTTGTACCGGAGCCGAACGCCGGCTGAGGAGGCAGACTCTACCGCCGATACACAGTGACCAGCAACGGGCTTTCGAACATGGCGGCGGGCGAGATCACCGGCTCGTCGGCGGGCGGCGGTCCGGCGAACCGCTCCTCGACCTTGGCCGCCACCATCGGATCGGTCAGGTCGAAGTCGCCGATCGTCTCGAGCTCCCCGATCTCGACGCCTGCTCCTCGCTCGTAGATCTTCCACACCAGCTCGGAGCAGTAGATCCGGTCGTCCGACCACTCGAAGTAGAGATCGTAGTGCTTGCCCTGGAAGCTCTCGCCCACCTCGTACATCCGCTGTAGCGCTGCTTCGGTAAGGAGCTCGTCCGCGGCCTCGAGACGCTTCGCCACGAAGTGTCCGCCCTCGCCGCGACGGATCCACTGGCCGAGCGGCGTGAGCTTCACGGGCTCCACCGCCTCGTACACAAACGGCTTCTCGTCCCTCAGGAACACGACTCCCATGTGGCTGTACGGGGAGTCCGTCGCCCGCTGGATGGCTTCGCTCTGTGCCGACCTCGAGGTCTGAAAGACGATGTCGCCGTTCTGCGGCGTGAATCCCTTCGAGCAGCCGGCCAGTGCGAGCCCAAGGATCGCCACCAACGCGAGTCTGTGCCTGGTCGGGCGGCCTTCTCGCCTGCGTGAGCACGGGCGACTTACCGAGCCTGGCACGGCCAAGACCCTCCGAGAACAGCGCCTCCGATACAGAACGGCAGGAGCCCGATCAGCTCGCCCGGAACGCGCTGCCAGTAGGCCACGAAACCCGCGAGCGTCTGTGGATCGTGGGGTCCGTGGAACAGCACGATCATGGCGGCGAGGGGCGCCAGAGCCGACAGGACGGCGCCGGTCAACGCCAGAAGCACACGCGAACGTCCCGCTGCGGTCCGTTGCAGAACGGAGAGCGCCGGCAGCGAGACCAGCGCGGCACAGACCACGAAGAGCCCGGCCGAACGTCGGCAAGTCGACCC
>CAZEJK010000534.1:0-2273 GCA_964512045.1 uncultured Thermoanaerobaculia bacterium
GCAACAGCCTTTTCGACCTGCGAGGTTGCACCCGTTGGCGGAGCGCGGACAGCCCGTCAGCATCGGGCGTGCTGCGAGCCACAGCCTTCGGACGAGACGTCCCCGGTCCTATAGAGTGCCGCGAGGGTGGGTCATCGTTCGTTGCGCGCTTCGGTGCAAATGGGGGTCCTGCGAGAGCGCCCACCGCCGGGTAGGCAGGATGCCCAGCCGCAGTCACGGACACGGACGATCAAAGGGCTGGTTCGTTTGCCAGCTTCAGCGCGAGCCTGTAGACGTCCTCCTTGAACCTAAGCTGAGCGGTTCTTGCCGGCGATCTGCACCAATCTCCTGCGCTCCAGACACTTCGGAAAATGCTCGACGTACCTCAGGGTACGCCTGCGCTTTTCCGAAGCACTGGAGCATCAGGATCTTGGCACATCTCATCCGGCAGAACCGCTCAGCTTAGGTTGAGGTAGAAGCCAGCGGTTTCGCGAAGATCATCAAGAGACGTTCGCACCTCTGCAAGAAGGCCCTGCTTCTTCGCGTTGAGAAGCACGCCGACGGTGCCAGCAACGTCGAGACCGAGACGAATCGCGGCACTTCGTCCCTCCCGTTCGTCCATCAGGACAAGGTCGGCGCCGAGCTCCGAGGCCAAGGCGATTGCCTCAGCCTCCCCTACGTCAAGGTCATCAGTCAGTGCATTCACGACCGACAGCTGAGTAACCTCCACCCGCTCGATCCAGGCGGCATCTCGAACCTCTTTCCAGCCCGGCCACTGTTGCCCCTGCGCCCCGAGCTCGTTGCAGACTGCCATCGGAATGGTGAGCCTGCCAAAGAGTTACCTGAGAAGATCAAAACGGCCTATCGCCGCCAGGTTGGTGAGCGGAGAAGTGTTGCTGACAACGATCATGAAGGCCGGATCGTGTTCAGGGTCTCAAGGTCCTGCTCGAGGTCACGCTGATCGTAGTGAGGCGGGATCCGTCGCGACGCGAGGAGCTGGCGGAACTGCCAGAGTGAGAGCCCAGCCAGCTGACGGGCCTTGCCAACTGAGAGCCGTCGTTGGGAGTAGAGCCAGAGAGCTAACTCAAGCTTGAGCTCCGGGACCGTGATTCGTGCTGAATCAAGGATCTCCTGGGGTACCTCGATCGTGCTGATCTCGCTCACCTTCTGAGTGTACCGCACCAGGGATCGGGGAGATCTGCCACTGATCGTGTGGCGATCGTCCACTCGCTGTTGGCGTGGGCGTACTCGAGGCTCGGGGTGCTCCGCGCCGCCACGGAGGCTCGGTCGAGATGACGGGGTTGGTGGATGGGCGGGCCTTCTTCGAGGTCCGTTGTACCGAGGCTCGGTCGAGATGACGAGAGGATGAGCTCAGAGTGGAGAATGCCGCCCGCCCTCCACCCCGTGCGCATGTCGCGAGACGTCAGGGCTGACAGCCCCAACCACCGGAGAGGAGCGGTGGTCACGGTGGTCAGGGCTTTTTGCCCTGACATTTCGGGCCATTCCGAAGGGGCAGCGGGAGTGTCGGGGACTCTACTCGTCGCAGCTCAGGCAACCTCCAACGGCTCGATACGCTCCATATCGTCTTTGATGGCGGCTTCCGCGGCCCAAAGATCAACCGCCCGTTGAAGGTTCAGCCAGAGCTCGGCGGTTGTGCCGAAGAGCCGAGAAAGCCGCAACGCCATCTCAGGGCTCACCCCCCGCCGTTCGCGGATCAGCTCGTTCACTGACTGGCGAGAGACGCCAATGGCGTCGGCCAGGCCGGCGACGGAGAGGTCGAAGTCCGGGAGGAACTCCTCCCTGAGGATCTCTCCCGGGTGGATTGGTCGGCGCTGCATCTTGCCGTCGTGGGGGATACTCATGGTGCACCTCACACCTAGTGGTAGTCACACATCTCTACGTCGTGCGCGTCGCCATCCTCAAACGCGAAGCAGATGCGCCACTGGTCGTTGACTGAGATTGAGTGCTGACCGTTCCGATCTCCGCTGAGAGCATGCAAGCGATTCCCGGACGGGATCCTCAGGTCCTCAATCTTGGCCGCAGCGTTCAGCTGAGCGAGCTTCCGCAGAGCCCGGCTCAGAACATCAGGAGGGAGTCGACGCGATCTT
This sequence comes from uncultured Thermoanaerobaculia bacterium, assembly GCA_964512045.1. Classification (GTDB taxonomy): domain Bacteria; phylum Acidobacteriota; class Thermoanaerobaculia; order Thermoanaerobaculales; family Sulfomarinibacteraceae; genus CAZEJK01. The sequence continues at coordinate 2,088 of CAZEJK010000534.1, forward strand.
CCTGTTACATAGAGCTCCTGTGTGTGCGTGTCAGCGAAACTCCTGATCACGGAATAGAGTGTAGCGCGTCACGTGACGCATGTCGACAGCCGTGCGAGCCACTGTGTCAGGTGCCTGTCGCCAGTCAAGGTGCGTCGGCCGAGGAGGCTCTCACCTAAGCTGAGCGGTTCTTGCCGGCGATCTGCA
>CAZEJK010000535.1:0-356 GCA_964512045.1 uncultured Thermoanaerobaculia bacterium
AGGGGGTGGTGGAGCTAACCGACCACCCCCCTTTCGAAGATACGGCTCCGTGAGTCGCTAAGATCGTGAGCTGAGCCACCGATGGAGCCGGTCGGGGCGAGGAGACGACAATGAGGGAGCAGATCGAACCAGCGGAGCTGTCCGTTGACGCCCCACAGCGGGTGCGAAGGATCGGCCAACTGCTGCAGGAGGCCAGCTACACAGAGGACAGCATGACGAGGTTGGCGGAGGGTTCGGATGCCCGCGAGCTGCGTCCGGAGACGGTCGGGCTCGTGTGGGCGCGGAGTCGGGACGGTACGGCTCTGTCCACTTTTGCTCGGTTGTTCATGCTGGGCTTGCCAGTATCTCGGGAGCAG
>CAZEJK010000535.1:366-2266 GCA_964512045.1 uncultured Thermoanaerobaculia bacterium
CAGGTGGCGGCTGCCGTCGCCCCGATGGGTCTCCAGGAGTGGCTGGAAGCGGGACTGCTGGTTTCCGTCGGCGAGCGGTTGGCGGCGTCGGTACGGATCGAGCCGTTCCGGGGCCGGCTCGTGGCCTCGGATCCACCATCGATGTTGGGCCATCCGGACATCGTGCTCGGTCCCGCGAACGCGTCGCGGATGCTGCTGAACGCGACCGTGCGCCGGCCGGTGGAGCGTGCGCTGGACCTCGGCTGTGGTGGCGGTGTGCAGGCGCTGGAAGCGGCGGCGCACGCGGATCATGTTGTCGCGGTGGACATCAACCCTCGGGCGGTGATGATGACTCGCTTCAACGCGCAGCTCAACAGCCTGGAGAACGTCGAGGTTCGCCAGGGGAGCCTGTTCGAGCCGGTCGCGGGGGAGCGGTTCGGCCTGATCGTGGCAAACCCTCCGTTCGTGATCAGTCCGGATCAGAGCTTCCGCTACCGCGACGGCGGGATGGATGGTGACGGCCTGGTCCGCTTCCTCGCCGAGCATGCAGGTGAGTTTCTCGAGGAGGGCGGGTTCTTTGAGATGGTGTGCGACTGGGCCACGGTGCGTGGTCAGCCGTGGACAGAGCGTCTGGCGGGTTGGTTTGAAGGAACCGGATGCGACGTCCAGGTGCTGCGCAGCAGCCATATGCCTGTGGAGGCGTACGCGGCACTGTGGATCGGCCACACAGAGTCGGGGGGAGCGGCAGAGCGGATTGCCACGCTCGAGCGGTGGCTCGAGGCGTACCGGCAGCTGGAGATCGAGTCCGTCAGCTCGGGGATCGTGGTTGCCCGTCGCCGGAGCGCGCAGCGCAACTGGTTTCGACCGGCTCCGGCGCCCCCGAAGATGATGGGGCCGTCGGGAGAGGCGATCGTCCGGCGGTTCGAGCTCCGGGATCGGTTGCAGGCTGTTGATTCGAACGAGGGATTTCTGGGGCTCTGTCCCCGCCGCGCGGACTCGGTGCGGCTTGACCAGCGGCTGGAACCAGGAACGAGAGGATGGGCTCTGGAGGCGGCCCACATCCACCTGATTGCTGGTCTCGCCGAGCGCCAGCAGATCGATCCGGTGACCGCGTCGTTGCTCGCACGCTGCGACGGGCAGCGAACCGTCCGTGACCTCGCAGCTGAGGCGGCCACTGCCATCGGACGTCCTGCAGACGAGCTGCTCAACGACCTCGGACCGGTTCTCGAGTCGATGCTGGAGCTCGGGTTCCTCGAGCTGGATTGAGCGTCGTGGTCGATCTGGCGTCCAACAGCTGAGCGTCACCGACGGCTTTTACGAGTGGGAAAGCGCGTCTGGCGAGGCGTACGGTATCCACCGTGTCGCCGAGGTGGTGCACCGTCACAGCCAGGAGCCGGCAAGCGCCATCATCGAGCGGCTCCATGCCGATCTCTGCCAGTTCGTGGGCGAAGCGCACCAGCCCGATGACCTTACGGCGCTCATCATCAAGCGCCTGCCGGCGTGACCACGCGCCGGAGCGGCTCCACCGCAACCACTATCATCTGCCTGGCTGTCGGCCGTGAGCCGCCACGTCACTCGGTCTCCTCGGGGGGCGCTGCCGGGACACGTGTGGACAGATCACAGTCCGCGGCGGCGCGGTCGTCGAGAGGCTCGTGACCCACCCTCCCGGCCCGCGAGACGCGGGCCGCCACAATGGGATCGTGGCCCTCGACCTTTGTGGAAGCCTGCGTCTCGCAGGCTGGGGGAGTGGGTGGGTCTGGGTTCGGTAGTGGCAGTGACGTCGATCGGTGCGACGACGTCGGCCAGGCGAAGGCCCGACCCTCGGATCCTCCAAGCTCCAAGCACCCAAGGGCGTGGTCGACCCCAACCATCTGCCTCACTGCAAGCTCAATCCTGCGGACGAGACGTCCGCGCTCCTTTC
>CAZEJK010000536.1:0-2244 GCA_964512045.1 uncultured Thermoanaerobaculia bacterium
TGCTTCGAATTTTCGAAGATCCGGAGTTTTGAGCCGCTAAAAGCAACGTCCCCCTCCGCAGAGGGGGACGTCTGTAGGTCGAAGGAGCTGGAGCGTTACCAGCGATCGTTTCGGCGGCCGCCGCCACCGCCGCCGCCACCGTCACGACGGCGCTGCTGAGCCTCGTTGACGCGGATCGGACGTCCGTCGAGCGTCTGTCCGTCCATCGCCGCCATGGCATCCTCGCCAGCCGCGTCGTCCTCGAAGGTCACGAAGCCGAAACCACGCGAGCGACCGGTGTCCCGGTCGGTGATCACGGTGGCCTCGGAGACCTCGCCGAAGCGTGAGAACGCCTCGTACAGACCTTCGTTGCGAGTGTTCCAGCTCAAGTTTCCGACAAACAGTTTCTTCGCCATAACCTTCCAGTCTCTTTCGGGGATCCCTACCCCCATTCCCCACACTGCGCACCCGAAGTGCGCCAAGCACAGACCACCCCGGCGGTAGCCTTCCAAATTCTGGACTATACCGCCTTTTCCTCGAAATGCAAGGGGTTGGGAGCGGATTCCGCTGGCGAGGTGGTCGACCACTGCTATGCTCGGGCGGTGAGCGGGCGGGGTGCACACGCCTGCCCGCCGATGTGAAGGGACAACAGGTGATCGGTCGCAGGTTTCCCACGACGGCTCTGCTCGGCAACGTGCTCTCGGCGTCGGCGCTGGTCTGGCTGGCCGTCATTCCGAGCGTGCCGGATGTCGGGGTCAGCGACCTCGCTGCACATGGGGTGGCGTACGGCTTCGAGGCCGTGTTGCTCCACTGGGTGCTCGTGGCCTGGCTGCGACACTACTCCGCGATACTGGTGGCGTGCTGCGGCGCACTGAGCCTGGGGTTGTTCACCGAGGTGCTGCAGGCCGCTCAGCCGACGCGCACGAGCTCCCTCGAAGATCTTCTGGCCGACCTGTGTGGCGTGCTCATGGCGGGCGCGGTGCTGCTGGCAGCTCGGTGGGGGGTGCGGTGGCTTCGGGAGCAGGATCTTCCGCCGGCCCGCGAGGCGCGCGGTTGAGCGGTGTCGGCTTGGAGGCGAGGGTTCGTGAGCCCGCGTGCGCAGGTGTAGGATGGCGGTGATGGAAGCTACGGGCAACTCCGATCAGCCGCTGTGCCTCCACTGCCAGGAGCCGATCCGGCCCGGGGCGCGACGGTGCCCCAGCTGCCTGAGCTGGCAGTCGCGGTGGGCCGGGGACTCGCAGAACCCCCGTCTCGAGATCGTGCTCGGCCTGGTGGCCGCCGTGGTGGCGGTTGCGCTGTTTCTCGGCTGGGCAGTCACCAAGGATGCTCCAGACTCCGAGAGCGATGCCGTCACGGTCGAGCTCGAGGTCGTGTCAGCCGACCTCCGTCTGCCCGTTGATGCAGATCGAGGTTTCATCGCTGTGGTCGGTGAGGTCGTCAACCGCGGCGAGGTCGGCCGGAAGAACGTCTACTTCCAGGTGGAGTGCTTCGACGCACAGGACCGCCGGATCGATGCCTTCGCCACGCGGTCGTACCCGTTGGTCGTGCTGCCCGGCGAGCGGAGTCGCTTCAAGCTGGTGGAGAGTCATCCGTTGGCGGAGCCGGACAGCTACGCGCGCTGTAGCGTCGAGGTGCGCTGGGCCGACGTGATCAAGTAAGCGCGTTGGGATCTTGGCACATCTCATCCGGCAGTTGGCGGCTCAAAACTCCGTATCTTCGAAAATTCGAAGCATCCGCCGGGGACCGGATGGCCGGGATCCGGCTGTCGGGGCCGGGACCGGGGCCAGGACCGGAGCCGGGCTGCGGCGTCGTCGGTTCTGCGTGTCAAAGTGGGTGGGAGGGGAAGCTAACTGCTAACGTCTAATACCTTAGAGCTACGCGGGCGCGGGACCGGCAGCTTCGGAGGAGCCCTTTGGTTGCGGCCCGCGGCCGCGTTGGTCGGTAGTCGTGAAGTCCTGCGCAAACGTGGCAGAGTACTCGGCAGGAGATTCAACGCAAAGGCGCGAAGGCGCAAGGACGCAAAGATACAGAGATGTTCATGACGCGGAGGTTTCTGCGACCTCGGGAATCAGGACGAGGAATCGGAGCTTGAGGCCAGCGAGCACCAGGGCGCGGCCGGCCGTCATAAGGTCAGCTCTGCCATGCACCTCTGTTACCCACCCTTTTCTCCATTGCGGCCTTGCGTCCCTGCGTCTTTGCGTTGAATCCGACCTGAGCTGAGCGGTTCTGCCGGATGAGATGTGCCAAGATCCTGATGCTCCAGTG
>CAZEJK010000537.1:0-2239 GCA_964512045.1 uncultured Thermoanaerobaculia bacterium
GCCCCTTGCTTTTGACGAGGCCTGCGCGGCCCACGACTGCTTGCTTCCTGAGCATCACCGAGACCCTGTTGATCGCGGTCTGGTAGCGCAGGCCATCTTGCATGGGATGAGTATCGTCACCCCGGACCCGCTGATTGCTCGTTATCCGGCACCGGTGTATTGGTCCTGAGTAGGTGCCACGTTCACATTTGTTGAACTGTCGGGATGGGTGGTCAGCGTCGGGGTATACCGTCCCACGATCAAGTGCCACGTATCCGTAGCACCATTGCTGTCTGTGTCTGAAATGAGGTCTGTTGGAGGGTGGGATGGTCGCGTTTGCGGAGAGGAGGCGTTCTATGCCCAGACGTCTCCGCCTGTTGATCTCAGGCGCTCTGTACCACGTCTCCTGTCGCGTGCACGTGGTGAGGTCGTCTTTGACGACACCAACGTGGCGACCGGTCTCGTAGAACTGTTTCGCGGAGTTCGCGATCTTGACGGTTGGACGATCTTGGATCTTCTGATCATGCGATCGCGGGTTACCAGCGGTACGCGGTGGACGACACTGGTGGCGGCGATCAGCTCGTCTGCTGGGTCACCGCGAAAGTCGAGGCGCGTCGAGGTCCTGGCCACCGCGAGGTCCAAAGGCCACACGTGCACCGTCTCGAGGGCGTCGATCGTCTCCGGGTCGTCGAGGTCGAGGGACAGCCGGCCGAGCTGAACCATCTTCGCCAGCTCCCACAGCACGATCGCGGACACGCCCCAGTCGTGGGCTGACAGGACCGCGTGCTCCGACTCGGCGAGATCTCCCGCCAGCGCGTGGACCAAGATATGGGTGTCAAGGTTGATCAGCGGCATGCCAGGAGCTCCCGGTCGACATGATGTCGCCACGGATCTCGATGCGGCCGGCCAGGCGCCCGATCTGGGACCGTGACGGGCGCGGGTGCGGCAGCAGCTTGGCGACCGGCTTGCCGTGCTTGCTGATGACGAGCCCCTCGGGATCGAGGTGGTCGAGCAACGCAAGGCACTGCTCCTTGAACTTCTCGGCGCCGATGGTCTTCATCTCGCAGCTCCCACAGCAGCATAGCACTGGACACATATCTTGATCAGTAAGAAAGTGTGACCTGCGCGATACCTGCACGTCAATACCTGTCATCTGACGACGGTCCGAAGCCCGCTGGACGTCCTGTCTGGACGCTCGACCGAGGCGTAGGGTCGTGCTCTGCGCTACGAGCTGCTCCGAGTCGGCCGCGCGGCCGAGCTGGGAGCTGGCTGAGGTGATTCGGCTACACGGTGATGCCTATCGCGCTTGCAACCTGGTGACACCTGCGCAGGACAAGGTCCTGCGGGATATCGAGCGATGCCGGACGTCAGCTCTTGGTGGCCACAAAGCGGTGTGCACCAGCGGTGGGAGCACTCAGATCTCCTACAACTCCTGTCGCAACCGGCACTGTCCGAAGTGCCAGACTCTTACCAAGGCACCCATCGGCGCCCATCGCGACTCGCACTCAGGGTCAGAGGGGATGCTCGACTGCGAGCGAGAGTCGCAGCCGATCCTGCACCGCCCTCCAGTCACGGTCGGTCAGTTGGCCGATCCGGGCTACGATATCGGCTGCTGGCAGGGTCACCAGGAACGTACGGAAAGCCGTGGGAACCCGAAGACCGGCCTGCTCCCAGTCTGTCAGTACATGGTCGGTTGGGGCCGTTGCCGCCGCCACCTGCCCGGTCAAGATGCCGAGCACAACGTCGGGTCTGACGGTGTGGTAGGCGACGCTGCTGACCACGAGGGCAGGCCGCCGCTTGACTCCAGTGATGCCCGGAAAGTCCGCCACCACCACGTTCGCTGGCTACAGCGTCACGGCTCGAAGTCCTGCCACTGGGCATCGATGTCGTTGTCCCAGAAGTCGCTGAGCGCTGCGACACTCGCAGCCGCGAGATCGCGGCGCACCACCTCGTTGTCCAGGTCCAGGCTCTCAGGCGGCTCGTCCAGCGCCTCGAGCGCACCCTCGAGCAGCGTGCGAAGCAAGCCGCTCATCGACATGCGGCGCCGCGTCGCTGCGAGCTTGAGCGCGGTGTGCAGCTGCGGTGAAACGTCGATACTGAGGCGAACGCGCTCCTGATCCTTCGTTGCGACCGTCATGCTGTCTCCCTCGTTCCACTATGCCACATTTCATGAAATATGTATGGTATTCGCGCTCGCCCACCTCCGCGGGCGTAGCAGGTCGTCCGGGTCCCACGTCGGCAAGGCTGGCCACGGTCTTGA
>CAZEJK010000538.1:0-2239 GCA_964512045.1 uncultured Thermoanaerobaculia bacterium
GGGTGGAGGTGCACCGAGTCCCCAACGGTGGAGGCAGCCCCCTGACCTCACATGTGTACACCTACGATCCGTTTGGACGGACAACAAAAGAGAGTCACCAGCTCCCCGGCGCCGATCGCTGGAATCAGAGGCTCTTCCGGTACGACGATCTCGGACGATTGACCCATCAGTCGCAGTGGCAGGAGAACGGAACGGACGGCGGCGACATACTGTGGACCGAGCACGCCGACTTCGACGCGTTCGATCGCTACCGGCTGATCATTCCTCCCGACGCCGTGAAGTACCCCGAGCACGAGATCTCCCTCGACTTCTTCGGCGGCGTGCGGCGCCAGGCGCGAACCGTCAGCGTGGGCACGACCTACGATCCTGCTACCGGGACGGTCCTGGAAACCCCGAGCACAACCTCCACCTGGTTCGATCTGGCTGGTCGGATCGCTCGGGTCGAGATTCCCGCCGGACCCAACGACGAGCCCACCATAGCCGCCTACGAGTACGACCCGGCCGGAAACCTGGAAAGGGTCCACCTGACAGGCACCGTACTCGACAACGAGAGGTCAACCGTAGTGGCCGAGCAGGAACGTCTCTTCGAGTACGACGGCGCCGGCTTCCTCATGTCCGAGACGCTCCCGGAGCTCGGTCCTCACGGCAACTCGACCGTCTACTACAGCGACTACGACCCAATGGGAAACCAGGGCCGCGTGGAGTACGGCACGAGCGGAAGCTCCTTTGATCTCCAGCTCGGCCATGATCGCGCTGGACGCCTCACGACTGTGCACGAAGCGGTTGGCGCTCAACGCGTCATCGAGCAGCGAGACTACTACCCTTCAACGAGTGGCGCCGGCTTCGCAGGACGTCTGAAGAAGGCCACCAGAAGCAACTACTTCGAGGACGGCTCGGTGGTCGACGTGGCCACCGCGTACACCTACAACGGTCGAGGGGCTCGAGTCGATCAGCTGTCGACCACCGTCACCCACGCCGCCGAGACGCCGCCTCGGCAGGTCGAGTTCCTTCAATCGCTCACCTGGAACGAGCTCGGCAAGGTGGACACCCACACCTACCCCGACCATCAAACCTGGTCGGGCGACCCACAGCAGGCGGTCACCTATGGCTACGATCACGGCTGGTTGGATGAGGTGTGGATTCAGTACCGTGACTCCGCTTGGGGGCCTCATGCTCACATCAGTTACCACCCAAGTGGCCTGGTGCATCGTGTACTTCGGTTGCAGACAAACCCGCCGTATCACCGGAAGTTCTTCGACGTCTATGGTGTCAGCAAGTATCGGACAGATCGTACCGCGTGCACGGTGTTCACCACCCCGCGGCCTGACATTGAGCTGTGGAGGCCAAGAGCATATTTTTTTGATGGTGCCGGCAATGTCCTTGGCCAGAAGTACTCTGACTGGGGCAACCTTGACGAACCTTACTGCACCGTCCCGTCCTTCGATGCGTTCGATCTGGAATGGAGTACATATGACACGGCGAAGCGGTTACGGGTCCACAACAGGCGTGGTACCGAGGTACCCTCAGACACGTACGATTTCGATGCATTTGGGAATCTGACCGATCGCTCGACCTTTGCACTGCAGACCGACCCGTCGACCAATCAAATGCAGGCCAGCAGCTACGATGAGGCCGGCCACTTGCGCGGGTGGGGCGCAGGGACCAATATAGCCTATTGGTACGCTTATCACCCGAACAGAGAGCTTCAGTCAGTGAAGACCGGTTCTAACCCGAGCTCACCGTCTCGAACCCGAAAGTTCGCCTACGACAGCAACAACGAGAGACTCTACATCTTCGACGACGCTACGAATGAGGAGGAGTACAGTATCCGCGGACCCGGCGCGAAGCTCCTCCGGCTTTTCAAGCGCTCCCGAGATACGGCATCATGGGCTCTGACACAGGAGTACTTTTACCGTGGGAACACGCCACTTGCTCTGCGGAACGAGGATGAAGACACGCTCCCACTGCATGTGGACTATCTCGGAAACGTCCGCTTCGTTGGGTACGACTACAGGAATGATCCCGCTGAGTACACCGCTTACGGCTCGCTTCTGGGTGGACAGCTGCAACGTTCCCGCCTCCTCTTCACCGGGCAGGAGCGGGATCTCGCGGACACCCCCGAGACAACCGGCGACCTCGACTCCTTCCACCAGCGCTACTACAACATGCACCTGGGGCGCTTTTTGACCATGGATCCAGTCCGCGGCGATCCCGCCAACCCCCTCAGCTGGAATGCCTA
>CAZEJK010000539.1:0-2236 GCA_964512045.1 uncultured Thermoanaerobaculia bacterium
GCAGCATCGAGCCTGCAGCAAGGCCCGATGCGGACCAGAGGTCCGCGCTCCCTGCAAGGGCGTGGTCTCGCGCCGGGCCCCGAGCGCATCACTCCTTGTTGATCAGCCGCTTGAGCTCGTGGCGATCGCCATGCAGTAGCCTCGGCACCCGCTCCTGGTCCACGGCTGCGACGATGATGTCGCCGATCTCGACGCTGACCTCGCTGAACAGGCCGAGAGCCTGCATGCCCTTGGTCTGCCCGACGTTGTCTTCGGTCGGGGTGACGTAGTGGATCGACCAGGCCTTGTAGCGGTGGATCAGGAACAGGTGGCAGAGGGTCATGAGCCGCTTGTTGCGCAGCGCATCGGGGATCGTCTCCTGGTCCCGAACCGACAGGATGTTGGTGCCGCGTCGGTCCCGGATATGGGCGAAGACGACCCGCGCCACCTTTTCCTGGGACGGGTCGAGGACGCTCAGCTCGAGCAGCTCGGACCCGGCGGTGTGCGGGCGCAACCGCACGGTGAACGGCCCTTCGAGCTGATTGACCTCGCTCCACAGCGCCAGCCACTCCTCGAGCAGCCGCGGCGGAACCTCGGTCTCCACCAGATGCTGGACCTGCGTGGAGCCCTTGCCCATGGCCTTGGTCGTCGCGGTGCGGCCCGATGAAGCAGCCAACGCGCCGTCGAGCCGTGGCCCGCCGACCAGGGTCTGTGGTGTCTTGTACGGCGACTCGACCAGCCGCAGCTTGCGCTGCAGCCGCGCCAGCGCCAGCATGCCGTCCTGCTTCAGAGCGGTGGCGAACTCCTCCACCGCCATTCCGTCCACCTGATGGCCGCCGTAGGTGATGAAGTTGAAGACGAAGCCGAGCTTGCCGATCTCGGCCGGAAACGCAGCCATCTCCTCCTCGCTCATGCCCGTCGTGTCCCAGTTGAACGAGGGTGACAGGTTGTAGGCGAGCATCTTGTCGGGGTAGCGAGCGTGAATCGCGTCGGCGAAGATCTTGGCCTCCTCGAGGTTGGCGGTCTTGGTCTCCATCCAGATGATGTCGCAGAACGGGGCCACCGCCAGCGACTTTGCAACCGCGTACGGAATGCCACCCTGAACGGGGTAGTAGCCCTCCGGCGTTCGTGCCAGCTCCGGCTCCCAGACGACCTCGACGCCCATCGCCTCGGCGCGGTTACGGGCCTCCTCCCACGAGGCGTGGAGCGACCACTCGAGCCACTCCTCAACGGAGAGGTCGAAGCGCTGGCCCTGCTCGATGTCGAACGCCATGGCGTCTGCCACCGCCTGGCCGAAGGTCTTGAGGTTGGCGCTGGCCTCCCAGATGTCGGCGAACCGGTCGATGGCCTGGTCGAGCATGGCGTCGACCTGTAGACGGCGATCGTCCTGGCGGGCCTCCATCAGATCCTGCATGAATGCGAACACGCCGAGGTGCTCGAGCCATGCCTCGGCCCTCTCGTACGCCTGGTCGGAGACCTGGTAGAGCAGGTGGCCGTTGATCTCCTTGAGACCCATCTCGTAAAACCGCTTGAGGATGGCCAGGTAGGTCACCTTCCAGCTCGGCACCGTGCTGTTGGTGGCACCGAGGATGAAGGGATGGTCGCGCTCGTCGCCGGTCCCGTCGAGTAAGGATGCCGCCTCGGCGTCGGTGCGGGCGACGATGATGCCCGGCACTTTCATCACGTCGAGCTGGAACCGGGCCGCGTTGAGCCGCTTGATCTGCTCGTCGACCGGCACCAGGACCTTGCCGCCCTGGTGGCCGCACTTCTTGCAGCCGGGCTTCTGGTCCTCGATGTGGTAGCCGGGCACGCCGGCCTCGACGAACCGGCGGATCAGGTTGCGAACGTGGGCGTCGCCGCCGTGTCCCGTATCGGCGTCGGCAATGATGAACGGGCGGTAGTCGATCCTCGGGGTGGCTGACCGCTGCCGGTCACTCATCCGCGATCGCAGGTACTGCTGATTGCGGTCCGCCGTGAGCAGTGCTCGCACGATCGGCGCCGCCTCGTCGGGCACCTGGCTGAGCGGGTAGCTGGCGAGGTCGGCGCCGGGATCCTCGTTGATTGAGCCCTTGGCGGAGGTTGCCCATCCGCCGAGGTAGATGCCCTCGATACCGATCCGCTTGATCGCCACCGCCTGACCGGGTGTGTACGGTCCGAAGGTGGTGATCGATCGGCCCTGGCCGAACAGCTCGCGCAGGCGAAGATCTCGATGCCTTCCTGCCGCGCGGCCTGACGCGCCTGCGCATTGGCGCGGACG
>CAZEJK010000540.1:0-2230 GCA_964512045.1 uncultured Thermoanaerobaculia bacterium
AGGTCCAGATGCCCCGTCTCCTGCTGCTCGTACTCTCGATCGCAGCCGTCACACCGGTGGCGACGCCACAAGCCGGGACTCTGTCCGTGCAGGCAATTGGGATCATGTCCCGCGCGCCGCGCACCGGCCCGGTCTCGGGTAGCGGCGAGATCCAACTGGCTGCAGCCCGCAACGAGTGGGCGCCGTTCCAAGTGGTGGTCTCCTCCACCGACGAGCTCTCCGTCGTCGACGTACAGGTCGGACTGTTTGCAGGCCCGGAGAACGCGATCGTCACGCGTCTCTACCGCGAGCGGTTCATCCAGGTTGCGGAGCGTACGCCGTTCTCACCGTACGCACCCGGCTGGTACCCCGACGCTCTCATCCCGGATGCGCATCCGGCCACCGGTGGACCGTTGCAAGGCTCCGTCTATGATGCTTTCCCGTTCTCGCAGTCCGCGGGTACCAACCAGCCACTGTGGATCGATCTTTACGTCCCGACCGATACCGTACCGGGCGACTACAGCTCGTCCCTCACCGTCAGCGCCGGGTCGACACAGGTCACGCTCCCGGTCACCCTCACGGTGTGGGCGTTCAGCCTCCCAGAGACTCCCACGTTGCGATCATCGTTCTGGATGGCCGACTACCAGATGGACACGTTCTATGGTCTGAGCTGGGACACCGACGCCGCCGCGCTGTATCAGATCACCAGACGTTACTACGATGTGCTTGCCGAGCATCGGCTGATGCCAACCAGACCCGTCGACACCCAGCCAGTCACCGACTCGAGCACCGGCAGGCCCGTCTACGCCGCCGTCTACCCCGGTCTCGACAGCGTCCTGGACAACCTCCGGCACTACCTCGACGACAACCACGCGACCGCAATCAACATCCCGCTGCGATCCTGGTGGCCGTTTGCCGAACCGCTCACGACCGACCGCGACCAGGCGATCCAATGGGTGACAGATATCCTCGCCGTGTTCGCCGAGCACGGCTGGCAGGATGCGCCGTACGCCTACCTGTTCGATCTCGACGAGCCGAACACCGCAGACGCGTACGACCTCGTTCGCCAGTGGGGGGTGTTCTTCGACGAAATCGAGGCGCGGACAGGCCGTTCGATTCCGATGCTGGTCACCGAGCATCCCATCCCGGACGATCCGGATTGGGGCTCACTCGTCGGGTCGGTGGACATCTGGGTGCCGTGCTGCGACACGGTGTGGTGGAGCGACGACTACCTCGGTGAGTCGGTGGTGGCCGAACGTCTCGCTGCGGGCGACGAGGTGTGGTGGTACACGGCACTCGCTGGCGCCTCCAGCCCGTGGTGGCCCGAGCACGGCTACCCGACTGTCATCGCAGGCGATAACGCTCCGATCTGGCAGATCGACTACCCGCCGCTGAACTACCGGATCGCGCCGTGGTTTGCCGACATGTACGGCTTCACCGGCATCCTCTACTGGCACGTTGCCTGCTGGTCGGCCGACCCGTGGAACGATCCCCTCACCTACCGCACCAGCAACGGCTACGGCTACAACGGCGAAGGCATGCTGGTCTACCCCGGACGGGCCGACGAGATCGGGTTCGAAGGGCCGGTGCCGTCGATCCGTCTCAAGTGGCTGCGCGAAGGAATGGAGGACCACGCCTACCTGACCTTGCTGCGTAGAGCCGGCGAGAGCGCCTTCGTCGCCGATCAGCTCGAGCGCGTCGCACGGAGCATGGGCGACTGGGAAGAGGATCCGGCGATGTGGATCGATGCTCGTCAGGCCCTCGGCGAGCGGCTCCACGCCCTCGCTACCGGTCCACGACGCGCTGCGGGGCGGGTACCGCGCTGAGCTCCCACCGAAGATGCCGCACGGCAGGTCGGGACACAGGATGACATCCCGGCATCCGGCTGCCGGCAGCCGGCCCCGGTGTCGTCCTGACATAGGTTGTCATCGGGAGGAGGCGACTGAGGTGTCAGGGATAGAGATTCGATACAGCGAGGCGTTCAAGCAACAGGTGGTGGAGGAGGTGGCGTCGGGGAGGTTTCGGAGTGCGCACGAGGCGGCGCGGGCGTACGGGGTCAAGGACTGCACGACAGTGCGACGGTGGATGAGGCAGCATGGGAAGGGAGAGCTGCTGAGGAAGGTGGTCCGCGTGGAAGCACCAGACGAGCCTGGAAGGATCAAGGAGCTGAAGGATCGGGTGCGGGAGCTGGAGAGCACGCTGGGGATGCGCAAGCCAGCGGAGGTGCACGCGCTCGCTGCGTGAGGGCCAA
>CAZEJK010000541.1:0-2230 GCA_964512045.1 uncultured Thermoanaerobaculia bacterium
GTGCTCATGGTTTCGGTCGGTGAGTGGTCACAGGGGCATGAGTCGTCATGGGAGCTCGGTCGAGATGACGGGGCTTTTGAGTGTGCGGTGTGCTGCGGTGTTCTCGCGTGCTTCGCTGGGGAGCAGTGGTGGTCAGGGGCTCGGTCGAGATGACGGGGCTGGTGGATGTGCGGTGTGCTCTGGTGCAGAGCATCGGTTGTCTGTGGCTCGGTCGAGATGACGGGGCTGCTGGATGTGCGGTGTACTGTGGTGCAGAGCATCGGTTGTCTGTGGCTCGGTGGGGATGACTCGGCTTCGCTTTCCACGACCCAACCACCGCGGCTCCGCCGGAGCAGGTGGCGTGGGTGACTGTGCGGGATGGGCTCGTGTGTCGGGCGAAGGGGCAGCACGCTTGCAGTGCGGTCCGATGCGGACCAGAGGTCCGCGGTCCTTGCGTGGGTGAGGGCTTGCTGGGTGGAGCCGATGACCTTTCGCTACTCAATAGGAGCGCGGACGTCTCGTCCGCAGGGTGGGGCTGGGTCCACGGAAGGTGGAAGACCGGCTCGGTTTCGGTACTCAGATTCTGGCATCGCTGCATCGTTGTCCTGCACCGTTCAGCTCTGACGTTCCAGAGGGTCGAGGCCGTGGACGAGGACCAGGTCTTTGCGGTCGGACTCGCGGACCGCGCGGGTGAAACCGCTGCGTGAGAACAGGGCGAGGACGACGTGATCGGGACCTTCGGTGACTCCTGTCCGGCTCGCCTTGCTCTCGAGGTCGCGAAGCACGTCGACGCCCACCGGTTTGGCGCTCCACTTCGCCTCTCCGACGAGCACTGCCTGCGCATCGTCGGAGGCGAGGACGTCCAGCTCGTCGTGGCGATCCCACCAGCGGCCGGCACGACGCCAGGCTCGACCGCCGAGGCCACGCTCGAGGACCAGGCGGCGGGCCGCCTGCCCAGCAACACGATGAGCTGCGCCTGACGCTCCTGCCAGGATTGATCGAGGAAGGCGATCTCGGGTTCTCGGTCGATGAATGCGCTGATCATGCTATAGGAAAAGTATTATACTTCCTGGATAGTAGGTAGTGTCGGGGCTGGAAGCGCTGACCGCTCAACGCCTCTTAATGAGATCTTCTACGGTCATGTTGATGTCTGCGGCGATCTTCCTCAGTAGTGTCGGCGAGAGGTCCCGACCCTTGTGAAAGGGAAGCGTTGTACAGCGCCCGTCCGGATGACGATACTGGCAGTGGGCTCATCGCTGACGGACGCACTCGAAACCGAGCCGTTGGAGGATTCGGCTGACCTCCGCAGGCTTCAGAACCGGGGTCTGTCCCACGTTTAGCCGACCACGACCTGATGCGTTCCGACGAACTCGCCCTCGAGGCGCGGCTCACCTTCCTCGAGGAGCATCTCGATCACCTCGTTCAGGTTCGCGTGGAGCTCGTCGAGCGTTGCCGCCTGGGAGTGTGCACCAGGGAAACCAGGTACGTATCCAACGTACAGGCCCGTGGATGGACACTTCTCGATGATGGCCGTGTAGGTTGCCATTTGTGTTGACTCCATCTGTGACTCAGAACACCGGCCCTGCGCGATGAGCACCCTCTACCGAGTCGGAATATGCGCCCTCGTTCAGAGGTCGGCTAGCGGGTTCATGCCGCCCTCCCGCCCGGGGGAGTTGTGGCTTGGGTGCCGGGTGCCCGGCCTGCCCGATTCTATTGCTCATTCCTCAGGAGGTCGTTCGTCAACGGGCGGATGCTGTTGGCGAGCGACCAGGTCTGCCCTTACTTCGTTGAGAGCTCTTGCTGCCAGGCTTACGGCGCGCTTCGCCTCGCTGCGACTCACCGGCTCGTCCTCGAGGTCGTATCGAGCTGCCACTGCAAACGGGCTGAGCTCGTCGAGGTCTGCGTGATCTTGAGCCCATTCTGCGTGTTCCCCGCACAGCTCGCGCAGACGGGCAATGTTGTGCGTGTACGGGAAGTCGACTCCAATGAAAACGCGTGCCCTGCGAGTCGGATATGCTCGTCTGCAAGGCCTAGCCACCGCTGCGCGACCTTCTGAAGGTCAGGCGGCTTGGCGGTCATACACCACACGCCCTTCGCGACGAGCCGGTTGGACGATGCTCCCAGGGATCTGGGACCAGCTCTGGTACTCCTCCGGAGTGACAACGACGATGTCTCTTGCGAACGGCAGTCCGGCCAGGGCTCGATCCATCGCTACCATCGCCTTGCGCCGCGGGCCCTCGAACGTGCACAC
>CAZEJK010000542.1:0-2226 GCA_964512045.1 uncultured Thermoanaerobaculia bacterium
GATGAGCCGGTGTTTCGGTCGATGCTCGGCGTCTTGAAGCCTGGTGGCGTCGCGGTGCTGCAGGTCCAGGTGCGGGGTGGGGACACCAGAGCCTGGGACGATGATCGTCTGCCGGAGGCGCGTCGCAAGGCGCTGGCGCAATCCGGGCGGTTCCGTGTGTACGGGAGCGATCTGCTCGAAAGGCTGAAGCGCGAGGGTCTCGATGCTCGCACTGTGCGAGTCGAGGATCTCGCGTCGCCCGAGGAGAGCCGACGGATGGCATTGGGAGGTCGGACCTTCGTCGTGGGCCGCAAGTCGGGATCGTAAGGAACGGCTCGCTATCAGAACCAGCGACCGGCAAAGGCGAAGAGCAGGAGCGCAGCGCATAGCAATGCTGTCACTGTCCACGCTGGGAGGCCCTTGCGAATCGGCCCGAGTCGTTGCGACGTGTCGCCCCTTCTCCAGGTCCAGCTCACGGCGGTCGCTGCGAGGATCACGGCAACCGGGAGGAGCTGCAGGCGATACCGTGTCTTGACGTGGACGAAGAGCAGCAGTGTGAGGTTATAGGCCAGAAAGGTGAGCCCGATCCAGATCGGGCCGCGGGGTCGTCCGAGACCGATCGCGGCTGCGGCGCCCACCAAGATCCCAGCGTATAAAACTGTGTTGAGAGACTTTAGGGCGGGGTAAAGCCATCGTGGTGGTGCCTGGTAACCGGTTCTGCCGGGGCGATGTTGAAGCCCCCCTGGAGCCATGTCAGCGAAGAACGTCCCTCTGTCGAGCAGACGGAAGTACTGATGGCTGGCGAGGTGCAGCATCGGCTTGAGGATGCCGTTACGGCGGTAGTGATCGGCGATCTGCTGCTTGACGAAGCTGTTGCGCTCGCTGAAGGAGTCTGCGCTTCGCTGCCATTGACGGTACATCCGGCTGACCACGATGTCCTCGAGGTTGCGGCGTGAGCGCTCGTTGAGCGCGACCCAATGGTTGAAGAGAGAGCTGTTGGCGATTGTGGCGACGCCGTGCTCGTTCAGGTTGTGGAGGATGGTTGGGGTGATGACAGCCACCAGAACACACGCAGCGACGAGGCATCTGGAAATGCGGTCGCGAATCCGTCCGCGCCACGCCAGGGCGATGCCGAAGACTGGTATGAACGGGGTGAGCAGGCTCTTGGTGAGTAGTGCGAGGCCGACGAGGACTCCGAGGACACCAGCCCAGAAGAGTCGCTCGGACCGGCGCGTGGCCACCCAGAGTGCAGCGGTCAGCAGAAAGAGATGGAGGATCTCGGGCCAGAGGAAGTACGCGTAGGAGACGGTGTGAGGATATGCCAGTAGAAGCATTGCTGCGAGAGTCCCGACCTCGCGGCTGCAGGTCCACGCGCGTCCGAGATCAGCAATCACGAGGGCTGTAGCAAAGAGAAGGAGCAGCTGAGCTAGGTACACCGGAGCCAGAGACTCGGCGCCGACAGGGGTCAGTACGCCTGCCAGGAAGTGTGGGTAGAGCGGGGGCCAGAGAAGCTCGAGCTCCCCAGGCTGACCGTTGATGATGGCCTCGGCGGTACGAAGGTAGCGGGCCTCGTCGCCGAACAAGCCACGGCCTGCAGGGTGAAACGCCAACCATGCGAACGACAGCTGAACGGCAGCGATGAGCCCGGTAGCTATCACAAAGACGCGAGTCGGGAGCGGGCTTGGTTCAGTCACGGTCTTCGCGTGTACGAGAATGAAAGGTTGGCTGGTTGTAGAGCATCGCTACCAGGATGTCTGTCATTGAGTCGGAGCCGCTGATGTTCGCTGCCAAGTCGGCTGCATCGCAGAGACCATCAAGATGGAGGTCGCAGGTGCCGACTGGCCATCCTGACCAGAGCTCCCAGCGATGTGTTGTGAAGGTGTCGCCGCCGTCAGAGGGGAAAACCACTTCGATAGCGACCGGATCGCCAGCTCCATCGGAAGGACCAGGATGGGCAACCGTGTCCTGCTCCCTCCAACGTCGGGAGGTGTTCTCACCGATGTACGGAAGGTGTGAGGTGACTGACGCGGCAAGATGGACGTCGGCACGTTGGCTTGCGTAGCCGGCATCGAGGGTCCGCCTGAGACGGTGCCACTGACCGGGTCCTGCGGATCCTATTTTGAAGGATGAAGTGCCCGTTCGCCGGTACACCAGGTCCGCACTCAGGTCGGTTGGAGGTTCATCCTCGTAGGCGGAATCCGTAGAGCCGATCCACCAGGTTCCGTCCACGACGTACTCGTGATCAGC
>CAZEJK010000543.1:0-2226 GCA_964512045.1 uncultured Thermoanaerobaculia bacterium
ACTAGGTCAGGTTGATCGGTGAGCGTTGATCGGTGCCTGGCGTTCTGGAAGGCTGGCCCCAATACACAACTCTTTACAATAGCTCCTTGACTCATCCCCACCAGTGCTCGAGCCACTCGAGAACACCCCCTTCCTCTTCGATGACGAGGTCGTCTGCGTAGCGGATGAGCAGCGGCACCTTCGCGACGTCGTCGAGGTCGATTCTCGTCTTGAGCTGTGTGTCGAGGCGGTGGTAGCGATCTCCAAGTAACCGTCTGCACTGGTAGTCGGCCACACCCATCAGGCCATCGAGCATCAGCGAGGCGAGCTTGGTGGACCATTGCGCGTAGCCCCAGTCGTGACTCCTGCCACCGATCCAGGCTGGTACCGAGCCGGTTCCGACGGAGAGCAGACGGATCGAGTCGAGCTGCTGCTGACCGGTGTCGGTGTCCAGTGCCTGGGCAAGGGCCGCCATCGAGGGGTTGTTCGCTACGACGCCGCCGTCAATATAGCCCTCATAGCTCGGAAAGTACGTGGGAGCGGCCGATGTCCGGAGGGCGACGTCGACGACGCTCTCCTGGCCGTCACTGTCCTCGCTCGGGAAGTTGTGGAAGAACTTCGGTTTCCAGGACCGGACGTGGTCCTCTTGCTTGAAGCCGGGATCATCGCGGTTGTCGAGGTCGAAGGTGGGGATGAGCACGCGCTTGCCAAGGTCGACGAGGCGCCGGTCGCGTCCCAGCTCCCTTTCGAGATGTCGCTTCAGCCGTCGTTGGTTGTAGTCGGCGCCGATCGTCTTGCCGAGATCGAGGACGTTGTCTCCGAACGAATCGTGGAAGATGTCGTCGCCGTGCTGTTCGTACAGCTCGACGAGATCAGTGGGGGTCTTTCCGGCTGCAAGGGCGAGCGCGAGGATACCTCCTGTGGAGGTTCCGGCGATCAGGTCGGTTCGGGCCAGAAGATCAGGTATTGCAGCAGCGAGGCGTTCCAAGAGCCGCGCAGTCAGAACGCCTCGGATTCCACCACCATCGAGGCTCAGGACTCGGTATGTCATGTGACCTCCTAGGCTTCGCCGATGATCAGGCTGTCCTTGCCGTCGTTGTAGGTGATCGTGATGCAGGAGTGGAGCTGCTCGCGGAGGTCCGGTCGCTCCGAGCGGACTGTGTCAAGGAGGAAGAAGCCGAGCGCGCGCACGTGGTGAGTCTGCTTCCAGAGAGGGGCCATTTCTCCGTAGATCTCTTTGATTCTCGTCCACGGTAGATCAGAACCGAGCGCTGCTGTCAGCTGTTGGGTCGCTTTGGCAAACCGTTCCCATTGACGACGCGTCCGGGAGTTGAGGTCGGCGAGGCCGGCGATCGTATCGGGTTCCGGGCCAGTCGTCTTGAACCACTTGGCCTCGAAGTTGGCGAGGTATGGCTGCCGCCACTCGAAGTCGCGATCGTCAAAGCGCTCCTCGGCGCGAACTGCCAGCCCCTTTGGCTTGATGCTGGGATCAGCAAGGTACGCGTACCAGAGGGGTCCGTAGCAGATGCGTCGTAGCTCTGGTGACTGCCGAATGGGCTCGTAGGCTCCCCTCCATGGCATTGCCGCGCCAAGAGCGTGCGCGAAGCGCTGCTGGTTGTCCAAGTAGCCGAGAACTTGCTGGAAGGCATCCGGGTCCACCTTGAGCTGGCACGCCATTTCGACGTCCTTCTGTCCCTTGATGAGCCTGTGGACCTTGCTGAACTGGGCGTCCACATCGGAGAAGGGGAAGGCGCCCCAGAGCACTGCCAGATCGAGAGCCGTACGGAGCTCTCTGACCGAGGTCTTGTCCTCCTTCCACTCGTAGGAAAGATGTAAACCCACCCGGAAGTGACGAGTCGACGGGTGGGCTGAAGGCTTCTCCATCTCGGCTCTGAGGTCCACCTTCCAGGTTGACTCGTCCTTAGGTGTGTTGGAGGTGTAGGACCGGACTCCGTTGCAGGCGATCTGCTGGCCGGCGGTTGTCTTCGTAATGGTCTCGATGAGATCGTTCGAATCGCGACCCTTGAGCACCCATTTCCCCAGGCCTAATGTGAAGCCGAGGGCTCGGGAGGTTGTTACTGTCTTGCGTTCGAAGTAGGAAATCAGCTGCAGGCCGGGAGCTTGGTTGGTCGCTGCATCGACGAGCTGGTTGAGGTGTCCACGGAGAGCAACAGAGTGGTACCTCTGAAGAGCATTGTTGTCGAGACGGACCTGGAGCAGGTTGTCGTGCTGGGTCAGGCGACGGTA
>CAZEJK010000544.1:0-2207 GCA_964512045.1 uncultured Thermoanaerobaculia bacterium
CTGAGTCGGCACCACTACATGTTGTACCAACTGCACTCAGATGGATACCCCGCTTGCGAGAAGTCCGAATCCCCACGTTGCCCACGCCATTTTCAATGCCTTTCGTCGTACGGAAGTGAGTGCCATTGCCACCGGGAATCGGACGAGATTCCGCGATAGTGGTGGGGAGCGCACCACAGCCACTTGCTGGGACAGCGTGGCCCAGGTAGGCCAGCCTGGCTTCGCTCATCACGACTCATTTCAGAGGTGTCCTCCCGTTATACCTCTCTTCGCTGGGAGCGAGGGCGACAAGATCACTCCACCGCACGAAGCCAAACGGCTTTCGGAGCCAGATGGCGTCGTTGGTGGCTGCGAACTGTTGCGAGAGTGGTTTGCTGACGAGGGCCTCTGGGAGCTGGTAGCAGATGGGCGCGGTGTGGTTCTCGTTGATGACCAGCAGGGCGCCTGGCGGGGGATCGGTTGTGGCTGGCACGATGAAGAGGTCCCGATCCCTCACGGCGATGTTGTGGAACCAGAGCGACGGCGTCACGACGCCGGTCGCATGGACCTCTCCGCGGTCCTTTCGCTGGGCGTTTGCGCCACGGTTCGTGAGGGCGTCGTCGCGTGATGCTTCGACAGCGTCCTCCATCTCCTGCTCGCGCTCTTTGCGCACGGCGGGATCGTCGCCTGCCAGCGCGAGGGCATCTGGCAGGGAGCGTGTGTCGTCCACTGCCCCACTCGCCCGCAGGACCAGGATCTCTCCGGTGTAGATGCCTGCTGCCCAGAGCTTGCCGTCGGAGCGGACTCGGGACTGCAGTGTGTGCTCGAGGGCCATGGCGCCATCCCGAAGGTCCGATCCTCCGAGCTGCAGGAGTACCTCGCGCTCGGTACCGTCCAGGTCACTGCGGATCAGCAGCGGTGCCGGGTGCCTGTTGAGGAACGCTGTGACGTCGTCGACGCTGGCGCCGTGCAGGTACTGCTGGACGGCTTCAAACCCGCCGGTGCTGATCAGGTGCTGGGTGATGGCGAGCTCGTCGGGTATGGCGGTCCAGTAGAGGTCTCCCTTGTGGGCCGCTGCGGAGTCGGCGGCGACCTCCTCGTCCGGCTCGATGAGTGATACCAGCTCGCCATCGTCGTCGTAGACCGCGATGAGCTCGCGGACACTCAGCACGGCGACTTCTCCATCATCGCCGAGAGAGAAGAACGGAGCTCTCGGGAACCGCGCCTGCGGTGGTTGCCGAAGCTGCACCTCGCCCGTCTTCTCGCCAGCCCGGATGAGGACCAGTCGGAACTCGCCAGATGCCTCCGGTACGAGGACGCCGAGCGTGTCCCCACTCCCCGCAATCCTCCCTCCATCGGGGAACCCATCAGGGAAGACATGCGACGCGGACTCGAAAAGCTCCGTTGGTACCGGGATGCACGGGAAGTGCCGATCGGCGTCCTCGGCGAGGCTTGGCGAGGTGAGGCCGAGGAGAAGGAGCACCGTGGCCGAGACAGTGTGGGACGGTCGGAGGTTCATTGACATGTGTCGTAGTTCACGAGGATCTTGACACCGACGATGTGGCCGTCGACGTAGTTGAAGCAGTGGGATGTCTCGGGACAGCCGCTGGTCTCGACACACGCCCATTCCGCAACTGCCGTCATCGGGCTCAGCGCCACGAGGGTGACGGCTGCAATCATGAGGGCGCGGATGGCGATTGACCTCATTGGAACTTCCTTTCTCGGCGTGAGACCGGAGATGACCTGTGCTGTGCTGAGAGCCTCTGGGATTGATTGTTCGCATTGATTACCGTTACTCAACACTTCTGGGCCGGCGACGCGACCATGTCATGGCGACCTGCTCCTCCGAAGCTGCACCTCCTTCCATTTTGTCGCGGTCAGTTGGGGAGTATTATATATTGAATCAGTACATTCTGCAAGCCTAAGACTTCAAGAAAATAAAAGACACTAAAGACAGTTTCAAGGTCAGCGCCCGGGAGCTGAGTTCAGTGGCTGTCGGGCCCTGACTCCGGTCCCGTGACTCCGGTCCCAAGGCCACGTTGGCAACTGAAACGCCCCGCATGCTCGAAAGAGCGAGGCAAAGCTCAGAGGTGAGAGAGTTCAGAGCGGAGTTCAAATGAGGAGTTCAGAATGCCGCGGGCGTGGGATCGACGCCGTCGGAGAAGCCTTCTGGTTGCGGCCGCCGCCACGTTAGTCGCGGAGGTACGCCCAATGCCGTTTCGCTCGCT
>CAZEJK010000545.1:0-2198 GCA_964512045.1 uncultured Thermoanaerobaculia bacterium
CGTTCTGGCGCGACTTCCTGGTCCAGCCCGGTGTGCGCTACGAGTACCGGTTGACACCGTACGACGCCGCCGGCGACCCGGGTATCGACGCGACCGTGACAATGGACGACCCGGTCCCGTCCGCAACCGATTCCGCCGCCGTGACCGTCGTGCCGGGGATGGCCGAGGTGGTGCCGAACCCGTCGATCCCGCCGGAGGCCAACCTGTGGGCTGGTAGCCACGACTACGTCTTCCACCTCACTCCGGACCCGGGCCCCGACTTCGTCGGCTGCACGGTCGATGTCTATGTCGACGACACGCCGGCCGAGGCGTCCGCCGACGAGCCGTACCAGCCGTGGGTCAGCCCGTTCGACGGCCTCGCCCGGGACGAGCTCGGCTGCCTCGGCGCCGCCGGCGAGCTGAAGGTCGCCGGTCACCCGTGCGACGGGCCGCAGTGCGATGTCACGGTGCCGGCCCTCACACCGGGAACCCATAGCTTCCGGTTCGTGATCACCGATGCCGAGGGCCACACCAGCCAGCGGGTCATCGTCCAGGATATGCAGCCGTGGCAGACCACCAACGCACTGGTCGATCCGGCCTACCCGCTGCCCGTTCTGTACCTGTTCTCCGACCAGATCGTTACCGCGCTGCCCAGCCTCTGGGCCCAGGGACCGGCGCTGGTCAGCAATGGCGCCGACTGTAGCGACCGCGCGGAGGCCTCCAGCGTCTACGGCTACCGCGCCAGAACAACCCGCCTCCTGCCGGACGGAGACGAGAGCTCCGGCCTCCTCGTCTGGAGCGAGACGAGCGCATGGGCTGATGGGGTCGAGGACAGCATCCAGCTCTCACGCTCGACGCCGGCCCGGCTCGGGCGCGACCTGCTCTCGCGCGACGTGGCCGCGCCGCAGCTCTGGACCCATCGGCAGGAGCTGGGCGCGTACGGCCAGCGGACCGATTGGTACGACCTCACCGCGGATCTCGGCGCCTCCGGCAACGTGACGCCAGCCGTTGCCTGGCTGACGCCGTTCGTCAACAGCGAGGACGCCGCCGCCGAGCTGTGGACCACCGCCTGGCTGCGGATCGAGGACGTGGACCACGATGTCGACGCGGAGTCGGTCGCTGTTGCCAACCTCACCCGCGACGGCGGCGCCGAGCTGTTCCAGGCGTACTACGCCGACCCGTCGTTGCAGTTCCGCCCTGAGGGACCGTACGGATGGTTTGTCGTCCGCCTGCCGCTCGTGCCCGGCGACAACCAGCTACAGATCAGTGCCGAGGACCGTGCCGGCCACGTGCTCGATACCTCCGACTGGTCGATCGCGCGCCACATCCTCGTGCCGGGAGCCTACCCCGTTCCTGTGATCGACACACCACCAGTCGGACAGCGCTTCTACGCCGGCAGCCCCCTCGAGTACGACGTGTCCCCGTCGACGGTCCCGTCCGGGTACCAGGCGTGGGTCGGCTTGCTGGTGGATGACGGCAGCGATCCGATGCTGCTCCGCGATGAGTCGACCGCGGTGAGCGGTGCCATGAGCACCGCAGCGGGCGACCCGGCGTACCGCCTGCGGATGGTCATCGCGACGTCCGAGGCCATGCCCTCAGCCGACGAGCTCCGCGGCGCCGACGTTCCGTGCGTCCTCGGCGACCCGGACCTGGGCTGTGACAGCGTGGAGATCGCGCTCGAGCCGGACCCGCGCGAGCCGTTCGCCTTCGACACCGGCTACGTGCTGCCAGAGGGTGTGCTGCTGCGATTCGGGGACAGCTCGCAGCACATCTACCTCGAGCGCAGCGATGATGGTGGAGCGAGCTGGGTGCAGATCTGGCAGGCGTTCTGGGACTACCACCACGCCGACACCGACGTCGTCGAAGGCGAGACCTACCACTACCGGACCCGCCGGTTCGACACCGAGCCCTGGATCTACCTGGGTGGCTCGACGGTCGGCCCGGGGGATGCCGTCGTGATCCCCGAGTGGGACGCGCCGCGGGTGGTGCCGTCGCTCGATGCGGTGACCTGGCACTGCCCGGACGGCGCCTCGCGATACCTGTGTCAGGGGACCCTGTCGCTCGGGCTCGATCCCGAGCCGGGGACGTCATTGGCGGGTAGCACGGTCCGGGTGTATCTCAACGAGGTCACCCACCAGCTCACCGACGGGCGCGGCGATCCGACCCCGATCTCCTGGATCTGGCCTGCCGAGGGCCGGGACCTGCCGGGCTGCGTGGTC
>CAZEJK010000546.1:0-2186 GCA_964512045.1 uncultured Thermoanaerobaculia bacterium
TTTCCATCAAGCAGCATCGTCGCCTCCCTTCCGAAGATTGATGGTAGCCCATCGCTAGCCGACCTCTGAAAGGAAAGGAGCGCCACAGTCGATCGCGGCGCCCCTCTCGCACAGCCCACTGCCTGTAGAGGCTTCCGTCTTCACTGAGAAGAGACAACACCTCGGAGCACTTCGGGAACCGCACCGGTCCCGGCCCCGACAGCCGGATCACGGTGCCGCTGCGCAACGACGGAGCTCTCCGCGTGCTCTCCGGCACCTTCGAGCTCACGGTCGGCCGCCAGTCCCACGGCGACTTCGAGGTCTCGTCCGGCGCGACCCTCACGCTCGCCAACAACCTCACGCTCACCGCCGATGGAACCATCTCAGGCCAGGGCGACGTCGACGAAGCGGATGCACGGCTCAGCAGCGCACCTTCGCAGCAGTCGCGCACAGTTCAAGGAGCTCGGCGCCCCGAGCTCTGGTGCACATTGAGCACCCACCTACCGTCGCGCTTCCAGCTCTTGAATCGAGCCAGGCGGTCCAGGTGCCCGACATCGGGACCCCCGCGCGAAGCGGCTTGGGCTGATCTCGGCCACGGCGCTGGTGGCCGCCTTTGGCCGCGTCAGTTGAGGATGACGCTCGCAAAGTCCGGACACAGCTCGTTGGTGCGCTCGGCGATACGGTCCTTGACCAGCCGCTTCGGGTCCTTCAACCCGTCATCTGTCATCGAGCCTGCCGCGGCGTCACCAAGAGCATCGACGACTACCGTCTCCGTGTCAGCACCCTGCTCGAGCTGCTCAGCCATCTCGACGACCAGGTCCGCGGACATGGTCATCGCGGACAGCTTGGTCATGATCTCCATCATGAAGCTCTGGCAGGTCTTCTCTCCGGCAGCCACGCTGTCGAGGTAGGTGTCGAAGTACCGCGCCGGGATCTCGACGTTGCACGCGAACAGCGCCCGGAAAGCGTCCGAATCGCCGGTTCCGGCGACCGTGCCCTTGACCCTGGCGCAGGTCATGCTCGGGTCGTCTCCGGCGCCGGCCTTGTCCCAGGCTGCGTCGACCGCCGCCTGGTAGCGCTCGCCGACCTTCGGCGCCTCGACGCGGTCGTCGCTTGCCGCGACCGGTGCTCCGAAACCGAGTAGCAGTGTCACGGCGACGGCGACAATCACCGATCGCACAAACCCACAGACCATCCCAACCATATCCAACTCTCCAACTTCCAGACTGTTTCCTACCAGCAAACCAGTCGAGATGGAATCTCATTCCTCTCTCGTTCTTCGTCTGCAGCAGCCGTTCGAGGTCAGCAGACACAACGCGCCGGAGGAGGTCCGTGTCCAACGCGGTCGCGGAACCGGCACCTTCGGAGCATCACTTCGGTCGCGGCCCGCGGCCGCGTTGGAGGCTCACGAGGCTCGAGTCGCGAACGACTCCTCCGGGTCACGACATCGTCTGCAGGTACTGTCGCGCTGACAGTGAGTAGTCTGGGAACGCGCGCAGGATCTGGTCGTCGTAGGTCACGACTGGCCGCCCGCTGCTCATCGCAAGTGCCACGAACAATGTGTCATATGGCGAGATCTCTGTCGCCACGGCGAGCTGAAGAGCACGCTCCCACAACATGGTGACCGGAGCGACATCGGTAAACAGCCGATTGGCATCACCCAACGCCTCGATCGCAGTCTCGAGCGGCACGTCTCGATGGCGTACCCACTGCCATACGGCGCTCGCCAGCTCGGCACGGATCGAATCGGGAGCCCAGATCTCGTCAGCCCGCTCTAACACCTCGGCAGACTCCTCGCAGAAGCCCTCGACGCCCAGGAGAGCGTAGACGATGACCATGGTGTCAATCACCATGCGGACGTCCCGACCTGATCCAGGTATCGACCTCCTCCTTGGCAGGTGCGGTACCCGCGCTCCAGCGTGCGCGGATCCGGTTCAGAATCTCCTGACGGTCCGCGAACCGCTCCTCCAGGAGCGTTCGCACCTCTTGCTCCATGGAGCGACCATTCCGGGCTGCTTCTTCCTTCAAGCGAACCACCACCGGCTCTGGAACATCGCGAATCGTCAGCGTTGCCATCGCTGCGCCCTCCTTCACAGATGCTAGCATTTTGCAGTCAGCTCGCCAACCGCCGTCTTAGCAACTCAAAACCCGACATCTTCGAAAATTCGAAGCATGATCGCCGGGGGCCGGATGGCCGGGATCCGGCT
>CAZEJK010000547.1:0-2182 GCA_964512045.1 uncultured Thermoanaerobaculia bacterium
GTGCTCCGGAGCTGCCGGTTCCGCACCCGCGCAGCTCTCAGCGGTTAGGTGTTGGTCGTTAGCTCCCCCACCCACCCATCTGTCCTTGCTGCAAGCGCATCCATCACTCTTGGATGCCCGAAGCTCGCAGAGCAGGCTGCCGGGAGGGCGGGCGGCTGCGTGCCGAGTCGCAGAGTCGCAGTGTGACGCGGTACGAGGTCAGGACATTCAGCGAGCCCTCTCGCCGCGGATGAGCTGCCGCAGTCGGCGGACGCTGACCCGCAGGGGAATCGGGAGCCGACGGGTCCAGCACAGCTCGCCTTCGGCGATCCGTCGTGGAATCGTCGTGAAGAGCAATCGTGCCCACTCCTCGGTGATGCGTTCGAACGAGAACTCCTCTGCTCGACAGGCGCCGTTGGCCACCATCTCGAGGTAGAGGTCTGGGTTGTCGCGGAGCCGGCGGACGGCGGCCAGAGCATCGGTCCGCCCGCGGATCTCGATGTAATCCGTCGGGCTGCGCCGGAGCTCGCGGTACGGGTACTCGTGACCTATGAGCGCCGGGATTCCCGCCCGCCACGCGTTGACCAGCTTGCTGGGGGGCTTGGCGTACTCGATCGTGCGTTTGACGGGCCGCATCGCGAGCACGATATCGAGATCGCTGTAGTCCTCCCATTTGACGGGTCGAGACTGGTCGTTGGGCCGGAATCGGGTCATCCGTGGCTTCCACTCGACCCCGATCTCGGCAAGGTCCGCCTGCCACGCAGCACTGCGAAACTCCGGATGGAGGTTCTCTTCCAGCCCCATGTAGCCGACGGTCGTCACCCGCGTTCCCCGGGCGGTGTCGCGGGGAACCAGCCCGGGCTGTGGCCAGTGTGCGACGCGAAACCGCGTTCGTCCGTTGTCGAACCGGCCGTTCTGCAGCACCTCGAAGTCCGCCAGGAGCGGCGAGCTGTTGTCGGCGCGGATTGCCACGAAGACCGGGCCTGGTCTGTCGCCAGCGGCGCGCGCCAGGGCGCGCTTGTGCTTGGCGTGAAACACGACCATCCCGCTGTCCGGAGGGCGGTCCGAGAGCTCGACCGGCCAGCCGGCCGCTCGTAGCCGGAGGTAGGTCTGCACCACCCACGAACGCTCTCCGCTTCGGAAGTGCTCGGGCTCATCATCGGGGTCGAGGGAGCGCAGGGTCTCGAAATCGGGCTCGCCGGCAAGATAGAACACCACCGTCTCGTGGACGTGTACTGCCCGAGTCTCAGCGTCGGCTCCGTGGCGGTCTTCGGTCGTGCTCATCCGTGCTGGGTTTGAGCATACACCGCCGTGCGGTGGGGGTCGATTGGAGGCTGGACGACGCCAGATCTCCTGGGAGCGCTCTGGCCGTGGGGGTGGAAGCACCGGAGCAGCATTTGGTTGCGGCCCACGGCGGCGTTGGTTACGATCTGCCGAGCTGCTCGGACAGGATCGCCACCACGTACTCGGAGAACGGTGTGGTGCCGCGGGCTTCGTCGATCTGCTCGATCAGGCTGACCGGCATCGACACCGCCTTGTCGCGGCGGAGCTGTCCCCTCTTCTTGCCGACGATCAGTGGCTGCGCCTCCGCGCCGTGGTGCCGGACCGCTTCACCGATCTGCAGGGGTGTCTCGGCCTCATCGGTGCGGTTGGCGAGGAGCGCATCGAACTCCTCATCTCCGAGTGACAGGCTACCGAAGCCGACTCGGCACTCGCCGGGCACTTCACCGGTTTCGACCCAGTCGACCGCGCCGTGACAGGTGAGGCGGAGGGTCCGGTTGGCGAGCACGAGGCGCAGCTTGACGTTGTCGCCCCGCTCGAGCTGGATCCCCCACTGCGGCCTGACTGGCAGCGCGGCACGGACGCCGTACTCCAGTGCCTTGGGCGAGTTGAGGATCGGGGCCGTGCGTGCGTGTCGACAGTAGACAGGACCGTTGACCGTGCAGTACTCCATGGCCGTCCTCCCCGGCGCGTGCCACTGTCGCCGATGGCTGGTCGATCCTCCATCTGTGCGGTGGCTCGCGCCTGGGGTTAACGTAGTTCCATCAAAGGCGAAACGCCATGAGTGACTCAAGCATCCAACATCTTCGAGAGCTCGAATCAAGCGCCGGGGACCGGATGACCGGGATCCGGCAAGTGGGACACGGACCGGGGCCGGATCCGGAGCCAACGCAGGGCTGTGGCGTCGTCACTCCTGCGAGGG
>CAZEJK010000548.1:0-2178 GCA_964512045.1 uncultured Thermoanaerobaculia bacterium
CTCCTGCGCTCACGATATCACAAGATCGTCTGAATCGTCTGACCTGGCACCGGTAGAGCTCCTCGAGGACCTGAGCGGCCTCGATGGCGCGGTTCTGGTACTTGGCCAGCGTCTGCTCGAGCATCTCGGCGAACGATCGGGCCTGCACGACGTTCGAACGCTGACGCTTCGTGATCTCGCCCTTGAGGAGCTTCTGCCCAGAGTACCGGGCATTACGACACGAGGAAGTTGCAAAAGAACGAGACGCTGGCATGGTGCCAGGCTCGCGCATTCGTACCTTTCGAAGCCGGCAAATCAACACCGTGGCTACGGGCAAGACTGAGAGCATCACAGGTCCATCCCCGCGCCGTGCCGTCGTAGCCACTCTTTCCGTTCTCGATACTCGGGCATTACCTTGTCGAGCTCGTACCAGAAGGCTTCGGTGTGGTCGCGGTGGTGGAGGTGGCAGAGCTCGTGGACGATGATGTAGTCGATGATGGTGATGGGCGTCATCATGGTCTTCCAGTGGAAGTTGAGCTGGGCTTTGGGGGAGCAGGAGGCCCAGTGGTTGCCGAGCTCGCGGACCTCGGTTGCTGAGGGCTCGACGCCGACCTTGGGGGCCCAGTAGGCGACTCGGGGTGGGATCTTGGCCTGGCCTCGTTGGATGTAGTAGGTGCGGAAGGCGGCGCGGGCCGCTTCAATGTCGCCCTGGTCAACGAGGTCGCGGCGGAGGTGGAAGCGGCCGTTCTTGAGCAGGAGAGGTTCGTCCTGATCGGCGACCAGGCGCAGGCGGTACGATCGCCCGAGGTAGAGGAAGCCCTCGCCCGGCTTGTACTCACGCAGCACGCGGGTGGCGTTGAGGTCGCGCCACTCCGCGAGGTTCTTGTAGATCCAGCGGCGCTTGGCGTGGACGATGGCGTCGATGTCCTCGTCAGTGACGGTCTCCGGGGCGCGCACGGTGACCCGGCCATCGCGCTCGATGATGATGTCGGCGGTCTTGCGCCGGCTGCGGATCACCTCGTACGGCAGGTCGTCCACGCAGCGGTTCATCGCACCAGCTCCCCGTGGCGGTTCTTGGCGAGCGTCATGATCTCGATGGCCACACGCTGGTACTGACCAGTGAGCTCCGGGATGTCGGCCAGCATGATCTCCGTGTTCACGACGCCGCGCAGGCGGTTCCTGTCCACCGGACGGTCCCAGAAGTCGCGGAGACCGATCTCGCTGCGGATCTTCCGAACCAACGCCGAAGCCAGGTCCCGCAGCTTCCCCTCCGTCTCCTCGTCCATGACCTCGCCCTCAAAGCCGAGACCAACCAGAAGGTCGTAGAACACCGACTCCTCATGGCCGAGCCCCTCGTGGGTCACACTGCGCCCAGCGAGTGCCTCATCGCGGAGCTTCTGGTACTCCTCGGCCAGAGCCTCCCAGTTGTCGTGGTACTGACGAATCAGCCGCTCCAGCTTGTCGCTCAGGCGCTTGTAGAAGGCCGGGTCCTCCTGAAAGTGCACGGTGCAGTGCTTACGGATGGCGTGCTCCATCTCGCTTGCCTTGGCCTCGGCGCTGCCGCCCGCGTGCTCCTGGACCCGCTCGACGAAGTCGTCGGCCAGCAGCTCGACGGGTGGGATCTTGGGATCGATGCCCAGCTCCACGAGATGGCGGTTGATCAGCGCCTTCACCTTGGCGCCGGCATCCGCCAGATCCAACGAGTCGTCCTTGTAGCGCTCCTTGACCATGCGCAGCAGGTAGCCAAAGCGCTTCGCCGGCACCCGGAAGCGGTGCCCCGCCGCATCGGGCAGGACCACGTTCAGGCTATGGAGGAAGGTCTTCAAGTAGACCTCGAACTCAGCTCGTCGCTTCTCGTCCTTCATGGCGCTCACTGCCGCGTGCACCACCACGACCTCCTCCCCGTGGTCGGTCATGGATCCGTTGGCGAACGCCTCGATGTCGCGGAACCCAACCGCCTCGAAGTGGTGCACCAGCCTGCGATACCGCTCCTCGAGGATGGGCAGCTCGCTGCGCACGTCCTTCAGCCCGCCGGACAGATCCTCCCAGTCCTCGTCGGAGTAGATGGTCAGCGCGTCGGCCAGGTTGTTGGCCAGACCGATGTAGTCGACGATGAAGCCGCGCCGCTTGCCCGGCGCCACCCTGTTGACGCGGGCGATGGCCTGCAGCAGCGTGTGCTCGCGCAGCCTCTTGTCGATA
>CAZEJK010000549.1:0-1080 GCA_964512045.1 uncultured Thermoanaerobaculia bacterium
CCTGCGTTCTCGATCTGGCGGACGGTTTCGCTCTCTGCTGCCTCATCGCTGTCCACCAGCTGCTTGGCGAGCTCTCGCCACGGCGCAAGGACCACTCGGCCTTCGAGCTGACCATCGAGCTCGACCACTGGTGGCGGCTCGTCGAAGCACGAGTGGCAGATCTCGGCCATCGGTCGAAGCCGATCGACGAGCCGCTGACGAGCTTGCCGCTCGCAGCATCGCCCCTTCCACGAAGCAATCACCGAGCCCATCGAAGCTCCAGAGGAGATGGCATCGCGATAGGCACCACTCGTTCTTCAGCCTCCGCACTGGCGACCTTGACAGTCCTCTTCATGCCACCTCCCTCATAGCTGACGCCATAGCAGCAGCTCGTTTGCACCAGGATCTGGCAGGGCACTGTCTCCTGTAGAGCCGCAACGTGCTCAACGGCTGCAGTATAGGCCACGCTCCCCACGCTCATACCCTTGCACAGGCTGAAGGCCTCCGGCCCGCATCCGACCTCGCTGCACTCGCCAGCGCCAATCCACTCGACCGGGATCGCGGCGAGCCTGACACGTTCGGTTCAGCTCAGCTCAGTCAACCGGAGTTGAGCTCAGCTCTTGTCTACCGTAACCTCGTCACATGTCAGACGAACCATCACGACCGACGAAGTCCCCGGAAGAGACAGGCGAAGGCTCGCCCGAGTCAGACTCCAGTGAAGGCACGTCAGCTCCTGCGCAGCCGGCACGAGGCCAGGACACGGATATCACATCCTCCGACGACGAGTCGCAGGACGACGACGACTCGGTCGAGGCCAGAAAGGCGCTGATTCGGAGGATCCGTGAATGCATTGGTCAGGATCTCGACAATCTGCTGTCGAGCTCGGACTCGGAGGATACGGTTCATTGAGGTGACTCTCCGGCGACCTGTGAGGCCCCGCTTCAGCTCGATGGTCACGGCAGATCAGGTTTCACGCCCGTGAGCGGAAGGTGATGAACCGGTCCGAGAAGTAGAGCTGGTCGACCTCCTCTGGTCGGCTCTCGACAGGCACGCGAACCGGTAGATGGACCTGGCCTGGGTAGGCAACGGCCTGCAACCAGT
>CAZEJK010000549.1:1090-2170 GCA_964512045.1 uncultured Thermoanaerobaculia bacterium
CAGTGACCCACCAGAACAGCGTTCGGCTGCCACCGGTAGATGTGGGCCAGGGCATCCTCACCTCTCGGGCTCGGCGCCAGCTCGGGAAAGAGCCTGACGATTCCGTCCGGCGCCACGGACTCGACCCATCGGAGGTCGTACTCCACAGCGTCGAAATCGGCCGGTACCTCCCACGCCACCTCTTTGTGGAGAAACCACATGGCGCTCCGGGTGACGTTCACGATACGGAGGATCTTCGCCGGCGCAGGCCGACCATCGTTGGCGTCGCAACGAACGTGGTTCCGGATGAGCCAACGGCCCACGGCTGCCCTCGGCCGCAAGCCAAGGCGCTCGTCCGGGCCAGGAAAGAACACAATACGGGGCTGCTCAGACATACCACCTCCGTCATGCGCACTCGTCGCAGCTCCGATCGATCGGCTCGACTGTGGAGCACGGCGCTGCGCCTGCGAGGCTTGACAGCAGCGATCAGCGGACTCCACACATCCGGGACGGAGCAGCTCCACAGGTCCCACGCCGCGTCTCGCCGAGCCCCACAATCGCCGCCTGGGCACGACCACCGACAGGATCTCCGGCGGTCCGCCTCCACACGCCAGCCTGAAGTCCGCCGGGAACCGCTGTGAGCATCGCGCACACACGATCTCCGCCGAGCTGAGAACAGCCAACGGACGACCGCAGTCAGGACATCGGGGCAGCATCAAGACCCCCTGCGGATAGGACGGACAGGAAGCGCACGGTTTGCACACACACAGTCGACGTCGTCACCGGCGGCGCCACCGGCTCTCTCCGCGAGGCAGGGCAGGCACAGCCAACGGGCTCGTCAGCTCAGCCGCGACCGTCGCCTGCTTTCGGCGCCTTCTCCAACGCCGCGAGGATTCGATCCACTGTCCCGTGCTGCCCCATGGAACGGTAGGCGTGGAGCTCTTGCTCGAGAGCATCACCGGCAGCTTGACGCCGCCATCGTCAACCCAGGCACGCGCGATCAGTCCTCGCCGATCACTCCAAAGATCCTCGGGCGGGGGGATGCTCTCGAGACCACCGAGAACCTCGACCTCAACGCTCTCGATGGTCAACCGGCCGCAG
>CAZEJK010000550.1:0-2167 GCA_964512045.1 uncultured Thermoanaerobaculia bacterium
TGCATGGCGCAGGTGATCATCCGCAATCTGGACGAGGCGACGGTTGCAGCGCTCAAGGCGCGAGCGGCGGCACGG
This sequence comes from uncultured Thermoanaerobaculia bacterium, assembly GCA_964512045.1. Classification (GTDB taxonomy): domain Bacteria; phylum Acidobacteriota; class Thermoanaerobaculia; order Thermoanaerobaculales; family Sulfomarinibacteraceae; genus CAZEJK01. The sequence continues at coordinate 76 of CAZEJK010000550.1, forward strand.
GGGCACTCCCTCGAGCAGGAGCTGCGCCAGGTGCTCGTCGAGGCCGCCCGGCCCATCCGGGAGGAGATGCGACAGACAGCGGCTGCGATACGGGCACTCACCACCCGCCCCGTGGCAGCCGACATCGCCGCGATGATCCGTGCCGACCGGGATCGATGACGGTTGTCGACGCAAGCGTCGCGGTCCACTGGTTCGTGGAGGCGTCGCGCACCCAGGCTGCCGTGGCCCTGCTCGACGGTGAGGAAATCCTCCTGGCGCCAGACCTCGTGGTCGCCGAGGTCGTGAACACCGCATGGAAGCTGGTTCGCGCTGGCGAGATCAGCCGCGACCACGGCGCCCAGATCGCAGCCGGGATCGCCTCGTGCTTTACCCACCTCGTGCCGTCGACCGAGCTTTCCCGCCGGGCATACGAGCTGGCCGTCGAGCTCGAGCACCCCGTGTACGACTGCCTCTATCTTGCTCTTGCCGAACAACATACCGATGTGGTTGTAACCGTGGATCGGAGGCTGCTGTCCAAGCTCGAGGGGACGACACACTCCCACCTGGCGCGTCCGCTCTCGGCCGAGTGAAACGCCGATGACCCGCAGACCGTCGTCGGGTTGACCCGGGCGGGAAGCCGTTCGGGTCTACCTGACACCCTTCCGGGGCAGGCGACCTCTCCGAGCGATGCCCTCTACCACCGGCTCGAGGCCGTGGCCGAAGCCCTGGCTGGAGCCGGTGCTGAGAACTCACCTCTGGACCGGAGGATGTCTGACGCCGCCAGGAGAGCTGCAGCGCCACCACCCACGCCGTCATCTCGACCGAGGTTCCATGACCCCCGGTTGTTCCGACGCGTAGCTGCCTCGATAACCGTACGGAGAGTGTGCCGAGCGGAGAGATCCCGTGGCAGAACCGGCGCCTGGCCCCGCACCCGGTGAAGGACCCGGATGCCGGCAGCCGGCCCCGGACCGCGAGAGCCCCGGCCATCGGGTTGACCACAAGTCACACTGGTTGATGGTGCTGCGCCGTGACGATCGCCATCCATCTCCGAAGCACCTCGAAGCTCTCCGGATGCGTTGTTTCTGTCGGGTCAACCCCAATGGACTACGGGCTCCTGCATGACCATCGTCCGGGTCCGCCCCCCGGGACCTGCCGGCTTCGTTGGGTGGCTCGTGAGGGAGATCGACGCGGATCCCGCCTGCGGTGGAGCGCCCGTCTTGAGGCGAGCGCCTGGGTGTTAGTGCCACGGATGCAAGATTGTCAGTACGACTGAACGTACGTCTCGTGGTACGATGAACTTCACGGGAGGATCCCATGACGCGAGTTCCAGATATCGTTCCTGTTTCTGATTTCCGCCAAGGAGCTGCAGCGCTCCTCAGGAAGGTGCGGGAGTCCAGGCAACCGGTGTTCGTCACCCAAAGAGGGAGGGCGGCGGCGGTTCTGCTCAGCGTCGAGGAGTACGAGCGACGCGAGCAGGAGCACGAGCTGCTTCGGCTTCTTGCCCAGGGAGAGATGGAGATTGCTGAAGGCAAGGGCCATAGCCTGGACGACGTGATGACCGAGGCCGACGACCTCCTCAGGGATCTTCAAAGGTGACGGTCAAGTTCACTCCTGGCGGACGACGGCAGTTCTTGGATGGCCTGTCCTTCATCGCACGAGACAACCCTATTGCCGCTCGTGACTTCCGAACGAAGGCCGAGAGGACCCTCGCTCGGCTCACAGCCTTTCCGGACTCAGGTCGTCGAGTTCCGGAGCTTCCGGACCTCCCGTACCGCGAGGTCATCATCTCGCCGTACCGCTTCTTCTACCGGCCTGACGGAGAGACGATTTGGTTAGGTGCCGTGTGGCACTCCGCGCAGCTTCCAGATGCGCCGGAGTGAGTTGCGCGGCTCCGGATAGGTCGAGGGGAGCGTCCGACGCCGTGCCGATCACCCCAAGTTCTCGGAGTGAGAATCTGCGTGGCTGAGCTCGCCGTGGCGCGCTCGGCGTCCTTGCAGTTCTCCAAGAGCTCGCAACGACCTCCACCGTTGCTGGCTCAACCACGGAGCCCCCACCTACGGATTGACGACGACTGCGCTCGACGCCTTCTGCCCCAACTGTAGTGTCGGCGATG
>CAZEJK010000551.1:0-2159 GCA_964512045.1 uncultured Thermoanaerobaculia bacterium
CTCCCTTGACGTCCCTACTACGAACGTAGTACCCTCGGTTCGAGCTGGGAGTGATCTCATGGGTGACACCACGGCACGACTGTCGCGGGCGGAGTGGCGGCTAATGCATCTGTGCTGGCGGCTCGGGCCGGCCACGGCACGGGAGGTGCACGCTGCGGCGAACCGGGAGCAGGTCCGCGAGTACCGCACGATCAAGACGTTTCTCGACCGGATGGCCGCCAAGGGGTACCTGCGCGTGGAGTCGGTGGACGGCGTCAACCGGTACGAGCCGGTGGTCGACCGCGAGCGGACGCTGCGCGAGGCCGTCGAGGAGTTCCTGGTCGATGTCATGGACGGAACCGTCGGGCCGGTGCTGGCGCAGCTCGCGGACACCCGCCGGCTGAGCGCCGACGACGTCGAGCGCCTCCGGGAGCTGGTGCCGGAGGATGACGAGAGAGTGGAATCGGACACCGACGCCGAGGAGGAGGCGCCATGATCCCTCCCTCTGCATGGCTCGTGGACATGGTGGTCCAGACATCGTTGGTCATCGTTGTGGCGTTGGGAGCGAGCTGGCTGCTGCGGCGGACCGCACCGGCGGTTCGGTCTGCGCTGTGGCTGGTGGTGCTGGTGCGGCTGTGCGCGCCGGTGCCGCTGACGCTCCCGACCGGGCTGATGCCGGAGTCGGGATCGGCGAGACCGGCGGTTGAGGCCCGCTCGGCCGAGGCCGTGGACGTTGCGGAGCCTGGGCCTGTACCGGAGGCTCCCGCAGCGCTCGAAGCGCCGCCGCCCGTGGACAAGCGCGCGGCCCCTGCCCCGGCGCCGTTCGTCGCTGCCAAGCCGGCGTCGACGAAGCCACTGGTTTCCGAGGCCGATGCCCAGCCACGCCAAGCGCAGCCGCTGCCGTGGCTTTCGGTCGCCTGGCTTGCCGGCGTCGTACTGCTGGCACTGCTGGCCGTGGCGCAGACTGTGGTGGTCCAGCGACGCGTCCGCCGCTGTCGGCCGATCGAGGATCCAAGGGTGCTCGCCCTGGCCGAGGAGCTGCGACGGCTTGCCGGCGTGCGACGACGGGTGCCGATCGTCGTGGCCGGCGCCGATTCGCGGATCCCAGCACCGGCGGTGCTCGGTGTGCTCCGGCCGGTGATCGTGCTGCCCGAGTCCGTGGCGGCGTGGAGCCATCAGCAGCTCGGTCCGATGCTGCTGCACGAGCTCACCCACGTGGGTCGGGGCGATCTGCTCATCAACGCGGTGCAGCGGTGGGTGCAGGTGGTGCACTTTTACAACCCGCTGGTGTGGCTGGCCAACCGCCAGCTCCGCCGCGAGCGCGAGCTGGCCACCGACGACGCCGTGGTGCGGCTGCTCGGCGGCCGTCCGAAACCCTACCTGGAGGCGCTGGTGGCGGTGGCCGAGCAGTCGGTGACGTGGCGCCCGGCGCCGCTGGCCGTCGGCCTTGCCGAGCCCACCAGCCAGCTGGAGCGGAGGATCCGCCGGATGCAGCACTCGAGCTTCCTGAGCACACTCGCCCGCACTCCCCGACTGGCGATCGCAGCCAGCCTGGCCCTCGGCCTGGTGCTGTCGGTTTTGGCCGCCCAGAAACCGGTCGCCGCGACGCTGAAGGGCACGGTGGCGTGCGAAGGCCAGTCGAAGGCGATCCAGGCCACGGCGTGGTCGTGGAGCGACCGGCTCTTCGAGCATCCCGACGAGCTCATGGAGCCGCTCGCGACGACGAAGGTGGCGCCAGGGCAGGCGTTCGAGCTGGAGCTGCCCACCGACGACCTGCCGGTGCTGGTGGAGCTGAGCGCTCCGGAGCACGTGGCGCTACGCTACCTCGTCGTGTTCGAGGAGGACCGCCAGCTCCAGCCCGCCTACCTGAGGCTCGGTGCGACCCGGCAGGTCACCGTACGCGATGGCACGAAGCCGGCCGGGGACGTCCTGGTGCGCGGCCAGATCCTCGTCACCGGCTGGTCTCGAGATCCGCACCGCTGGCGGCCGTGCGTCCCGTCGACTCTGACGGATGAAAAGGGCCGTGCCGAGATCGTGGTGCCGCCGGTGGGCCACGAGATCCAGCTCGAGGCGATCGACGGCGAAGGGCGCTGGGCTCGAAGCGACGAGGAGCGCGAGGTCACCACCCTCCGCCTCGCCGACCGCACGACCGAGGTCACGGTCGTCGACAGCCGGCAGCG
>CAZEJK010000552.1:0-2155 GCA_964512045.1 uncultured Thermoanaerobaculia bacterium
CAGGATTGAGCCTGCAGCCAGGCCGCATGCGGACCAGAGGCCCGCGGTCCAACGGGCGGCGTAGTCAACCTCCGCAGAACGACAGGAGCGCGGACGTCCCGTCCGCAGGATTGAGCCTGCAGCCACGCCGGATGCGGACCAGAGGTCCGCGGTCCAACGAGCGGCGTAGTCAACCTCCGCAGAACGACAGGAGCGCGGGCGTCCCGTCCGCAGCGTTGACGCCGCAGAGAACAGACAACCATCCACCTTCCCCTCTTCTCGTAGGCGAGGGATTCATCCCCTCGCGCGATGGCCATCAACTTCACCACACCACTACGGGACACCTCGCACCGGTGCTGATCCTTCACGACGGTGCACGGCTCACCGGGACGTCGACCCGCTCACACACGGCTCGAGAGATTTCGCCGCCGGGAGAGGCGATCGGTCGCCTCCTCTGCTGAGACCCCTTTCGTCAATCCACGCCTCCGGCACCGGCGGCAGGGTTCAGGTCGACCCCAACCAACGTCCCCACAATGCCGCTATGCAAAGTGTGGCACCGACCGTTCCAGTCCAGCATTGGCCCCACAAGTGTGGAAGTGTGTACGTGGCACCGCTGCTGAGGACGGAAGTGAGGACATGGCGCCGATGGAAGGTTGTGATCAGTAGCACCCGGTGAGGGACTGTGATCAGCAACCCTCCGTTACGATGGTGGAATGAGTCGATGCGCGCGTTGGGCTGTTGCTGCCGTGGTGGCTGCACCAGTGGTCGGTCTCCTCCTATGGCACGGGGTCAACCGGCCCCAACGTGGTCTGCAGGTTCAGATCACCGGGCTCAGCAATGGCCAAAAGGCGCTGGTGACGGTAACCGACACTGCGGAACGAACCTTCGCCCGCGCCGGTACGGACTCGACCGGCTCGCTGGCGATGGACGTCGACACGGGTCACGAGCTGTCCGTGCAGGTCATCATCGAAGGGCCCGGCGACACGGCCGCGTGGACTACCCGACTGGTGCGCGCCGCCCAGGGTGACACGCTCGTGCTCGACTACCCTCGTAACTTCGATCGCGGACCGCTCATCCAGGCACAGTGGTTGTCACCTCGGCCGGACCAGACACCTGCCAGGCCGCTCATCCCGGAGACCCCGACCCGCTCCGTGCTGGAGATTGATCGCGTCGACGGAGTTCCCCGCATCGACCTGCGCGTCCAGACAACCGCCGGAGTCGTGACGCCGGCGTCGGCTCTCGCCCCACTGAATCTCGACGTAACGTGCGTCTGGAGCGACATCGTGCCGCCAGGTCGTGTGGGAACGTTCAATACGCTCGACCTGGAGCGGCTCGACAGGATGATGGACGGACTCCGGGACTCCGTTCCACGCGATCAGCGGCATCTCCACGTGCTGCTGGTGCCGTGGGCGGTCCCACACGAGGAGCTTTCACTACTCCTGCCCTCCGGCGCCGCCTCCCTCGTCGCGGTGGACCCGAACCACCTCGAGCCAGCGGTGGTGCTCCACGCGATTCTGCACGAGGTCGGACACCAGCTCGGCCTCACGCATCCATGGGAGGGCGGTACCGACGTGCGCTCACCGATGACCTACCCGTGGCGGTGGCCGGATTGGCGGTGGGACGATCCCGAGGCGTACCGCTATCGGCGGCCGGCTGCCGGTCCTGGATAATGGCCATGAGGCGATAAAACGCCGCCGCATCTTCGGTCGTCTCTGGCAGAGTCGATATCGCGCACGGGTTGTCGACACAGATGATTACTACCGCCAGGTGCTGGCCTACGTTCACCTAAATCCGGTCGCAGCCGGGATCGTCACGGACCCCGCCGAGTACCGACTGAGCGGGCACCGGGAGCTGATCGGACTTTGCAGACCCCACGTCATCGACAGGCGATCCGCTCTCGTCGGCTTCGACTCCTCATCCGAAAGCCCCGCCGAAGAGTCTCTCGATCGGGTCCGATCGGTTGCCGAAGCCCGGTATAGTATACGGGTGCCAGGTCAGACGATTCAGACGATTTTGATTCGTTCACGACATGCTTCCGACAGCTTCGCGTCCAACTCGTCGAGACGTTCCGCGAATTCGTGGTCCGTCGATCTCCGTTCCGCACCTGATCGACCCCAGCGGCTGACGACGTCCGGGTGTTTGCCGAGAGCTTCCCCGAGGGAACCGGCTCGCTGCT
>CAZEJK010000553.1:0-2154 GCA_964512045.1 uncultured Thermoanaerobaculia bacterium
CTAGGTTACGAAACGCTGCTTGCCGCATGGCAGCTACTGGAGCTGCTCGAGCTGGCGTTGCAGCTTGGGTGCGGGGCCCCGCTTGCGTGGCTTCTCCTCCATTCCGATCCCTATCTCGGTGGCAGGTTTTAGGACCTTGGGAAGCTGTTGCGGGCGAGGGTGCAAGCACCGTCAGCCACGCTGTCGCTCCTGCGGGACGCTGAGGGTCTTTACTCCGGAACTGTTGTGTCCAGAAGCTCGACCTGTCGGCGAGGTGAGGGGGTGGTTTCCGTGACTGGCAGGCCCCACCGGAGACACCATCAGCCAGCGCTCCCTACTCAGAGCTTTCCTCCTTCAGACCGACATCGAAGGAGAAGATCGATCGGTACCGCTTGCTTTGGGTCGGCTTGTAGCTGAGCGAGTAGCTGCCGGCTTCGCTCAGCTGGACGTTCTCGAGGGTGAAGGTCGTGTAGAAGATCGGGGCCACCGACTCGGGCTGTTGCTCGAGGCTCATCCCGAACCCACCGACGGCGTCCTTCGAAGGACCAACGACGCGGAAGTCTCCTGCAGGTAGACAGCCACGGGTTTCCCACTTCAGGAGGAAGCTCAATCGTGGCATGCGAAACGGGACGCGCGGCACCAGCACCGCTCCGAGATACATGCCGATCACCAGCAGCTTGCCGTTGTCCTCGCGCCGGACCTCGTCGCAGAGAATCACGTTGAGGAGCTTCGGGCCCTGGGTAGTCATGGGAGAAGCACCTTGTAGTCGTCCAGCCCGAGAGCCATGGCGAGCCTTCTGGCCGTTGATACACCGATCGCAGCCCCCGGCCTCTCCAGCCGCGAGATATTCGGCTGTCGCATTCCAGCGCGCTCTGCAAGCTCGGCTTGGGTGAGCCTGGCTCGCAACCGCTCGGCGGTGAGCCGACTCAGCTCGCCGGCACTCACCGCGGCCAGGCTCTCCTGGTAGAGCTCGTCGTCTGCTGCCGAGTAGTGGGCGTCGAAGTCGGGATCCTGGCTTCGGAAGCCCTCCATTAGATCGCTCAGCGTCGGTAGCGCTGCGACGTGCGCTTCAAACCGGTCGGCTGAGACCCGAGCCATGTGGAGCACGTTCCTCGGCGACCCCGTAGAGGTCAGGAGGCCCTCGACGTCGGATTCCGTGAATGTATATTGCTGACGCATCTTACCTCCCCTGGAGGTGCTCGACGTAGTTCTTCTTCAGGCGCCGGGCGAGAGGGCTCGAGATGTCGTAGGTATCCTCGTCACGGGGGACAATCTCCTTCACGAGCACGGTCCTCGTTCTCTCGTCGACGTAGTAGAAGACCCTCCAGTCGCTGATGGCCCTCGCCTTGAGCCGGCGGATGTGAAAGCCGGCATCCCGCAGAGCGATGAAGGCCTTAGACTCCACCCAGTCAAACCCCCCGGTGAACGACACGTACGGGTCCGTCTCGAGTATCTCCATCTTGCGGACGAACCTGGCGCGGAGCGGAGCCTCGAACGAGATCAAGACCGACTGAGCCGGCTCCTCCACCCGAACAACGTACCGCTCACCCGTCAACATATATCATCGACGATATATTGCAACGAAGCAAGGGTCAACACCGGTTTCGTTTTGGGCAGAATCGCCGGTTTGGATTTGACACATCCGACGGTAGGACGTCACCTCCCCTCGGCTGTGAGGGAAGAGGGCTGAGGCCTGCCTTGCGGTGTTCGCGTCGAGCCGACATGTGTTTGTGTCACCAGAGCTGGAAGACAACGGCTATCCCACCGTCAGGCGGGACCGGCTGCGGCGAGACGAGGACCTCGGCTCGGAGGTGCGCTATCTCTGGAACGCCAACGGCACGCTCGGCGCGCAGCGCTTCGCCCCGGATGCGGTGACGGTCGAGGCGGGAGGGTTGACGCTCACCACCGACTACGAGTACTGGGGCACGACAACCCTGCCAGTGTCGATCAGCCGCACCGGGCCGCACGGACCGCTGACGACGACGATCAGCCGTGATGGGTACGGCAACCCTCAAAGCACCACGGCGCCCGACCAGACGACCACGACCCAGACCTTCGACCCGTCGGGCGTGTGCGAGGCTGTCGAGCTGACGGTCGACGGACGCGTCAGCGCCCGCCGCTGGCGCGATGGCGCCGATGGCGCAGACCCTTGCGTGCGCAGAACGCGACCGCTAG
>CAZEJK010000554.1:0-2130 GCA_964512045.1 uncultured Thermoanaerobaculia bacterium
GAGACCTACACGGGACCGTCTCCTCACGAGAACGAGATCTTCACCCAGGAGCTCCGGCTGACATCCGACAGCACGGGGGCCCTGGACTGGATCGTCGGGGCGTACTACACCGACGTCGACTCCCGGTCCGTGACGGATGCGTGGATCCCCGGGATAGAGAGCGCGGTCAACGGGATCGCCCCCGGCTTCGGGTCGATGCTGTTTCCTGGGGACGTGACAACGTGGTTCGACGCGCGCCAGACTGCGACCGAATGGGCACTCTACGGCGAGCTGGGGCTCGCCCTCGCCAAGCGGTGGAAGCTCACCGCCGGAGGCCGTTTCTTCGACTTCTCGTCCGACACCGACGGCACCATCCTCAGCTTCGGCACGGAGATCCCCGTGGGGCCGTTCGACGCGTCCGAGGACGGCTTCATGCCGAAGGTGTCGCTCGCCTTCGACGCGAACGAGAGCTTGCTCTGGTACGCCCTCGCGTCGCGTGGATACCGGGTCGGTGGCGCCAATGTCACCGCAGCACTCGCGCCCCCGTCGTCGCTGATTCCGCTCACCTACCAGACCGACAAGCTCTGGAACTACGAGACCGGCATCAAGACCGCCTGGCTCGAAGGCCGCCTGCTCGCGGACGTGACCGTCTTCTACATCGACTGGTCGGATATTCAGCTCAACGGCAGCTTCGCGGTGCCGGAGGTTCCCGGTGCGACCGTCATGGCGACGCTGAACACGGGCGCCGCCCACAGTCTGGGCATCGAGGGTGCGCTCCGCGCCCAGCTCGCCCCCGGTCTCAATCTCGACCTGTCGCTGGCCTGGACGGAAGCGGAGCTGGACGAGGACTCGGTACCGATTCTCAACTCGGAGACGGGTGAGATCGTCGTCCTGCCAGCGGGGTCGCCATTGCCTTCCACCCCCGAGTGGAGCGGCAATGTCTCGCTGAGCTACTTTCTCGACAATGCCGCTCTCGGCTACCCGTCGATGGTGCTCTCCTACACCTACAAGGGCTCGATCGTCGATGGGATCCCGCAGCTGGTGGAGCTGCCCTCCTTCTCGCTGGTCGACCTGCGCCTGAGCACCAGCGTCGCGTCGTGGCTGGACGTGTCCCTCGCCGCCAGCAATCTGTTCGACAAGCGGGCGCCACTGAGCCGCGACGGCCCGGTGGCAGGAACGGTGGTACCCGAGGTCTTTCCGGAGGCGTTCTACATCACCCGACCGCGCACGGTGAGCCTCACGCTGCAGACGAGGTTCTAGGAGAACGGCACGGGGTACCACTTCGCGCGGCGGATCGTGGCGGCGCGCTTTGTTGTCTGCGGTGCGCAGCTCGTCGTTTTCCCGCCCCTGAGCGAGCACTCGTGACACGTACAGGAGATGAGCCCATGAGCCTGGAACAACGCTATCGGCGTGCTGAACGCCTCAGCCAACTACCTGTGACGAAAGAAGTCCTGAACACCGAGGTGCTGGCACACTGGCTGCCGAACGGCAACTGCTTCTGGTACGAGCGCGAGATCCCAGGCGGGCGGGTGATTCGTCTGGTGAATCCGGATCAGGCCAGCAACCAGGCCGCCTTCGACCACGCGGCTCTGTGCGAGGCCCTGCAGCGCGCTGCCGGTGAGGATGCCGCCGACATCACCCCCCAGTCGCTCCCCCTGAGCTGGCTTCGTCTGGAGCTCGAGCCGCTGCGGGTCTCGTTCACGGCCTTCGGCAAACGCTGGCGTTACGATGCCGAGGACGATCGGTGCAGCGAGATCGAGATGGACCTCCCGGTGGTGGATCGCGCGGTGTCGCCGGACGGTCGCTATGCCGCCTTCGTGCGCGACCACAACCTGTGGCTGCACGACAGCCAGACCGGATCCGAGCGTGCCCTGACCGAGGACGGTGAAGCCGACTGCGCCTACGGTGCGGAATCGGACATGAGGCGCCGCTATCCCAACCTGCCGCCACCGCCCAAGCCACCAGCTCTGGTCTGGTCGGACGACAGCCGCAGAGTACTGAGCCTGCGCATCGATCAACGCCAGGTTCTGCCGGTTCCGACCATCGAACACGTGCCATTCGACGGCAGCCTGCGTCCCCGCGTCCACACCTTGCGCTTGGGGGCGCCAGGTGACGAGCACGTGCCATCTGCCCTGTTTTCAGCCATCAATG
>CAZEJK010000555.1:0-2121 GCA_964512045.1 uncultured Thermoanaerobaculia bacterium
GCTGAAGAAGTGGCGTCGGAGCAAGAAGGACGCTCTGGTGGAGAGCATGAACCCCGAGTGGCGCGACCTGTGGCCCGAGGTGGGGTGGTGAGAGGTTGTGGGTTCTTCCACGGGATCTCTCCGCTCGCCGGGGTCCTGCGGATGGGTGCGGGTGGCTGGTTGGGTGGGGTGCTTCGCGCCGCCACGGAGGCTCGGTCGAGATGACGTAGCAGGTGGGTGTGCGGGAGTGCTCCGTGCGGTTTACCTACTCCATCTCGAGCAGGGAGCGCAGCCGATCGATGCAGAAGGGCGAGAGCGCTTCGCCTGAGTGGGCCTTGAGGTCGCCGAAGGCGAAGCCGGGTCGGCCGCGTTCGAGCTGGACGATGACGCCGTCCGTCAGGAGTCGCCGGAGGCTGGATGCCTGCTCGACTGAAGATCGCTCGGCGAGCAGGGGATCGCTGACGAGCAGCCAGATTCGCTCGAGGGCCCTGAACAGTCGGGGCCAGACGACCCACTCAGGCCGAGAGTTGCCCGCAAGGAGCAGGGGCCACCAGCCCTCCGGGACGAGCTGGTAGAGCTTGCGTCGTCCTTCGGTACGGGAGACGAGAAAGCCCGAGCGCTCCATCTCGGCCAGGGCCTTGGAGATGGTGGCGGGGAAGAAGTAGCAGTCGGAAGCCACCGCTCGAGGCGAACCGGTGTGGTTGAGAAGAAGGTAGCCGAAGATCTCGCACCGGGCGTTCACGCCCAGAAGCGCGCGGAGCCTGAGGATGAGGTTCGCGGCCTCCTCGGGCCGAAAGCACTCTGCGATCCCACGTTTGCTGAATGCGTCTCGTATCAGGCCGTGCTCAGCGAAGACCGGGTCGGGCTCGCGCACGACTGGTAGCGCCGCTCCGGAGCTGCGGTAGAAGAGCGGTTCAAGCTCAACATGCGAGCCAGGGCGGGTGTCGGCCAGAGCGGACCATTTGGCCTGGCTCCTCGAGGTGCGTGTTGCGGCTGCCAGGGCGCGTAGGACCACCGTGCCCGAGAACCGCTCTTCGTCGGCGATGCGTTTGAGGCGTTGCACGTTGATGAGATCGCCGTTGACATCGAGCCACTCCAGGACGCCGTCGAACAGCCGCTGGTCGTGCCGGGCGATGGTGCTGCTGAAGAGCAGCAGGGCTTCTGGGTCGATGACGGAGCCTGACCACGCGTCGGCGTGACCCGAGATGCCGGCGCTGGTCCACTGCCGCCAGACCAGGTCGAGCAGGCGATCGCGGAGCTCGACTCTATAGTCGCTCAGCAGCGTGTTCATGGCCAATGCTCCGAAGAAGATGGTCCACTATGGTCCGGAAGGTGTCGGATACGTCATGTGTCATTGCCCAGCGGGCGGCGAGTAGCAGCTCGTCGTCGGTGGGATCCAAGGCGAGCAGATCCTCGATGTGGTATCCACCGCGGTCTGCCGCTGCAAAGAGGTTGAAGTGGATCTGGTCGAGCCTCCCCACGAAGTGAACTGCCAGGCGGGAGCCATAGGTTCGCGTTGTCCAGCGCTCGTCGAGGCCATCTGGTAGACCCATTTGATACAGGCCTCCTTCCCCTCGGCTCGGGCCGTTGTTGAGCCAGTCTTTGGGCAACCCCAGATCTTCGGCGGTCTCGAGTGCAGCACGTGCGAGCGTGTCAGGTAGCGGATCAGGCGAGACCATTCTGTTGCTCGATTCGAGTGCGACGATATCGACGTCGTTCGTGGTTCGAAGGACCGCACCGGTGACGATGAGCGCCGATCCGCCGCAAACAACGATGGCGTGAGGTTCTGACCCGTTGGCTCGGAGGCGCATCGCGAGTGTCTCGAACGCCTGCGTGAGGCGAGGCTCGTCGAGGATCTTGTGTTTAGTTCTAGCAGCCATAATGACTACTATAAATAGTCCAAAGATCGATTGTCAACCAACGCTGCGGGTTTCGGCGAAGGTCAGCAGCTTCAGACCCCGTCGTCATTTCGACCGAGCTTCCATGAAGGGTGACCTCCGGTAGGAGTCATCGGCGAAGCACAGGAGCCTCGGCCCACCCCGTCATCTCGACCGAGCTGCCATGAGCGGGCTGCTGGCTTGGTGCCGTCCGGCGATGTTGACTGTGCAGAGCACGTGGCGAGCGGAGAGATCCCGTGGCAGA
>CAZEJK010000556.1:0-2116 GCA_964512045.1 uncultured Thermoanaerobaculia bacterium
CGGCTCCGGCACTGGCCCTGGCCCCCGCCCCGGCAGCCGGTAGCCGGCCCCGGACTCCCGAACCTCCGACCATCGGGTCGACCGAGCGGCAAGCTGGTTGGTCGCTGGTCAACGCGGAGCGTGTCGATTGCTGAGCGGCGATCGTTCGGGACCGGGAGGCCACGGGTGCTCCCACGGGATCTCTCCGCTCGCCAGGTTCTCAGCATGACCAATGAAGCTCGTTCGTGGCGGCCCAGCGTTTGACCATGGGAGCTCGGTCGAGATGACGTCGGGGGGCGATGCGCGGGGTGCTTCCAGCCGTCCACCGCAGCGACGCCGGGGCAGGCCAGCAGCCGGAGCCAGGGTGGCTTCGTTGAGGTTTGCGAGGCGTGGGAGGTCTGCGGCAGCAGCGGTCGGATGCTACGTGTTTGCAAACCGCTCCAGCAGCTCCGCGGGCGTGACCGTGCTGACGGGGGACTCGCGGAAGTCGGCGACGTTGCGGGTGACGATGGCGTCACAGCTGGCGGTCTGCGCAGCAGCTGCGACGACGGCATCCTCGAAGTTCTCAAGGCCGAGGCTGCGCGCTCGGAGCATGACGTCGGTGCCCTCACCGATGACCTCGAAGTCGGTCAGAATCCAGTCGATGGCGGCGTCGGCTGTGTCGGCGTCAGTGAACCTCGACACGATGTCATGGACCGTGGTCAGTGCGTGGCCGGGAACGACGGCCTCGATCAACCCCTCGGCGACCAGGCTGAGCACACGGGCGGCGGGCCCGTAGTGGGGCTCCCGTCGCTGGATGACGTCCAGCAGCACGTTGAGGTCGATCAGGACCTTCATCGGTGCTTGGCGAGGAGGTGCTCGTGGTACTGAGCCTCGGCATCAGCTTCAGGTGGGACGATGCCGGAGACCCTGTCAATCCGCGGATGAATGCCGCCGCGATCCATCGACTCCTGAAGCCGCTCGATGTAGCGGCTGAGGACCTCGGTGACCGTCAACCCGTGCGCCGCCGCGTACCGCTTCAGGAACTCCAGGCTTTCGTCCGGCAACCGGACTGTTAGCTTGCTCCGTCCTGGCATCGTGACCCTCCGTACGGCCAGTCTAGCACTTTTGTACGGCTCGGGTTGTGTGGAGCGTTCTCCATTCAAGCACCTCGTCATCTCGACCGAGCTTCCATGGCCGGCTGCGCTCGCATCGAGGTCGGATGCGGACGGGACGTCCGCGTTCCGTGCAGGGCCGTGAGCACGCAGATTGGAGGCCCCACGCGTCCGAAGTACGAAAGGACCGCGGACGTCCCGTCCGCAGGGTTGAGCGCCGGAGAGCGTGCCGACCGCCACACCGTGTCGGCCTGTCAGGTTAGCGGTGACCTCATGGCCATCATCCGGGGTCGGTAACCGGCTGCCGGCTGTCGGGCCCGGGGCCGTTGACCGGGCCCGGGCCCGGGCAGTGCTCCGATGGCCCGAGTCGTCGGCAGGCTCGTGACCCCTCCCACCCGGCCCGCGAGACGCGGGCCGCCCCAACCCGACTGCCCAGCTCTCCAACTGTGGTGGTCGGCGTCTCGCCGGCGGGTGGTTGGAAGGGTCTGGCGTCACGAGCCATTCAACGAAGCCGTCCGGCTCCGGCACTGGCCCTGGCCCCCGCCCCGGCAGCCGGTAGCCGGCCCCGGACCTCTGGAGCCCCGACCATCGGGTCGGCTTGTAAGCGCTCTGGTTGCTCACGCTTCTGCAGCTGGCGCTGGATCCCATGTGCCATATGGCCGAGCACGAAGCTCCGCGCACCGTACCGTTCTGTCAGGTTCGGTAACCGCTTGGCCATCATCCGGGGCCGTCGACCGGGACCGGGAGGCCACGGGTGCTCCCACAGGATCTCTCCGCTCGCCAGGTTTTCAGCATCGTCAACCAGAGAGCGAGCTGTCGGCACGACGAGTGGCCATGGAAGCTCGGTCGAGATGACGTCCGGGGGGGGTGATGTGCGAGGTTCTCTCGGCCTCCGCTCAGGAGCCAGGTACAGAAGCTCGCCGTACCCTCAGCACCGCGAAATCGGCCAACGCGGCCGCGGGCCGCAACCAAAGTGATGCTCCGAAGGTGCCGGTCCCGCGCCCGCGTAGCGGTTAGGTGTTAGGTATTGGGTATGAGCTCCC
>CAZEJK010000557.1:0-2105 GCA_964512045.1 uncultured Thermoanaerobaculia bacterium
GGCTGGCACGTGTACTGGCGCAACCCGGGAGACTCTGGCCTGCCGACCGAGGTGCGATGGAACGCACCGGACGGAGTACAGATCGGCGAGCCCTCCTGGCCCACGCCCGAGCGGTTCAGCGATCCCGCCGGACACGAGAGCTTCGGCTACTCCGAGGAAGTGGTTCTGCAGAGCTGGATCGACACGCTCCGGTCAGGCGCCTCGCCCGGGGCAGTCGCCGCAGAGGTCTCGTGGCTCGCGTGCAAGGAGAAGTGTGTGCTCGGCGGCGCCACCGTCGAGCTCCGGCTGCCAGTGAGCGCCGCCACGGCCACCGAGAACCGGAAGCTGATGGATACGTGGGCGACCAGACTTCCGAGGGAGGTCCCGGACGATCAGCAACCGTTCGCCATCACCGTTCGGGAGGCTCCTGGAGACGCACCGAACACGCTAGCGGTACAGGCGTTTCTGAAGTGGAACGAAGCTCCAGCCGCCGGCACGATCGAGTGGTTCCCGATCACACCCGACGCCACGGAGATCCAGTCCGCCCGGGCCCGGACGCGCGCGGACCTGACGCGCATCGACATCGAGCTCCGCATAGAAGCGGGCAGCGACGTTCCCGGCAGCCTCGCGTCAGTCCTCGTGTTCGGCACGAAACCGAACCAAACCAGCCTCATGCTGGAGCTCCCGCTGAGCTCATGATGTCCAGATCAAACCGTCCCGAAGGCATTATCCGAACGTAACCGTTGACGACCGTCAACCACACTCAGAGGCGTGCAACCTCTACCAAAGGAGCTTGAGAATGCGTCCCAATCGTTTCATCTTTACCGCAACCGTCGCTGCCATCGCAGCCGTCGCCCTCGCGGCGCCAACTTTTGCCAACGAGCTCGAGCCGGGCACCGATGCGCCGGAGTTCACGCTCACCGACCACGCCGGTAACGAGGTCTCACTGAGCGACTTCGACGGCACGGTCCGCGTGCTCGAGTGGATCAACCCGGACTGCCCGTTCGTCCAGCGCCACTACAAGGCCGAGACCATGACGACCCTGGCCACCGAGTACGCCGACAAGAACGTGGTGTGGCTGGCCATCAACACCACCCACTACTTCACCCAGGCCAAGAACGCCGAGTTCGCCAAGGAGCACAAGCTCCCGTACCCGGTGCTGACTGACTCCGACGGCACTGTGGGCAAGCAGTACGGCGCCGCCACCACGCCGCAGATGGTGATCATCGATACGGACGGCACGGTCGTATACAACGGCGCGATCGATGACGACCCGCGCGGACGCAACGCAGGCGAGGCCACGAACTACGTGCGCAACGCGCTGAACCAGCTGCTCGCCGGAGAGTCGATCGAGCCGGCCAGCACCAAGCCGTACGGCTGCTCGGTCAAGTACGCGAAGAAGTAGCGGCTCGGGCTGCGGCCCGGGGGCGCGGCGGCCGCGTCCCGCGGAGCACGTGCGCCAAATCACCTACCACGTCATCTCGACCGTCTCGACCGAGCTCTCGTGTCCACCGGTTCTCCGTGGTGCTTTCACCTCGTTCGACCCTCCAAAGGACCAAGGCGAGTGGAGAGATCCCGCCGGTTACGACCGCGAGGCTGGGCGGGATGCTTCGGCTCTCGTCTGCCTGGTGGACTCAGAGCACGTGGCGAGCGGAGAGATCCCGTGGGAGAACCCACAGCCTTCCGGACCCGGTTTACGGCACTGGACCCCGGGGACGGCCCTGGCCCCGGTAGCCGGTCACCGGGCTCCGGTCACCGGCGATGGCGATGCAGCTTCCACGAAGCTCGCATGTCGGCGAGGTCGTGTGGGCTACGTGGTTCGGTGGTCGGCGGTTGGGGTTCGGTGGTGGATACCGGTTGAGCACCAGCCAGCGAGTTTCCAGGTCAACCCGATGATCGGGGCTGCGAAGCTCCGGGGCCGGCGTCCGGCTGCCGGGGCGGGGGCCGGGACCAGCACCGGGGTCGGGAAGGCTTCGTTGGATAGCTCCTGATCGCCGACCACTCCGCCCACCCGCCGGCGATACCTCTGAGCTGATGGACCAAGGCACCAACGCGGCCGCGGGCCGCAACCAAAGTGATCCTCCGGAGCAACCGGTCCCACGCCCGCGTAGCTGTAAGGTATTAGC
>CAZEJK010000558.1:0-2103 GCA_964512045.1 uncultured Thermoanaerobaculia bacterium
ATCGTGATCAACGCGCTGCGGGCACGGCTGCTCGGCACTGCACCCGAGACCTCGCTCAGGCGATCTCCATCATCGGACGAGTGCGCGGCTCGGGCAACGGTCGCCCGGCCGTCTGGAGGTGATCGAGGACCTCTTCGACCGTCGCGCACAGCTCCCGATACACCACGACCGGATCGTCGCCGTGGATCCCCGTGATGAGATCCGGGCACCTGCCGATGTACACCTGGTCCTCTTCGCTCCACTCAACCCACTTGTGATACCGGTCCGCGGTTCTCATGCCTCGATCTCCTCGAGCGCCTTCCGGATCGCTCGCTCCTGGTAGTGCTTTGCATCGTCGCCGTCGTGCCCACTCAACGTGACGGCTCCACGATACCGGGGATGCACGAGCTACCGATGTGAGCCTTTACCGCCACCACCCGGCTCAACGAAGCCGGCGTCACGGAGGTCTTTGACGAGCTCACGGATCTTCCTGGGCACATCTCTAGCCTACGGTTCGGCTGCGGCTGGTGCAAGGGTCTCGGCCGTTGGGGCCATGAGAGAGCTCTGAGTGCTCGTCCTCTCTTGTCCTCTCCACGGTTGGGCGCGGTATCTGGTTCGCTGAGGGCGCAGTGCGCTCATGAGCGTTTCGGTTGTGTCTGCTCTATGCGACCCGAATCCGCGCAGCAAGATCGCTTCGGGATGCGCCCAGGGCCAGGAGCGAGCGGATCAAGAGATCGAGCGACACAGACGGATCACCCCGTTCCATCTTGGCCACTCGGGACTGGCTAGAGCTGATCTTGCGGGCAAGCTGTAGCTGTGTGAGCTCGTTTTGCTGCCGCAGCTCTCTGAGATGGACTGCCAGTGCCAGGCGGATCTCGATGTACGCAGCTTCATCTGGCGACAGCTGGAGAAGCTCCTCAGGACTCCCGATCTTCCAGCCGCGTGCGGTCAGTCTCTCCTTCTTCTTTGCGTCCATCGTGCTCTCCTTGTACTGCCGACTCCGCGCTTTCGTAGTCCGCGAGCCGCCGCCGGCAGCGTTCAATGACAGCTTTCGGGGTGGCTCTACCCTTCTTCTTGAAGATGTCGAGGATTACGATGGCATCGGTCGTGAGATGGGCATGCCGAGCGTTTCGCCGATCTGCAAGCACCGTAGCAGGTAGCCAGCCTCAATCCGAGCGGTCTGAGAGAACGGTGGCGTCTGGATCTTCTTCGCGTACCAGACGAGTGGCTTCGCCTCGTGTCCCATGAGCAGACCACCTGAACCGAAAGACATGTCGAATTCGACATGTTGTCAAGCCGGTTGCTTTGTGAAGCGTTGCAGCTTCGCCCCACGACGCCTGCCTCGGCGTAGCCGCGGTGGGCGGCAGGGGGGTAGCGAAGCCGGGTCATCTCGACCGAGCTGGGTTGAGCTGCGGCCTCGGGCTCGAGCCATCGGCGAAGCACCGGAGCCTCGGCCCACGTCGTCGTCTCGATCGCGAGAAGCAGCTGAAGAGGTGGCGTCGGAGCAAGAAGGACGCTCTGGTGGAGAGCATGAACCCCGAGTGGCGCGACCTGTGGCCCGAGGTGGGGGCGGGGGAATGTGGCGAGGCGTAGTGCGGCGTAGGGGGCGAGGTTCTTCGACGGTCGTCTCTGGTCGCGAGGTGAAGCGTTGGGAAAGTTCTCAATTCTCAGTTCTGAGTTTTGAGTTGCCGCCCGCCCAGGCTGGCGATGAGC
The DNA here is from genome assembly GCA_964512045.1 of uncultured Thermoanaerobaculia bacterium. Lineage (GTDB taxonomy): Bacteria > Acidobacteriota > Thermoanaerobaculia > Thermoanaerobaculales > Sulfomarinibacteraceae > CAZEJK01. The sequence continues at coordinate 1,693 of CAZEJK010000558.1, forward strand.
GGGGACGTTGTTGTGGTGGCGGGCTGGTGTGGTGGTTGGGAAGGGTGGCAGCTGGGTGCTTGCGGTTCTCCCACGGGATCTCTCCGCTCGCCGGGGTGCTTCGGTGCAGTCGAGTCGTCTGGGTGGTTGCCGGTGCTCCGGTTTGCCACGGAGGCTCGGTCGAGATGACGAGGTGATTTGATGGGCGGGCGTACTCCGAAGGCGCGAGTGGCGGAGGCAATCGGGCTCTTCACGGCATCCCGGTCGAGTCATCGGCGAAACACAGGAGCCACACCAACGTCGTCATCTCGACCGAGCTTCCATGAGCGCGCTGCTGGCTTGGTGCCATCCGGCGATGTAGCCGCGTCAGAGCACGTGGCGAGTGGAGAGATCCCGTGGGAGAACCTCTGGCCATGCTGTTTCGTGACAGGC
>CAZEJK010000559.1:0-2095 GCA_964512045.1 uncultured Thermoanaerobaculia bacterium
CCCCGAGGTCGGTAATGAGGACTCGGGTCGGCTCGTTTCCATCCGGCATCTGGTGGACCGCGCTCGCGAGAGTGGGCGCGTGAGCGAGGCGTTCGGCGCCGATGACTGGACGTTCATGGCCGATACCATCGATCGTCAGGCGCGTCAGTCCTACAATGACGCGGTCGGTGCGCTGAACATCTCGTATGAGACGATCGGCTTCCGTCGTGACACGAAGAGCTTCGAGCAGGCTTCGGACCACGACATCTACGGGGAGAACCTGGTCCCCGAGGTGCCCCAGGGCGCGAACTACCCTGGGTGGGACGCCGCTGACCGCGAGTTCACGGCTCGGACCAAGAAATACGGCAGGACGTGGAAGCTGCCCATGGAGGCCATCCTGCGGGATGACGTGGACCTGATGCTCCTGCGCTCGCAGCCCCTTCGGTGGGGCTTCGCGGCTCGCTACACGATGGAGTATCTGTTCACCGCGTCGTGGGCGGGCGAGACGTCGTCGTTCTTCACCGCTGGAAACAGCAACTATGTGGACGGCGCTGGGACGGCGTTGGGCGAGACTTCGCTCAACAACGGCATTCTGCAGATGCGGTCCAACTTCACCGATCCGTCGGGCAACATCATCCCGTATGCTGGCCCGCTGTATCTGGTGGTTCCGCCCGCTCTGGAGAAGACCGCCAAGGAGCTGATGGAGTCGGAGTGGTTCTTCGCGACCACTGCCAGCAAGACCCCGAGCAGGAACGTGCTTCAGGGTTCCTGCAAGCTCGTCGTCAATCACTTCCTGCCCACGGTCGACAGCACCCAGGGCACGACTGCCTGGTATCTGTTCGCCGATCCTCGTATCCGTCCCGCGGTGCGGTATGGCTACGTTCAGGGCATGGAGCAGCCCCAGATCTTCGTGCGGGAGACCGATGCTCGGTCCCTGTTCGGCGGCGGGCTCGATCCGATCAATGTCATGTTCGAGAATGACTCGATCGAGTTCAAGCTTCGCTTCACCTTCGGGGCCGACAACTGGGATCCCCGCGGGGCGTATATGGCGAAGGGTGCCGCCTAGGAGGGTGACTGATCGTGCCGAGCATCACGACCGTCACCTACTCTGCAAGCGTTGCCGGGGGAGCCGGAAGCGGCTCCTCCGGCAAGGTCATCGAGTTCCAGTCTTCCGGGAACCAGCTCACGGTGGCGTCGACCGACCGGGTCACGGTTCATTCGATCGTGCTGCCTGACTCGACGACCGATAAGGTGGTCGACCTGGGCGAGTTGGCGAGCGTGGCCTTCCTCTGGATCAAGAGCACTCAGGCGATCACGCTCCAGGTGAACGCTGGGGCGGGCGAGATCCGAGGTGTGAACCCGTTCTACTGCGAGCGGTTCCCCACCAATGCGACCGCGCTCTACCTCACGAATGCGAGCGGCGCCGACGCCAGTGTGGACATCGTGCTGGTAGGACCGGCGACGTAGGAGGCGAGTAGCCTTGGCCGCGACCTATGACCAGTCCACGGACATCGGCAGGGTGCGGCTGGCTATCGCCGACACCGACGTGGCGCGTCCCGACTTCAGCGACGAGGAAATCCAGACGGCGTTGACGCTGGAGGGCGGCGTCAAGCTGGCGTCGGCGTTCCTGCTGAATGCGCTGGCTGCGAACCGGGCTCGGCTTGCGGTTCGGGTCCAGCGCGGTGGCGTTGCGCGAGGTGGCGTGAGCGAGGATCTGACTGAGGTGGCCGAGCAGTTGCGAGCGCAGGCCGATAGGTACCGGGCCGAGGGCGAGCTGGAGGAGTCGAGTTCGGCCGCGCTGGAGGCCACCATCAGTCCGAGCTGGGAGCGGTTCTCATACACGAAGAACGTGGTGCTGGACCGTGAGGATGAGATCACCACATGAGGCAGCACACGCTCTCTTCGATGCTTGGTGAGCTGCTGGAGAACCAGTTCAATGTCCGGTTCTCCATCGGCTACATGGCGACGGGCGATGTGGACGAGCCTTCATGGGTCGACTCGGGCGAGACCGTCGAGGTGCTGCTCACGAGCATGGATATGGATGGCATCGAGCGGTCGCTCGTTCTCTACGACAAGCCGGCAACGCATCTCGCGCACTGCAAGGTGACGAGCGATC
>CAZEJK010000560.1:0-2072 GCA_964512045.1 uncultured Thermoanaerobaculia bacterium
AAGATGGACCCAAGGGGAGAAGAACCGGCGAACCTTGTCTTCCGCTGGGGTCGCTATGATCTTGAACCGCACCGGGTAGGTCATGGGAGCCAGCCAGAGTGTCGGGACGTGCACCGTCACCTTGTAACGGCCCGGCACTTGCAGCTCCCGCATCTGCTCGGAGTCGGTCGCACTGAGTACGAGCGGCTTGCCTTCTGGAGTCACTATACTCAACTGAAGCGACACACACCAAAACGAGTCGTGCACGACAATCTCTGCAGTTACATCGAAGGATGAGTCGGGGAAAAGCGGCGCACAACGGCACTCAATGGACGGGGCTGACAGGTCGATCCCACTGCCCGCTCGTTCGAGCCCGTTCAACCCCACTTCAAGCCGTGACCACGCACTATACTCGGCGAGCGCATCACTGATAGTCCCATGGGCTTGGACGCCGCCTTCGGTCAAAAGAACCCCTTGCTGACAGAGCCGACTGACTGCACCCAGGTTATGACTAACAAACAAGATGGTTTTCCCCTGCTCTGCCAGATCTGCCATTCGTTCCAGACACCGTTGCTGAAATACAGCATCCCCGACTGCAAGGACCTCATCGATGAGGAGTATCTCGGGCTCCAGGTGAGCAGCCACCGCAAAGCCAAGACGGACCTTCATCCCGGACGAGTAGCGCTTGACCGGTGTATCGATGAACTTCTCCACTCCTGAGAATGCGACGATGGCGTCGAAGTTGCGGTCGATCTCGGTTTTCGTCATGCCGAGGATGGTTCCGTTGAGGTAGACGTTCTCGCGACCGGTCAGCTCGGGGTGGAAGCCGGTGCCCACCTCGAGCAGGCTGGCCACTCGGCCTCGGATCTCGGCGCGACCCGCCGAGGGCTCTGTGATTCCGCTCAGGACCCGAAGCAGCGTGCTCTTGCCGGCGCCGTTCGCACCGATGATGCCCAGCACCTCGCCTTCTTGGACGTCGAAGGACACCTCGCGCAGCGCCCAGATCACATCTGCGGCCGCCGCCTCGTCGTCCCTGATGTTGGTCAGCGCGTGTAGCCGGCGAAAGCTCCTAGCAGGGCTGGCAAGGACGTCCACCAGCTTGGCGGCCAGCGAGTCATGGGCCTGATCACGCACGCCGATCCGGTACAGCTTTGAGAGGTTTTCGGCTCGAATTGCAGGACTGGTCATCACGCGAGATCTCGTGGCAGTCGATCGGTATCAGGCGACATCGGCAAGGATTCGCTCGGCGCGTCGGAAGTACACGAAACCAGAGAGAAACAGCACCACCGCAGTGATCGAGCCAACAGCTATCAGGTCCCACGGCATGGCGGTCTTGCCGAGCAACGACGCTCGGAAGCCTTCAATGACCCCCGCCATAGGATAGAGTCCGTAGAGGAGTCGGTACTGCTCAGGGATCAACGAGCTGGGCCACACAACGGGTGCGGCGTACATCAGGAGCTGCGCGACGAACTGCATCGCGAAACGAACATCGCGGTACTGGACTCCCAGTACCGACAGCCACATTCCCGCACCAGCAGCCGTCACCATCATCACGAGCACCAAGAAGGGAAGGAAGATCAGGTTGATGGTCGGCACGATCCCGTAGAACGCCATCATTACTGCTACGAGCGACAGCGCAATGGCGAAGTCAACGAGCCCGCTGGCAACCGGCACGAGGGGGATCAGGACCCGGGGGAAGTAGACCTTCGAGATGATGCTTGCGCTCGTGATCAAGCTGTTTGTGGAGCTGGTCAGACCGGTCTGGAAGTAGGTCCAGGGCACGAGTGCCGCGTAGGAGAACACGGGGTATGGGATTCCATCGCTGGGGATCTTGGCCAGACGGCCGAACACGACACTGAAGACGATCATGCTGAAGAACGGGCGGAGGATTGCCCACCCGAAGCCGAGCACCGTCTGCTTGTACAGGACCTTGATGTCCCGCGCGACCAGGAAGTAGAACAGGTCGCGGTACTGCACCAGCTCGCCCAGGTTGACGGACCGCCAGCCTGTTCTTCTTTCGATGATCTTTGTTGGGGGAGTGGAGGAAGACACTATAATTCAGAGTTTAGAGTTCAGAGTGGAGAGTTCCGCCC
>CAZEJK010000561.1:0-2064 GCA_964512045.1 uncultured Thermoanaerobaculia bacterium
CTCGGTGGTTGCCGTATCATTTAAAAAGCTCGGAGCGGTCGTAGGCGTAGACCAGAAGGTTGCTATCCGCGAGGATCTCACCTCTGATACAGCTTCTCGCGGGTCCAACAACGTCCGCCGGCCGGGACAGGGACCAGCGCCGGCGCCTACGCCTCCTCGAGGGTGGCGTGGCGAGCGAAGCCCTCGCCGAACACCTCCTGGGCCACGGAGATGGCGACGAACGCGTCGGGGTCGGCCTCGGCGACACGGCGCTTGAGGCGGCCCACCTCATGGGCGGCGACCACGGTGTAGAGCACCGGGCGCTCCTCGCCGGTGTGGCCGCCCTCCCCGTACAGCACGGTGGCGCCGCGGTGGAGGTTGGTGAGGATCGCCGCGCGCACCGCATCCGGGCGGCGGCTGATGATGATCGCCTGCCGCGAGACCGCGAACCCCGCCTGCACCGTGTCCAGCACCTTCGCCGACACCCACGCCAGGGCCAGCGCGATCATCACCGGCTCGGCGCCGAACACGAACGCCGCGCCACCGAAGATCATGATGTTCATGATGAGCAGGCTCTGGCCGATGCCGAGGCCGAGGAAGCGGTGGGCGATGCGGGCGAGGACGTCGGTGCCGCCGGTCGTGCCGCGCGCCCGGAACACCAGGCCCATGCCGAAGCCGTCGAGGATGCCACCGTAGCAGATCACCAGCAGCGGGTTGTCGGTGGGGGCGGTGATGAACGGGGCGGTGAGGTCGATGCCGAACGACAGCACCGCCACCGCGACGATGGTGCGAGTGAAGAAACGCATGCCGCCGGCCCACCGCCAGCCGGCATACACCAGCGGCAGGTTCAGCGCCAGCACCACCATGCCCACCGGCAGGTCGAACAGGTAGTGGGCGATGATGCCGATGCCGGTGACGCCGCCGGAGACCACCTTGTTGGGGACGAAGAACAGGTTCGTACCCACCGCCACCAGCAGGGACCCGAAGACGATCTGGAGGTAGTCGAAGGCGATCCCCCAGCGTCCGGAGGGAGCGAACGCGCGCACCATGGCGGCGCATCCTGCCACAGGACGGGCGTTTTGCCAAGGGGCGGCCCCTCCCCTTCCCTGTCGCCGCCTGATCCGGCTGCGGAGCGAGGCTCCGGGACCGGCTGGACGGCCATGGGACCTCGGTCGAGATGACGGGGCTCTTGGATCGAGCGGCACATCCGCGGAAGAATCGAGTACTCGCTGCTCGGTCACCAGCCGTGCTTTGTATCGGCTCTGCCAGAGCCTGCCCGTCCAACCGTTGCGGCGGTTGATGTCCTTCGCGATGCTCGCGACTGAGCCAACGAGGAATCGACAGTGTCCCGTGCCGCGCGGTGACACATTGACACACACACACGAGGATGTGTGAAACTCGGAGGAGGAGGACGATCATGCCCACCAACCTCGCGCTCGATCCCGAGCTTCTCGAGGAAGCCCACCGTATCGGCGGCCACCGGACGAAGAAGGCCACAGTCACTGAGGCCCTGCGCGAGTACATCCAGAGGCGGAAGCAACAGGAGGTGCTCAGCCTCTTCGGCACCATCGAGTACGAGCCCGGCTACGATTCCAAGGCCCAGCGCCGGCGGTCATGAGCGTCCTCGTTGACACCTCCGTCTGGTCACAGGCACTCAGGCGAAGGGACGTCGATGAGGAGTCCATGGTCGTCCGCGAGCTGCGTCTGCTGGTGTCCGAGGGCAACGCGCTGATGATCGGGCCCGTCCGGCAGGAGCTGCTCTCCGGGATCAGGCACCGCCATCAGTTCGAGACCCTCCGCGGGGTCCTGAGGGCGTTTTCCGACATCGCGTTGACGACTGCCGACCACGAACGAGCCGCTGGGCTCTTCACCGCCTGCCGTCGCCGGGGAATCCAGGGGTCCAACACCGACTTTCTGATCTGCGCCGTTGCTGAGCGTCTCGGCGTCGCCGTCTACACTCTCTACGAGGACGCCCGCGTTCTGCCCGTCCGGCTCCACTGCTGCCGGTTCCACGAGGAGAACTAGCCCGGCTGGGGCAGGCTCCGTTCTTCTCTCCCGAAGACGGCGATTGAGAGCTCCGAGCTC
>CAZEJK010000562.1:0-2061 GCA_964512045.1 uncultured Thermoanaerobaculia bacterium
AGGAGCCGTGTGGTGGAAATCTCCTAGCACGGATCTGGAGAGGGCCGGGGCTGGGTAACTGGCCCCGGCTACTCGACACACCTAACCGCTACGCGGGCGCGGGACCGGCACCTTCGGAGCATTACTTTGGTTGCGGCCCGCGGCCGCGTTAGGTGCTGCCAGCGAACCTCGAGAGGTGGTCGACGGCGTTGCCACTGGTCATCTGGAGGCCGGTGTCGCCGGCGTTCCAGTTGGCTGGGCACACCTCGCCGCGCTGCTCGTGGAAGCGGAGGGCATCGACCATCCTCAGCGCTTCGCTGACACTGCGTCCGAGGGGGAGATCGTTGAGGACGGCGTGGCGGACGATCCCCTCGCGATCGACCAGGTACAGCGCGCGCAGGGCAACCTCGTCGTTGAGGAGCACCCCGTAGTCGCGGGCGATCGCCTTCGAGAGATCAGCGACCAGAGGGAAGCGAATCGGTCCAACTCCTCCGTCGTCGATGGACATGCGCCGCCACGCGAGGTGCGAGTAGTGGGAGTCAACCGAGATGCCGACGACCTCGCTTTCGCGGGCGCGAAACTCCTCGATGGCGGCGTCGAACGCCAAGATCTCGGTGGGGCAGACGATCGAGAAGTCGACGGGATAGAAGAGGAGCAGTGCGTACCTGCCGCGGAGTGAGGAGAGCGTGAACTGCTCATCCACCCGGCCGTCGGGCATGACAGCAGTGGCGGTGAAGTCGGGGGCCGGTCGAGTGATGAGGGCTGACATCGATACCTCCTCAACGGAGCAACGCCGCCGGCGCCGAGGCACGGCGGCGTTGCTTTCCAGTCTTCGCGGAAGGGACCCGTTAGTCGTTCTGCGGGTTCTGCGACTCGTCGACGCAGATGGTCCGAAGCTGGTCCTCGGTCGGGTTGTCGAAACGGTCGAGCGCGCTCACCGGGCAGAGGTACGTGTTGCCGGATGCGCCACGGATCCACTTCACGCTCAGCTCTCTCTTGAACTCACTGTTGATCTCGGGGATGGTTGCCATGGTGTCCTCCTTGGTATGTGTTGGTGGTACGCGGTCCGCCCGGGGATTCGAGCGGTGCGTCGTTGAGTCGTCATGCGCTCGCAGCCGCTGGTTCTGCTAGCTCGGAGCGAACGCGGTTCATATCGAGGCTCTCGGCCTTGGCGATGATCTCGTCGAGGCCCTCGGCAGCAACGTACCCCGGCTGCCGGAGAAGCAAGATGCCGTCACGGAGCAAGACGAGGGTCGGGATGTGGGTCACGCCGAGCGATTCGGTCAGCGCACGCTGCGCCTGGGTGTCGAGGCTGACGAACGTGTGTTGCGGGTGCCGGCCCGCTGCGCTTTCGAACACAGGGCCGAACTCGGTGCAGGCGGAGCACCACGACGCCCAGCAATCGATCATGACGATCCCGGCGCTGAAGATCGCGTCTTCGAAGTTCTCGCTGTTGAGTCTTATCACGGTCATCGTGCGCCTCCTACCGTTGTCAACGCATCGAGTATCTAGAAAAATTCTTAGATATTCGAGCTCGTTGTGGAGAAGGCGAACGAGGGTCGACAGTATTTCCGGCCCCGGGAACCATCCGAAGACCAGCAGGTAGATACCAACGCGGCTGAGATCGGGTATCGGCGATCGGGAACGGTGGCGGCGGTGAGCTACTGACGAACACGCCAGGCGATCCGGCAGTGGCCCTCGCTCAGAACGTGCTGCAGCTGATCGATGCTGCCGGACCGGACCTCGTTCGCGGATTTCAGGCGGTCGTAGGGGAGGAGCTTCCCGACCCAGTGACGCAGATCCTCCAGCCGGCGATGGAGCCTCTGTTCGACGACGAGGCGGTGCCGGATGTCCGTGCCGTACTGGAAGACGACATGACGCTCGTCAACCTGCTGTGGGATCAGCTCGCTGCCCGCGCCGAGCGAGCCACGCAGGAGTTGGATGCCGCCGACGCGGCGTTGCTGGCCCTCGAGGGAGTCGAGAAGCCGCAGTGACCGATCTGGACCGCACCGAATCTGAGCGGTTCGTGCCGGCGATCTGCACCAATCTCCTGCGCTCCAGACACTTCGGAAAATGCTCGAC
>CAZEJK010000563.1:0-2054 GCA_964512045.1 uncultured Thermoanaerobaculia bacterium
AGAACGACAGGAGCGCGGACGTCCCGCCCGCAAGGATGGGCTTGCAGCGAGGCCCGATGCGGACCAGGGGACCGCGGTCTGTGTGAGGGTGGTGCTCAGCTTGAGTTGCCGTCGGGTGCCGTCTGTCACTCTTCGTCGGTCGTTGGGTCTCGGCCAGTTGCTTTGGCTGTGAGAGCGAGCTCGATCTCCGCCTCAAGCTGGTGGAGCTGGGCGGTTGGGAAGCTCCTGATGAGAAGCTCGGCGGTGATCGGCCGTCCGTAGATGAGCTCCTTGGCCAGGGTGCGGCTGCCTGCGTTGGGCAGGCAGCGGTTCATGGCCTCGAAGAAGGCGCCTCTCTCGGGGCCCGGTGGAGGCAGTGGACCAAAACGGTTGTCGATGGCAGCGGCCCACCGGGCGGTGTTCTTCGGCGAGACAATTTCCTCGAGACGGGCCTGGATTCGTTCCTGGGCCGTGGCGATCTCGGGCTGGTCCTCTGATGGTGTTGCCAGCACGGTGGCGCAGTGCTTCAGCGGCCACCCTCGGCGATCGCCTTCGTGAACGCAGGACTCGAGGCGCCATTGCAGCAGTGCCTTCGCGTGGTAATCGGTGGTGACGTTGACCTCGGCGAGAGAACCACCGGGGAAAGTGACGGCTGTGAGAGTTCCTCCTTTGCACGCTCCTGTGTCCAGGGCGTACAGCCGACCGGGGACGAGCTCGACCCGGCAGTAGCCGACATGACCGATGCAGACCGGTTTGTCGATGTGCGTCCTCCGAAACCAGAGGGGGACACCGTGCTCGTCGGTGTCGATCTGAACCGATGGGCCTCCGACGGCCGCGGTGCAGTAGGGATCTTGATCCGCGAGAGGCTGTGTAGGGTCCAGTCGCGCGTGGGTGATGACTGCGTGCGGCGTCTCGATCACCGCCGGGAGGGACTCGAGGTACGCTGCGAAGTCCTCCGCGTTCTCGCGATGAGTCTGAGATAGTGTAAGCCTCTGGCTCCATGCTGGAACGGACGTGCCGCGAACGGTGCCGGCAACTCGGCGCTCGTGATTCCCGAGACAGCTCCAGGCGTTCGGGGTGTTACGAAAGAACTCGGCAAGCTCCCAGGAACCAGGGCCCCGATCCATGAAGTCACCAACGGTAACGAGCTGATCCGTAGGGCAGAAGTCGATATCTCCCAGCAGCGCCTGAAACTCGTCGAAGCAGCCGTGGATGTCACCGACCACGATCGTCCGCCCGGTAGGCTCCGTCAGCTGGAGGTATCTGGTTGCTCCCGGCATCAGCGCAGCCTAGCACGGTGGTCGTGGCGGCTCATGGCGTTCGATCTTCTGATCAGCGACTGCACGGCTGGATTCAAGCGCCCGGTGCTCACGATGGCACTGTCGAGGCCCGCTTCAAGTTAGGAAGCGTCCAGAGGTCGTAAGGTTTGCCGGACGCGGAGGTGGCAGGTCCGGGCGAGCAGCTCGGTCGGCTGGTGCTGGTCGTCGGCCGGGCGCAGCAGGAGACGGTTGTCGACTCGGGCCATGCGCTCAGTGTGCTCTGGTCGTTTCAGCGTGGGAGCGGGGCCTCGAGCGGTTGAGCGGTGGTCTCAGCGTGGGAGTGGGTGATGGGGCTTCACTGGCACGGTGGACGGTTTGATCCGTCTTCACATCCCGTTTGGAGTCTTTACAGATTCGGGAGCACTGGATCAGTTCCTGGCCGTGCTGCAGAGGATCGTTGAGGAGCTCAGGCAGGCGGGTTAGGAGAGGGTGTTCCGGGGAGCCCTTCGGTGGTCCGGATCTTCCTCCGAACTGTCAACCGCTGACCGGTGATTCTGTCGAGCTTGGCGCCGGTGGTGAGTCCGGCCCAGGGAGCCGCAAGCAGAGCGTGGCGCAGTGGTTCGACTCCACGAGGGCTCGACCGCTATTGACAGGATATGGCTGTACGGTATAGAAACTATACCGTGGAGTTCGAGCTCGACGGGGCGAAGAGTGCTGCGAACGCGAAAAAGCATGGAATCGACTTCGACGCGGCCCAGGTGCTCTGGGAGGATCCGGATCTGCTGTTGATTCCTGCGCGGACGACCGACGAGCCGA
>CAZEJK010000564.1:0-2050 GCA_964512045.1 uncultured Thermoanaerobaculia bacterium
TAAAAATTCAAAATTAAGAACTTAGAACTCAACTCAGAGCTTTGCTTCGAGTTTTCGAGGATGCTGCCCCGTGAGTCGCCAACATCCGATCCGGCTGTCGGGGCCGGGACCGCTCCGGGGTGTCGTCACCGCTGTGAGCCAACAGCCGATGCTGCGCGTCCGACCAGCTGCGCGTGATATCGGATATCGCGTCGGGAAGGCCATGCGCAGCATCCAGCGCGACCGCACGTCCGCGCTAGTGGACCTTCAGCCGAGTGGATCGAGCCTGGGCGAGCAGGTGGCGGATGACGTCGGCGTCCCCCGCGTCGGGTCGAGCGTCCAGGTACCGTTGCAGGTCCACACTGGCCGCCTCGCCGTCGCCGAGACCGAGCTGCAGGGCGCCACGGTCGCGGTACAGCTCGGGAAGATCGGGGTCGAGCAGGGTCATGAAGTGGGTGACCCGCAGCGCTCCGACTGTGTTCTCCGCTGCAAACTGGATCGAGCGGAGGTTGCCCAGCATCCGGCGGACCATCGAACGCATCCCCACCGGCTCGAGGTGGGCGTCCTCCAGCTGGACCACTCCGTTCGTGCGCTCGGAAACCAGCTCGGAGCAGGCCGCACGGTCGAGCAGCCGACCACCTTCGAACGGGTCGACGAAGAGGTCGGAACGATCAGCGAGCCGTACGACGAAGTGCGCTGGCATCCCGATGCCGAGGAGCTCGAGCTCGGCGCGTCGGGCGACCTCGATCCACACCACTGACAGCGAGATCGGGATCCCCGTTCGTCGCTCCAGAACCCGGTGCAAGCAGCTGTTGGCGGGATCGTAGTACCTCTCTGAGTCGCCGGTGAAGCCGAGGTCTTCTGCCAGTAGCTGGCTGAGGGCGCGCACCTTGTCGAGGGTGCCGTTGCTCCCGGAGAGCCTGCTGGAAGCGAGCTCGCCGAGGCGGTCGAGCTCTGCGAACGTCCATGCGGGGTCGACTCCTGGCTCCTCGACCGCTGCGACAATCATCGCGGCCTCGTCGAGCCCGAGCCCGGACACGCGTGGGCTCGCCAGCTCGTGGAGCGTCTGCTCGATCATCTCGTCGGTGAGAACCGTCATGTCCCCAGCAACCGGCTTCTTTCTCGGGGCATTTCGATCAGCTCTCGCTCGCACCGTTTGGCCCGGGCTGCGCCAGGATCCGCGCGATCGGCCGCAGCTCCATCCACCATTGGGACGTCGGCCGCTGATGCAGCATGTCCGCGACACGAGGAAGGTCCTGGAGATCGAACGGTTGCAGCTTGCCCTCCTTGACGCCGATGGAGATGACATCAGTGCGACCGTGCTCGGCGGCATCCATGAGCGTGGCGATCCCATGGGTGGCGTGCTTCGTGGCCTGGATCCGGTCGAACGGAGTGGGACTGCCGCCCTGCTGGAGGTGGCCGAGGATCGCCTGGCGGACCTCGAACAGCCCCTGCGACTCCTCCGAGAACAGGGACACCATGAACGGTGTGGTGTACACGGGGTTGGCGTTCTCGTTGCGGATCAGCAGCCCGAGGCGCTTGCCGCTGCGGAAGCCCTCGATGAGGTGGTGGACGTCGGCCTGGAGGTCGTCGAGCGTCACGCCCTCCTCGTGGAGGTAGACGCGTTCGGCGCCGGTGGCGATCCCGCTCATCAGGGCGAGGAACCCGCAGTACCGGCCCATCACCTCGACCACGAAGCAGCGGCTCGAGGCCACTGCGGACTGCTTGATCTTGTCGACGGCCTCGACGATCGAGTTCAGGGCCGTGTCAGCGCCGACGGAGAGCTCTGCGCACGGCAGGTTGTTGTTGATGCTGGCCGGGATGCAGACCACCGGGATGTTGAACGACGGGTAGCTCGAGCGTTTGGTCAGCAAGCGGTGGGCGCCGACGTAGCCGGACCAGCCACCGATCACCAGGAGGCCGGAGACCTTGTGCTCCTCGAGGCTGCGCGCGATGGCGTACAGCTCGCCGCCGTCGGGCACCTTTCGGTTGGTGCCCAGCTCCGAGCCCCCCATTGCCACCCAACCGCTGACGTCCATCCAGCCCATCTCCGAGACATCGCCGTCGATCA
>CAZEJK010000565.1:0-2047 GCA_964512045.1 uncultured Thermoanaerobaculia bacterium
GTACTCGATCAGGTTCGAGCTGCCGTCATACAGCCACATCCGCGTGTCACCGCTGGCGCCGCTGGTCTCCAACACCACCTGGCTCGGTCGAGAGAGCGTGAACTGTGCCCAGTCCTCATCACCGATGGAGCAGATGGAGCGGTCCTGGGGGGAGCCGTTGGCAATCGTGGGAATGCTGCTCTCGTCGGGCTCGAAGCTGTCAAGGGTACAGTCCTGGACGGTCAGTCGTTCGTCGATCACGACGTGGTTGCTACAGTCGTTGTTCGTGCACTCGAGGTCGCCACCGTACTCGGCGGACGTCGTGTCCACGATCCAGCCCACCCAGTAGTCGCCCGCCCCCAGCGACGTCGGAATCTCCACCTCGTAGGTGAAGCCGGACCAGTAGCTCCAGTCACCGAGAGTGCCGTAGGTGACCGAGCCGAGGAGCGTGTCGTTCTCGCTGACGTAGTCGTTGGTTGACGCGTAGATATCGAAGCTGACGTTGTTGGCATCGGCGAAGCCGACGTTGAACACGTTCAGCTCGACGTCGATCGTGTCGCCCCGGCCGGCGCTCAACGGGCTGATCCCCTTGTAGTCACCTCCGTCCAGGGCGTACTCGATCAGCTCCGGACGGTTCGAGGGCGGCCGGGCCGTCTCATCGTCGCTGGCCCACGTGTTGATATCGCCTCGCTTGCCGGACGTCAGAAGAACGTCCGTGGCCGAGCCGACGCGGTCAGAGGTCGAGTGGATGCCTTCGACGTACCGATCCCCGGTTCCGCTGTCGTACCGCCACGACGGTCCTCCGCTGTGGCCTCCGTAGATGAACGCATCGAGGTAAATGCGGTAGTCGTCGCTCGAGTCGACGTTATTCGAGTCATACCCTTTGTACTGCACGTGGGTGTCGTCTGGAACGTACGGCGTCTCGGTCGGGTAGCCCGTGAAGTTCAAGCTGTTCGCAACCGAGCTCTCGCGCCCCATCCAGCCGGTGCGGTTACCGATCCGCCGGTCGAGCGACAGGACGCCCCAATCGTGGTCGTAGTTGTGGTTGTCCGTCCATCCCGTGTAGCTCCGATAGTACGTCGCCTTGACCGGTCCGTAGATCCGATCGGCCGCAGAGAAGTCGCCGCCCGTCGGATCCACCCGGTCCGTCTGGCCGGGGAAGAGCCAGATCTCGTCCGCCCACTTCTGGTCGGACTCGTTGCCGTCGTCGTTCGGATCGAAGTTGTAGATGCAGTGCCCGGCGGTGACGGCCTGGAACTCGTTGGCCGCCCAACCAGTGCAGCTGTAGTAGTAGTCCGTTCCGCCCACATTGAACCGCATCAGCATCTTGTACACCGTGCGGTACGGAAAGCTGTCAGTACCCAGAAGCGGGCTCGGCGCGGTGGGCGTGATCCGGCCCTCGGCCAGCGTGTCCGCCATCAGCGGGTCCGCAACGGGTCCGGTGGCTGGGATGAACGGCTCATCGCGCTCACTCACGCCTTCGCGGGTGGTCGTCTCGACGATCCCCTCCGCACCTGTGAGCGGATCGAACTCCACCACCCGACGCTGCTCGGCCGAGGCGCTCCGCAACGAAGAGTAGGTCTTCCCGGGTGGGTTCGGCGCCGGCGGCGCCGAGTTGACGAGCTCGAGGAGAGCCCGGCCCTCCGCCTCACTGGTCTCAACCTGCGGCTCAGCAGCCCAGCTGACTGCCACGCCGACGAAGAGGCATGCAACCATGATCGATCCGTACCGTCCCATCTCACCCTCCAGCTCACCACACGGCTCACCACACGCTCTCAGTGGGCGAACCGACAGTGAATGATTTTGAAACTACGTCTCACTCTAGACGCTACACGGCGGATTTTCAAGGGTCCGGCACGCCGAAGTCAGTGGTGTCCGTCACATCACGTCCGCGACTCGGAGAGCTCTACGGCACCGAATCGAAGGTATTGGCGGCTCAAGCAGCCCGCATCTTCGAAAATTCGAGGCAAGGTCGTGAGTTGAGAGTTCAGAATAAAGAGTGCAGAGTGCCACCCGCCCTCCCGGCAGCCTGCTCTGCGAGCTTCGGGCATCGAAGAGTGGTGGAGGC
>CAZEJK010000566.1:0-2043 GCA_964512045.1 uncultured Thermoanaerobaculia bacterium
TTCCTGGGCGCGGTCGCGCCGGGCCGCACGTGCGCCCGCGTGCGCGTGCAGCCGCCGTCGGCTGCGTCGTGATGGCGGGGAACGGGAGGAGAGCGATGCGAAGCGCAGACAGACGAGCACGCCGCCGCGCCGGTGCTGCGTCGCGTGGGTTTATCTCTGTAGGGGCCTGGGGTCAAGGGAAAACGTTCATCAAGGTTCATGCATAGGTCAACTCCTTATGGTCGATCGTATTGCATTCGATACGTGTGGCGGAACCGGGTCATCCGTCCTTTGTCGCGCCGGAGGCGCGAGAAGGCGGTTGGATTCATCTCTTCGCGGTCACCGGTCGTGGGGGTCGCAATGCCCACACGCGTGTTCCGGGCCGAATAGAACCTTGTACGCGTCGGTCGGGCCGAATTCACCCTATCGCGGTCACCGGCCTGCTACGACAGTCGCTGCCGCCGGAGGCGATCGAGCAACTGAAGACTGCTGCGGACCGGGCCGAATGAACCCGAGGCGCGGTCACCGACTCGACAGGATTCCGCCGCTCGAAGACTTCTGTTCTTCGTCCTTCTCTTCCTATGAGCCGCGTTCTGGACGGAGCCGATTTGTCAAGGAGGGGCCCCGCGAAAAAGGAAGATTTTGTCGCGATCGTAGTCATGTTCCTCCTGATTCCCCGCGACAAAATACGCTTTTTCGTGGGGAGGACGCCTTGACCAATCGGCGGAGTCCGGTAGACTCCGGCTCCGAAGAGAAGGACCTGGGTGTCGTTTCATGCCATCGCCATCTCCTTGCGCGCGCGCTTCCGTCTGCGGGCCTTGTTTGCTTTGGCGGTGTGCTGGGTGTCTGGTCCGCGCTGGTAGGGCTTTCCGTCGCGCACCATGGCGTAGAGGATGCGCAGGAGACGTCGTCCCATGGCGACGTTGGCTTTGGCGTCTCCTTTGCGCTTGAGGAGGCGCTGCCGGTGGGCTTCCTGGCGCGCATCGGACCTGCAGAGCGTCATGGCGGCCTCGCAGAGCGCCCACCGGAGCGTCGGCGAACCGGCTTTGGTGATGTTGCCGGACTGGGTTCGGCCGGCGCTCTCCTCGTTGTCGGGGGTGAGTCCGGCCCAGAACTCGAGAGCGTCGGCGTTGGGGAATCGGTCGAAGGGGCCGATCTCGGCAGCGATGATGCACGCCCAGATATCCTTGATGCCGGGGACGGTCTTGAGCAGTTGGATGGTGTCGCGGAATGCGGGCTCCCGGTTGGCGAAGATGATCTCGCGCCGCAGTCGTTCTTCCTGCCGTTCGATGAGCTGGACGATGTCGAGGAGATCGCTGAAGGCGTCGCGCGTGACCGGTTTGAGGCGGTCTCCGTTGGCCAGGAGCCATTTCTGGGCAGACGCACCGTCGAACTTGGGGCCGCGGATGTTGGCGGCATTGAGCATGGATTGCATCCCTTGCTTTGCGCGGCTGATGGTATGGCTGAGGCGTCGCCAGTGTCGTCCGAGCTTGCGCAGGCGCATGAGTTCGGGCGAAGCGATGAAGCCCAGGGGGCAGTCGCCGCGTGCCAGCCGCTTGGCGATATCCAACGCGTCGTTCGCGTCGGTCTTTCGTCGCTTGCCACGAAGGTGGGAGAGTTCGGTGGCGTCGGCGATGTCGATGCGGGCGACCGTCTCGCCGAAGCGATCGATAAACCACTCGATGAAGCCCACAGACTCGACCGCCATCCGGCAGGGCTTGGGCTGCGCCTCGATCCACGCTTCGATCTTCTCCACGCACTTCGTATTGGTTTTGAGCTGCGCGATCTTCTCGCCGTGAGGGTCCACAGCCACCAGTGTGACGGTGGTCTTGTGGAGGTCCACGCCCACAAAGGACGCGAACGTCTCGCGTGCCGCGTTGCTGTCAAAGGCTGACTCGTGCTGCATACTCATAACATTCTCCTTCGTGAAAGGGGCCGAAAATGAGCTCCAACAACCTCACCCCGAAGTATACTCCCTTCGGGCGGCCCCTTCACGGTTTTACCCTGGTCGAGCTCATGGTGGCTTGCCAGCCGAAGCCGCGTAGGCGGCGAAGGCCAACTCAG
>CAZEJK010000567.1:0-2028 GCA_964512045.1 uncultured Thermoanaerobaculia bacterium
CGGGCACAATCGCCGGCGCCCGCTCTACTGGAGCGATCGGCTCTGAACGCCCCCGCTTGAGAACCAAGAGCTTCGCAACTTGCGTCATCTCCACCGAGCCCCCGACCACCACTGCTCCCCAGCGAAGCACGCGAGCACACCGGAGCACACCGCACATCCACCAGCCCCGTCATCTCGACCGAGCTCCCATGGCGACTCATTTCCCTGTGACCACCCAGAGACCAAGACCATGAGCACAACGAGGCGAGCGGAGAGATCCCGTAGAAGAACCCCAACCCCTCCAACGTCCCCAGGGCGGGAGGGCGGCATTCAAAACTAAGAATTGAGAACTCAGAACTTGCCTCAATCTCCCACCACGGTGGTCGGGGCTTCCAGCCCCGACACGACGCACCACCGATCACCAGCTCTTTCCTGAACGGCGGGGTTGCCAATCCACCCGAAGTGCGCGACATTTGAGTGCGAGTGGGATTGGAGAGAAGTGATGGCAGAAGAGAGCTTTCGAGAGCGCATCAGCGTAGATTCGGGAATCCCCTGCGGTCAACCAGTCATCAAGGGGACGCGCCTTCCGGTATACGCCATCGTGGAAGCGATTGCTGCGGGGGACACCGCTGACGATCTCGTGGCCGCCTATCCATTCCTGAGCACAGCTGATGTGGGAGCTGCCGTGACCTATGCAGCGCATCGTGCAGCGTGGGGACTGGCCCCATCTGCTTTCCTTGAGCGATGAACAAGCAGTCTGAAGCCTTGCTGACATTGGCTCTTGAGCTCTCCGAGGCAGCTCGCGCCGAGCTGGCTGCTGCCATCCTTGAGAGCTTAGAGCCGCCAGAGGACGCTGATCTTCAAGCAGAGTGGAGGGCGGAGGTCCGACGAAGGGTTGCTGGCCTCGACAGTGGCGACGTTGAAACCGTGCCATGGGAGGATGTGCGAGAGGAGCTGTTTCAACGACTGAGGCGGCGGCGTGCGGGTTAGGTTCTCTGCACAAGCACGAGAGGATCTTGAACACTGATTCGACTGGTACCGGGAACGGAGCGAGGAAGCCGCTCGGCGGTTTCTGCAGGAAGTGGATCGCGGTCTCTCGCTGGTCGAGACCACCCCTGAGGTCTGGCCGTCATATGACGGAGAGACGCGTCGGTACGTGCTGCAGCGGTATCCCTACAGCCTGATCTACCGCGTCAAAGACGACACAGTCGAGATTGTTGCCGTGGCCCACCACAGACGACGACCAGCATACTGGAGAGAGCGGAGCCCGTAAGCCATCCCTACAGTGATCGCCGTCATCTCGACCGAGCCCCCGACCACCAGTGCTCCCCAGCGAAGCACACGAACACACCGGAGCACACCCCTCATCCAGCAGCCCCGTCATCTCGACCGAGCTCCCATGGCGACTCATTTCCCTGCAACCACCCAGCGACCGAAACCACCAGCAGAACCAGGCGAGCGGAGAGATCCCGTAGAAGAACCCCAACCCCTCCAACATCCCCGGGGCGGGAGGGCGGCATTCAAAACTAAGAATTGAGAACTAAAAACTTCCCTCCTCCCCCTCTGCTACCATGGTCAATCATCCTGGAGGTCTGCGGTGCCAACGCTAGAAATCCCCTATCCCGAGCACATGCCAGACCAGCTCCGTCAGTCGAGAGAGGAGTTCGAGGCTGAAGCACGCTGGGCACTGGCCGTGAAGCTCTTCGAGATGAACAAAGCCTCCTCCGGAGCTGCTGCTGAGCTTGCCGGCGTGGATCGGGTGACGTTTCTTCTCAACCTCCATCGCTACGGTGTCGCCGCAATTGATCTTTCTGAGGAAGAGCTCCAGTCCGACCTGCGAAATGCGTGACAGGCCGACAGTCGTCATCAACACGGGTCCATTGCTTGCGCTCATCGCCGCGATTGGGGATCTGGAGCTGCTCCGCACGCTGTACGCGCGGGTGGTCGTTCCCTTCGAGGTTGCACATGAGCTGAAGGCGAGCCCGCACAATCGGTTTGGATCGGATGTAGTGGAGCAAACAAGCTGGCTCGTCACGACGCAGCAGCCAA
>CAZEJK010000568.1:0-2015 GCA_964512045.1 uncultured Thermoanaerobaculia bacterium
ACATTATCCGCAGAGACCTTCGACTCAATGAAGAATGCGGTGGACCTCTGGCACCCCTCATCCGAGCACGCGAATGCGATCCATCTCCATCGAGCATGCGAGTGCGCCGCGGCCGCTCACTCGGCGCAGACGTCGGCGCCCGGCTGATCTGTGCAGACGAGCTTCTTCAATGCCTCGATGGTGCGTTGCTGATCTTCGATCTGCGCCTGCTGCTCCTTCAGGGCATTCAGGAGGACGACGGAAAGACGGTCGTACTTTACGCCTTCCACCTGACCGTCTTCGTTCCGGGTGACGAGCAGCGGTTCGACCTTCGCCACGTCCTCCGCGCCCAGCCCGAGATCTTTCGTCCCATCGTCCTTCCAGTCGAACGTGATCGGCTGGAGAAGGCTGACAAGACGCAGGCCGCCGGGGAACGGGGCAGTATTCGTCTTGTACCGCAAGCTCGAGACACAGGCCCCGATCTCTCCGTCGTTGCGGAGGCAGAGCTTGGATCGGGCCGTGCCAAGCCCTGGGATGAGAACCCGGTCCCGCCGGCTTCCGAGCACGATCGTGTCTGAGGTCGTCACCACGGCATTGGAGCCGATGGCGGTGGCGTTGGTGAGTGTGTTGGAGGCGATGCGGGCGTTGTAGCCGATCGCGGTGTTGAACGAACCAGTGGTGTTGCTGTTTCCGGCGACAAACCCTACGAAGGTGTTCCCCGCGCCCGTGGTGTTGTTCTGCCCAGCGCCGGCCCCGAGGAAGGTGTTCTGGCTCGCGGAAGTGGTCTGCAGACCGGCGAGAGCTCCAATGAACGTGTTCTCAGAGGCTGTCGTGTTGGATATTCCAGCGGCTTCGCCAACGAAGGTGTTTCTCAACCCAGAGGTGTTGGCCTGCCCTGCGCGGCTGCCGATGAGGGTGTTCTGCTGACCGGTATTGACGCTTCCCGCACTCTCACCGACGAACGTGTTGAGTGTTCCGGGCCTGCCAGCAAATCGAGTGCCGCCGATCGAGTAGTGGCCGTCGATGTCCAGGTTGCCCGAGATATCCAGCTTCATCCGCTCATTCGTTCCACCGGATCCGACTGACCAGCGGAAGCCGCTGAAGCCCCGAAACTCCAGCCCGTCAACTGACGCCATGTAGCGAATTCCGTGGTTGTTATCAAAGCTGTCGCGCAGGCGAAGGAAGTAGTTGTTCATCGTCAGCCCGCCGCTGCCGGCGAGGATGCCGTTGGCCGTCAAAGTACCGCCGAGCGTACCGTTGCCGTCGATATTGAAGCTGGCCGAGGTTTGCTGTGTGGAGGTGTTTTGGATGAACTGGTTCGCTGACTTGCCGTCGAGCGAGTCGGCGTTCTTGCTGTGAAGAGCATGTGGCGTGCTTCTCAGCGGCACCCGCGGGCTCAGCGTCGTGAGTGCTTCACCGGACGGGCTCGCGACAGCGAGCTGCAGCCAGCGAGCATCGCCATTGAGGGCACCGGCTCCGAAGTCGAGCTCCAAGGTGAACAGACCGTTGGTCACCTGAACGTTGCTGAGTGCGACCGTGGAGCCGATCTGGTTGCCCCCGGCAGGCGGGGCTCCGGTTCCGGCTTCGTCCCACAGGCTGACCTCGAAGTCAGCAGGCCCGTTCACAGGCGAGCCGCCAAGGTCCAGTCGGCCCTGGTAGGTGAACGACGTTCCGAGCGGCGCGGCGACGGCCGGGCTGATGAGACAGGGCGCTACCACTGCCGAGATTCCGGCCATGACGGCCTTCGCTGGCAGAGTGCGAAGTGATCGTATGAGGTCCTCTCTCGGAGGGGACGCGTTCCGCATCTTCCAGGATCTTGCCAAATGCATCCAGTGACGAGCCGTACCGAGGATCATGAGAGGTATCCTTTGTGTTCGACGATATGGGACACTAACGCGGCCGCGGGCCGCAACCAAAGTGATGCTCCGAAGGTGCCGGTCCCGCGCCCGCGTAGCTGTAAGGTATTAGCGGTTGGGTATTCGCTCCCCCACCCACCCATCTGCCCTTGCAGCGAGCGTTCTCCGCACCCGTCGATG
>CAZEJK010000569.1:0-2000 GCA_964512045.1 uncultured Thermoanaerobaculia bacterium
GGCTACACGCCGGAGGAGCTGATCGGCCAGACCACCGAGAAGCTCCACGTCGACCGAGCAACCTACGAGAGCTTCGCACGCGAGGGAGAGTCCAAGCTCGAGGCCCAGGGCAGGTTCGAGACAGAGCTCGAGATGCGCCGCAAGGACGGCACTACGTTCGATGCGCACGTCTTGGTGTCCAGCCTCGATCAGCACGAAGGGTGGAGAGGCGGCGTTGTCAGCGTCATCCACGACGTGACCGACCGACGGCGGATCGAGCGGCGGCTGCGCACCAGCGAGGAGCGGTTTCGGCGCGCGTTCGAGGAGGCGCCGGTGGGTGCAGTGCTTCTCGCGCCGGACCTCAGCATCCGCCGTGCCAACACCGTCTTTCAGCAGCTCTCCGGATACAGCGCCAGGGAGCTGGAAGGGATGGACGCCGTCGCCCTCACATTCCCTGAAGATGTCGACCCGACGGTCACCGAGCGGGTGTTGAGCGAAGGCTCGGTCCGCAGCCTGATCCGCCGCTATCGGCGCAAGAATGGCGACATGTTCTGGGGACGTGTCTCGGCTGGAGCGATCCGAACGCCGAACGGTGACGCCAGCGAGGTGCTCGCCATGGTCGAGGACATCACCGAGCAGGTGCGCGCCGCCAAGGAGCGCGAGCAGCTGCTGACCGAGGTCCGGGCGCTGTCCGCACAGCTCACCGAGGCCGAGCAGAAGGAGCGGAAGGCCCTCGCGCAAGAGCTCCACGACACGGTCGGTCAGGACCTCGCCGCGCTCTCGCTGAACCTGGCGATGGTGCGCGACCACCTCGCTCACGGCGTATCCGAAGCCGCTGACGCCCTGCTGTCCGACTCGATGCAGGTCGTGGAGGCAGTCGGCGAGCGGGTTCGTGACGTCATGGCCGAGCTGCGCCCGCCGATGCTGGATGACTACGGGCTGGCGGCCACGCTGCGATGGATCGGGGAGCGGTTCGCTGGCCGGAGCGGCATCTCGGTTCGTGCTCTCGGCGAGGAGCCGGCGCCCCGCCTGAGCCCTGTGACAGAGACGACGCTGCTCCGGATCGCTCAGGAGGCGCTGACCAACGTCGACAAGCACGCAGAGGCCTCGTCGGTCACTGTGACGCTGGAAAGCAGTGCCGATCTCGTGCGCGTGACGATCGCCGACAACGGCCGCGGGTTCGCCGCCTCGGATCGGCCCATCCCCACCGATGGTGGCGGCTGGGGGATCGCCGGGATGCGCGAGCGCACGGAGGCGCTCGGCGGCACGTTCCGCATCGAGACCGAGCCCGGCAACGGCTGCCGGGTCATCGCGGAGGTCCCACGGTCATGATCCGCGTGCTGGTGGCCGACGATCACTCGGTGGTGCGCGATGGGCTGAAGATGATCCTCGGCGCGCAGCTCGACATGGAGGTGGTCAGAACGACCGCCACCGGGAGCGAGACGGTTGCGATGGCCGCCGAGCTGGAGCCTGACGTTGTCGTCGTCGACATCGCCATGCCGGGCTTGAACGGCCTCGACGCGGCTCGCCAGATCCTCGGCCGGCTCCCGGGAACCCAGGTGGTGATTCTCTCGATGCACGCCACGGCCGAGCATCTCCATCAGGCGCTGGCCACCGGCGTGCTCGGCTACGTCGTCAAGTCCTCGGCTGGGACCGATGTCATCCGTGCGGTTCGCTCGGCTGCCTCGGGCCGGCGGTTCTTGAGCGAGCCTCTTGAAGCCTTGGCGGCCGAGCATCTGAGCCAGTCCAACGGCTGGGAGACCTCGCCCGGTCCGCTCGCCAGCCTCTCGGCCCGCGAGCGCGAGATCGTCCAGCTCGTCGCCGAGGGGCACTCCAGCGCCGAGATCGCCCAGGCGCTCCGGCTGGCGCCCGGCACGGTCGACACCTACCGCAGCCGGATCATGCGCAAGCTCGGCGTCGACGATCTGGTCGGCCTGGTCCGGTTCGCCATCCAGCACGGGCTGACTCCGTCGTAGAGCCGCCGTGTTGGCAGCTGAAGTCCTGCACATCTTCGAAACGGC
>CAZEJK010000570.1:0-2000 GCA_964512045.1 uncultured Thermoanaerobaculia bacterium
TTCCATCTCCAGGATCTCGTAACGTTGGTGAGCTTGCAGTCGCCAGCTTCAACCCCCGTGAGCACGGACTGCGTCATGAGCTGGCACGTGCTGGCGTCATCGCAGGAGTGGTTCAGGGGGTTCGGACTCTGAATCCCTGCGTCCCGAACACGACGTCAAAGCCGCCGTTCGGCGGCTCTTCTTCTTGGTCGGCGTTGGCGGAGATTCGACTCGACGCCGCCTGCGCGTGGATGTACGTCCGGTCGCCGTTGGCGCTCGGACACATCCACAGTGCGCAGCCGTCGCCGAGTGGCAAGTCTCCGCGTCGAGTTTTCCGCTGGTGGGAGCGGACGGTTCCGTCCGTTTCTTTTCAGCTACGCTGACGTGTCACCTTCGGTGTCTTCGGGACCGTGTCACTGATCACAACCTCTGAATCTGCGGAGTTCGGGCGCCCATCGCGTCAGTCCTGACATTGTGATCAGTGGCACCCATTTGCCTGGCATTCGGCGTCATCGGTAGTGACCGTCTCCGGTTGGCTCAGAATTCTGCACTCCCGCTCGTGGTAGCATTGTGAGGGGACGATGGGCTCGTGCGACAGTAGGTCACAATGTAACGAAAGGTGCACGCGATCGCCTTTGGGGTAGGGTGCGCAGATACGATTACGTGGAGGGCTTTAGCGTGAAGATCATTGACTGTCTGCCGGCCATGAGTCAGATGTATCTCGCCCGAACGGTCGACAGCTTGCTTAAAGATGACGTTCCGCGGGGCGACGAGGACCGGCTCCGGGAGCAGATCCGTCAGAACATCAACGAGCTGATCAGCCGGGAGCGGATCCACGACCGCCTGAGGGAGGAGACCCTCGCCAGGGACCGCCGGATCCTGGTGGAAGCTACACTCCAATCGCTGCTCGTGTCACCCGACATGACCGCCGATGAGGAGAGCCTGTTCGACGCGGTCCGCCAAAACGAACAGGACATCATCGACGAAGCGGCGGAGGAGTCTGCGTTCGCCTTCAGCGATGATCACGCTCTCGGGGTGTACCGCGAGGTTCTCGAGGTGGCGCTGGATGACGATGACATTACCGTCGATGAGTTCCGTCTGCTCGAAAAGCTCCGGCGGAAGCTCGGGGTCAGCCGTCGCGAACATCGGCTGCTCGAGGCCAGCGTTGGTAAGTTCCCGAAGTCGGGCAACGAGCTCCATTCACTATCGGAGTTCAAGGACGCCCTGAAGCGTTTGCAGGCCGCGGGTGTCGTGTTGTTCTGCAACCGTGCCGAGGGCGGCGCGTGTGCAGTCCTTCCGGAGGAGATCGCGCCGGCGGTGAAGCAGTACCTCCGGTTCGAGATGAGCCCGGCTGCACAGGCGCTTCTGCACGACACCCTCAGCATCGACCAGCTATACCGCGCGCTCAAGGCGCAAGGCCTCCCGCTGTCGGGAAGCAAGGCAGAGCGTTCCGACCGCCTACTCAAGGCGGGGGCCAAACCATCGGAGATTCTCACCTGCCTCGGGACTGACGAGCTTCGTGATCTCTGCCGCAAGCTGCCAGGGGTGGCGGTTTCAGGCTCCAAGGCTGATCGCATCCAGCGGATCATCGAGTACTTCGACTCGCTGACCACCAAAGAGCCCGAGGAGTCCGACGACCCTCGCGCAGTGTTTTATCAGTACTTCGAGGAGTTTGCGGAACGCGACAACACGAATCTCTACCAGCGCAAGCTCATCAAACATGACCGCGACATGGAGGCGGGGTTCGAAGAGGGCACCAGGTATCTCTTCGAGGTCAAGCTGGGCTGTGCACTCGTCGAGATGCCCGGTACCGAACATGCCGACGGGGGCGTCGAGTTCCCGAACGGTGAGCTGCTCCTCTGGGACAACAAGGGCAAGGAATCGGTCTACACGTTCCCCAAGGCCCACCAGGACCAGTTCAAGCGGTACATGCGCGAGTCGGCCAAACGAGTCAACGCCTTTCTGGTGATTGTGCCCAACTACGACCCCTCGGTACGGCTCCAGGCCATGAAGCTCAAACA
>CAZEJK010000571.1:0-1997 GCA_964512045.1 uncultured Thermoanaerobaculia bacterium
GCAGCAGTACTGCGCCCTTTTCTGGCGGCTGCGCGGGCAGCTTCGGCTTCGGCGGGCGTCCACGCTTCGGCTTCTCTTCGATCTTATCTTCTGCTTCGGTCTTCTCTTCGATCTTGTCTTCGGTCATGAATCCCCCAAAAGGTGGCCCCCGACCGAAGCCGGGGGCCATGGAAGGAGGAGCGCACGATGCGCCCAGGAGGGTCAGCTGACGTCGATGTTGAAGATGCCCCCGAACAGCCCCGGGTAGTACACCTTCACCGCACCCATGGCGTAGATGCCGTGGAACTTCTCGCGAGTGATCTTCTGCCAGTCGACCACCCACGTGCCGCCGAAAGTCTCCCACTCGGCGGAGCGGTTCGACGCGGTGCCCGGCACCACGTAGTTCATCCGGGCGTAGAGGATGCAGCTGTCCGGCATCCCAGCCAGCACACGGAGCTCCATCTCCTCACCGGTCACCGGGTTGACGATCGCGGTCACGCGGCCGCCGACCGTGAAGCCGGAGTTAACCACACTCTGCTCGACGACGAACATCATGTTCGTGTTCTCGGTCGAGCCGAACGCCAGCTCGGTGATGGAACGGTAGGTCTTCGCGGACACCAACAGCACCTCGGGGCCCAGCTGGTAGGCGTCCCACAGGTCCTCGCACATGTCGGCGATCTCATCGATGAGACCATTGCTCATCGTCAGAGCCTCGCCGTCGAGGCTGACGTAGTAGCCGTACCCGTTTGCCAGGGTGTCCGACAGTGCCTGGTAATAGATCCCGCCCAGGCCGTAGTCATCGTTCTGCGAGTAGTCCGAGCCCACCGATGCGGCCGTCTTGGTCTGCGTGGTGGTCAGCTGTGCGGTCTGCACGAACTCGTTGACGGTGGTGATCCCCTGGAGGTTGAAGTCGCCCGAGCCGTCGTTCTGTACGAACCAGGCGTAGCCGAACGCGCCCTTCACCGCGGTGACGCTCCAGGTGATCTTCTGCCCCAGGGTTGGAGTGACAGCGTCCGACACTGCCGAGACCTTCGCGGTTCCGCCGTTGAGCGTGTAGCTCTCTCCTGCCGGCGAGGTCACGCTGATGGTCGAGGTCAACCCGTCGGTCATGTTGGCCAGACGGTAGCCCTCATGGGTCAGTGCCACGCAGTAGCACGCGTGCGCCTCGTTGGCGAGATCCGAGGTCGGGGTGACATCCGCGGCGGTGCCGGTGGGCTTCGGCGTGGTGCCGAGAGCGACATCGGCGTTCGAGAATGCCAACGCCAGGTTCTCGTCCAGAGCGAACTGCGCCATCAAGTTCCGCTCGCACATCTGCCGAGAGGACATTCCGCCGAGCTGCATTGCGCTCTGCACCTCACCTTCGTCGGTGTAGGAGTCCTCCACGCCGATCGTGGCGTAGGACGCCGTACCCGAGCCGATGGTGATGTCGAGCTGAGCAGCCCGCTTGCCTTCCTTTACGTAGGGCAGCCGCGTGGTGTTGTCCCGGCTGGACAGGGTCTTCCAGCTCGCAGCCCCGCCCTTGGCGGCTCCGGATCGGAAGATGGTGTCGCGGAAGTACGTGTCGCCAGGGACGACCAGGTTGACGTACCCCTCCTCCACGTTGGTCACCGCGAGGCCGGTGTCGGTGTCGATGATTTTGCGCAGCTCTGCCTGCTGATGGACCAGCGGCATGTTCGCCAGGTCCGGCACGGCCTTCTGCACGTCGGCGAGCCGCTCGCCCACGCCGGTGACGGCCAGGCCGGTCGACCGATCGAGCGTGCACGCGCCCTTGATGAGGTCTTTGATGATCAGACCCATGGTTCTCTCCTTGTCTTGTTGTGTTGGAATCGGTCAGAAACTGACCAGTGAGGCGTTACCGCCCGAGCACTCGCGCAATCTCGTTCAGCTCCTGGCAGATCTCCGCGCGTTCGCGCGGTCGCCGGGTCTTCGACAGCTGCAGCTGCAGCTTCGCACGATGCTTCTCGAGAGCTTCACGGTCGGGCTCGGTCTTGGTTGCCTCGATGCTCTCCGGTTGCGCA
>CAZEJK010000572.1:0-1981 GCA_964512045.1 uncultured Thermoanaerobaculia bacterium
GGGTGCGAGCATCCGGTGCTGGCGTGGGGCCTGGGCCTCGAGCGGGTGGCGATGTTCCGCTATGACCTGACCGACATCCGAGATCTGTACCTTGCTGACCTCGAGTGGCTGAAGGAGGCTCCGCTATGCCGGTAATCGGAATCCAGACCTCTGTGCTCGAGCGGCTGCTGGGCATCGAGCTTCCTGAGGAGGAGCTTCTCCGCCACCTGATGCACCTGGGCTGTGACGTCGAGGGTTTGGCCGAGCTCCGCCGGTTTCGCTGCCAGCGGTGCGGGAACATCCTGGAGATCACCGAGACCCAGGAGCCTCCGGTGGTGTGCGACCGATGTGGCGCCGACTTCCGGGAGACACCGGATCTGCTGGCTACGGCGGGCACCAGTGAGGTCATCCGAATGGAGGCGCTCGCGGTGCGCCCCGACATGTTCGATCCGGCCGGGCTCGCTCGCGTCCTGAAGGCCTACCTCGGCCACACCCGAGAGCCGGTGGAGTATGGGGCCGCGCCGGCGCAGCTGACCGTCGAGGTGGACCCGTCGACCCAGGGCGAGACGTGTCCGCGGCCCGCGATCGCCTGTGCAGTGATCCGTGGTGTGACGCTCGACGACGACCTCGTGAAGGTCATCATGAAGCTTCAGGAGAACCTCCACTGGGCCCTCGGACGGGACCGCAAGCACGCCTCGATCGGCGTGTACGATCTCGACACACTGAGCCTCGACGCGCCGATGCGCTACGGATCGGTCGGGCCCCAGGAGCTGCGCTTCGTTCCGCTCGGCTACGATCCCGCGGAGCCTTCGAGCGCGATCACGCCCGAGCAGATCCTCGCCGAGCACCCCAAAGGGACCGCGTTCGCTCGCCTGCTCGAAGGGTGGGCCCGGTACCCCTTGCTGACCGATGGCGCAGGGCAGGTCATGTCGATGCCGCCGATCATCAACTCGGAGGCGACGCGGGTGCATCTCGGCACCCACAACCTCTTCATCGACGTGACGGGAACCGAGCGGCGGATCGTCTCGAAGGCGCTCAACGTGCTCGTGACCTCGACTCTGGACCTCATGGAGGGCGCCCGCCTGGAGGCGGTCGAGGTCGTCTATCCGTCCGATACCGTTGTCACGCCGGATCTCGGCTGGCAGCTGGCGGAGCTGGACTGGCAGGAGTGTGCTCGTATCATCGGGATCGACGTGGACGCGGAGCAGGTCCAGCAGCTCCTGCTGCGGATGGGCCACAAGGTGACGGCGCCGGTGGCGGGCCCGTTCGAGGTCGAGGTGCCTCCGTACCGCAACGACATCCTTCATTCGAATGACCTGATGGAGGACGTGGCGATCGCGTACGGCTACCACAACATCGTGCCGAAGCTCGATCCGACGTTCACCGTTGGCGAGGCACGGGCGGTGGAGGAGGTCTCGGACCTGGTCCGTCGCGCGATGACAGGCCTCGGCATGTGGGAGGTGATGACGCTCTACCTGACCTCTCCAGAGGTGGCGTTCGACGCGTTGAGACGTGATCGCGACCCGGTCAGCGTGCTGATTGACAACCCGATCTCCTCCGACGAGACCATGCCGAGAGTGGGCCTGCTCCCTGGCTTGCTGCAAACGTTGCAGCGCAACACCCACCGCGAGCTGCCGCAGCGGATCTTCGAGGTGGGCGACATCACGCACCTCAACGCTGAGGTCGAGACGGGCTCGGAGGAGGTGCGCCACCTCGCCGCAGCGGTGATCAACTCCACCGCAAGCTTCGAGGAGCTCCGCCCGGTGGCAGAGGCCGCCCTCACCGAGCTGGGGTGGGGTCTGGCCACCGAGCCGCTGGCGGTGCCCACGTACATCGACGGGCGCGGCGCCCGGATCGTGGCGATCCGGGGGGAGCAGCGGGTGGCCATCGGCGAGATCGGCGAGCTCCACCCCGAGGTGCTCGAGGCGTTCCGCCTGCGCCACCCGGTCGTGGCGTTCGAGATCGATCTCGCGCAGCTGATGGCGTAACCCGGTTCACGGCG
>CAZEJK010000573.1:0-1961 GCA_964512045.1 uncultured Thermoanaerobaculia bacterium
CTGGCGTCGCATTGCGAAGGTGCTGGCGCCTGCCAGGTGGCCGAAGACGCTGGTCTCTGATTGAATGAAGCTGTCGGTGACGTGCGCGGCGTCGGCCGCAGCACGCAGCCGACGGCGCCGATCGCGCAGCAGCCGCGAGCGTGCGGCGTGCTGCAGCCGCACAGTACCGCGAAAGATCCGCATCCCGAGAAACGGGATGCCTTCTGTGACTGGCGCCACCATCGTGGCGGGCGCCTTCAAGGTGAGCGCGATGTCACTCAGGGCAGTCTCCGCCACGGCACGTGCCCGGTGGGCCGTACTCTTGTCGTCAGTGAACACGAGCAGGTCGTCCATGTAGCGCAGGTAGCAGCGTTCGCCAAGCTCCCGGCACAGGGCGCGGTCGACCGGCCGGAGGTACAGGTTGGCCAGGTGCTGACTCGTCAGGTTCCCGATCGGCAGGCCTTTTTCCGCGACCGCACCCGGCGGCTGGTGCGCCACGATCCGTCCCACGAGGGCGACGAACCGCTGGTCATCGACCAGCCGGCGCACCTGGTCCATCAGCACCGCATGATCCACCGAGTCGAAGAACTTGCGAACGTCGGCCTTGAGGAAGTAGCGGTGACGGCGCGCGAGCCGTCGTGCACGGCGAACCGCTGCATGGGTGCCTTTGCCCACGCGACATGCGTAGCTGTGGTAGATGCTGTGGCGCTCGAAGATGGGCTCGAGCGCGGCGCACACCGCGTGATGCACGATCCGGTCAGCGATTGGCGCCGCGGCGATCAGTCGCTGCTTCGGCTCGTACACCGTAAACGTGCGGTACGGACCGGGCTGCCAGGCGCCCGTACTCAAGTCGTCGACCAGACGCAGGAGGGTTGGCTCCAGATCGAACAGCAGGCGCTGCACCTCACGCCGGTGCCTCTTGCCGCGAGCTGCACGGCGCGTGGCCAGCAGGAGACTGGCGAAGCTCGTCGCCCGCTCGAACAGGGTCGGCTCGCCGCTCATCCCACAGGCTCCTGTTGCTTCAACCAGCCGCCCACCATCCTGCCAGCCTCGTCGATACCGCGAGCCGCCTGCTCGTAGCCTGTGGTGGCCACGTACCGGCGGCGGTGGCATAACCGGAGCAGCACCCGCAGCTTCTCGAGGCGAAGGTTGGCCCGCCGAAGGATCTGGGTCTTCTTCGAGGTGTAACGCGCCTCGATGACATCTTCCAAAACGTCGAGGGCCAGGTTCTCGATGCGCGCGCTGAACGTGAACCGGGCACTGCGCGGGAACCCGCCGGTGATCGGCAGCAGCCAGTCCAGGAAGTCGACCCAATGGACAAACAGCGGCAGCTCGGCCTCGGTGTCAGCCACTACCGTCCTCCTCCTCCTCTGAGTCAGCTGTCGTCTCGGCCTGCTCCCCAGCCGGTTCATTGGCGACGCTACCGAGGGCCGCCAACAGCTCCGCACCGTACCGCTGGACCTTGGCGGTACCGATCCCGCGGATCTCGCCGAGCGCCGCGAGGCTCGTTGCCGGCCGGGTGACCACCTCGGCCAGCTGCGCGTTGGTGAACACCAGATACGGCGGCACGCCTTCGGCCTTGGCCTTCTCCGAGCGCCAGTCGCGCAGGGCGTTGAACAACGGCCAGTGGCTTTCGCCGAGGATCGAGCGGTAGTCGGGTTGGCGCTCCTTCGACCTCTGCGACGAAGCGCCGGCTCCAGGCTCGCCGTCGTTCCTGGTCAGCTCGTAGGCGACCATCACCGCCCAGTACGGCGTGTCCGCGTGCGAGAAGAAGTGCTCACGCACGCTCGAGACCTGCTTGTCCGCCATGAATGCGCGCAGACCCTCGTCGTCAAACCCTTCGATCCGCGGGTCGAACCGCAGGGTGAACACCTTCACCCGCATCTGCCCGCCCCGCTCACTGCACGACGGCAGCCAAGGGGGCCAGCCCCATAAGCACTAACCTAAAAGTCCAAGCAGCGCATTCGATGCCTCGTGCCAGG
>CAZEJK010000574.1:0-1953 GCA_964512045.1 uncultured Thermoanaerobaculia bacterium
ACTCCAGCTCGACGTCGGAGAGGTCGCGATCGAGCGTGTAGCCGCGGTGGCACTCGTCGACGATGACGCAGTCGTAGCGGCCGACCGGGATCGTCGGCTCGTCGTCCCCAGGCAGCAGCAGGCGGCGGACCATCCCCTGGACGGTGACGACGTGGACGCGGGTGTCGTCATCGGGCGTGAGATCGCCCAGCGCCTTGACGTCGTAGATCTCGGTGAAGCTGCGCATCTGCTCGAGGGTGACATGCTGGAAGGCGCCGAGAGCTTGCTCGCCGAGTGAGGTGCGGTCGACCAGGAAGAGCACGCGTCGGAAGCGTCCGGACTTGATCAGGCGGTAGATCAGACCGATGGAGGTGCGAGTCTTGCCGGTCCCCGTGGCCATGGCGAGCAGAACGCGTCGGCTGCCAGCTTCGATGGCGGTCTCGGCGGCGCGAACGGCCTCCTCCTGGTAGTCGCGCAGGCCGAGGTTGCCGAAGGGCTCCTTGGCGAGCCTCTGGTGGGCGGCGTCGACGTCCTTCTCCAGCTCCTTCTGCAGCTCCCTGGGGCTGTACCAGTGCAGCAGGGGCCGTGGCGTGTTCTGGGCGCGGCGGGCGTCGCGGAACCAGATGCCCGACTTGGTGCGGAGCTGCTCGAGGAACGGCCGGCCGTTGGTGGCGAACAGGAACGGGACGCGGTGCTCGCCCCATGGGCCGCCGGCAGGCTCGGCGTCACCCTCGAAGCGCAGCGCCTTCGCGTAGCGGCTGGCCTGGTCGCTGACGACGGTGCTGACGTCGCTGTCGAAGCGCTTGGCCTCGATGACCGCGACGGCCTCCAGGCCACAGAAAAGCACGTAGTCCACCGGCCCGGTGTCGGTCGGCCACTCCGCGATGCCCTGGTTGACGCCCTTGGTGGGGCGGGCCCCGTTCGGCCAGCTGATGGTCGCGGAGTCGACGTGCCAGCCGACCTCCTGAAGCTGGGTGTCGATGAGGCGCCGGGTGTCCGCTTCGTCCAGCTCCAGCCGGCCGCTCTGGCGCGCCGCAGCTCGCAGCTCGCTGCGCTGGGCGTCGACGTCGTGCTCGGCGTGGCGGAGAGTGCGGGCGAGCTGCTCGGAGAAGGCGCGTTGCTCCTCGACCAGTCGGTTCTCCGCCTCCGCCGCTAGCTGTGCGTAGAGCTCACGCTCCTCGACTGCGGTGTCGAAGCGGGAGCGGATCTCGTTCAGGGCGGCCTCGCGTTCGGCAGCACGCTGACGAGCTTCTGCGAGGGCCTGGTCGTTGACCTCGACCTTGGCGCGGAGCTCGGCGAGCTCGGTCTTCACTGCCGCCTTGGCTGCCTCGGGATCGGGCGGGGGTACGAACGGTCCCGGGTTGAATGCGTGGTTGCGCGTGGTGGTTCTGTGGAACCAGATCGCCAGGCTGTAGCTGATCTTCAGGAAGTGGATCGCCTTGGAGTGGTCGAACCGGGTGGTGTGGTCGTGGGTGGCCACGTTGCCGGTCTTGCGGAGTCGGTGGAACACATCGGCCACGTCTTCGGGGAGCACATCGCAGTGCTCGAGGGTGCGGAGCACATCGAGGAACTTGGTTCCCGGCTCGAGGTAGATCGCGCTGCGGGCGGCAAGCTCCTGGGCCATGCACTCGGCGAGCTGACGGAGCTTGGCGATGCAGTCCTTGGGCTCGATGGCGAAGTACTGCTCGGCGAGCGCGCCACAGCGCGCCAGGGCCGGCGCGTTGCGCGCCAGGAACGAGAAGTTGCTCGTCTCCATCATGGCGCGTGAGCCTCGGGCTGTGGCGGTTGCGTTCGTTGGCGGTAGCCGGTGAAGTTGCACCGCGAAGGCGCGAAGGAAAGGGAACACCAGCCCTCCCCTCTTCGCGCTCTTTGCGTCTTTGCGGTTGACTCCGGACGGCCACTCACGATTGGAGCGCCAATCTCGTAGCGAGCGTGCTCACAGACATGGTTGGATGGCTGTCGCCAGCGATGGTC
>CAZEJK010000575.1:0-1939 GCA_964512045.1 uncultured Thermoanaerobaculia bacterium
CCACCCCGCCTCCTCAGCAGGCGGGACTACAGACCTCCGGGGATATCCACCAATTAAGAACTGATAACCCGAAACTACACCGTTCTCGAGTACACCGGGCGATCGGACGGGCGCTTCAGATACTCGTCGAACGGCATGCACAGATTGCGCAGGAACAGCCGCCCCAGCGGGGTGACGCGGAGGCCGGTGGAACGGACCTCGACGAGGCCGTCGTCGGCCATCGGTTGGAGCTCGGCCAGGGCGTCGGCGAAGTGCCGCTGGAAGTCGATTCCAAATGACGACTCCACCTCGGCGAAGTCGAGCTCGAGGGTACAGATCAGCTGTCTGATCACGGTGCCACGGAGCTCGTCCTCCGGGCTCCGGATAATGCCTCGGTCCACCGCGAGCTGACCATCGGACACGGTGCGCTCGTAGCGCGCCAGGTTGCGCTCATTGGCGACGTACGCGCCGGCGACATCACCGATGCCGGTGACGCCGACCCCAACCTGGTCTGTGGCTGGCATGACCGTGTACCCCATGAAGTTACGGTGGATGGTGCCGGCGTCGAGAGCGCGCGTCAGCTCGTCGTCGGGTGTGGCGAAGTGGTCGAAGCCGATGAACCGGTACCCAGCGTTGAGCAGCTCCTCGGCGGCGCCAGCGAAGATGCGGTACTTCTCCCAACCGGTGGCGATGGTGGCGGGATCGAGGGCGCGCTGGTGGGGCTTGATCCATGGGATGTGGGCAAACGAAAAGCACGCCAGCCGCTCGGGCGCCAGCTCGCGGATGACGGTCTGTACGGTTTGCCGAAACTGCTCCTCGTGCTGGTGTGGCAAGCCGTAGATCAGGTCGACGTTGATCGACCCGAACCCCAGCCGTCGCGCGAGCTGGATCTGGTCTCGACTCAGCTCGAGCGGCTGCACCCGCTCCACCGCCTCCTGCACCGTGGGCTCCAGATCCTGCACGCCCACTGACAGCCGGTTGAACCCGAGAGCTCGCAGGGTGTACAGGTGTTCGGAGGAGGTCACGCACGGGTCCACCTCCACTGCGACCTCGGCGTCGTCGGTGAGCGGAAACCGGGAGACGATGGCGTGCTGCAGCCGCTCGCACTGGGCCGGGCTGAGGTAGGTCGGGGTGCCACCGCCCCAGTGGAGCTGTGCGAGCCGGCGACGCTGTCCGAGGGCTGCGGCGAGCAGATCGAGCTCCCGCTCCACCGCGTCCAGGTAGGCCTCCTCGGGCCCGCGGTGCGGTGAGATGACCACATTGCAGCCGCAGTACCGGCAGCGGTGCTCGCAGAACGGGATGTGCACGTACATCGACAGCGGCTCGTCGGGATGCTGCGCGGCGTGCTCGAGCCGTTGACGGTAGGCCTCGCTGTCCACATCCGGTGTGAACTGTGGCGCCGTCGGGTACGACGTGTACCGGGGTCCGGGACGGTCGTAGCGGGCGAGGAGCTCAGGGGTGACCCCGCTGATATCCAGCTCACTCACCGCGCCACTCCTGGATGGTGCGCACGAACGTCTCCATGCCGCGCACGGGGGTTTCGGGGCCGATGCCGTGCCCGAGGTTCGCGATGTATCCGGTGCGCGGCGCCTGCGCGAGCATCGCCCGCGTGCGCTCGGCGATCAGCTCGGGAGGCCCCATGAGCAGCCCGGGATCGAGATTGCCCTGCAGGGCGTGCCCGCCGAGTGCCGCAGCGGCGCGGTCCAGATCCATCCGCCAGTCGAGGCCGATCACCTCGCACGGCATGTCCTCGAGCTCTGGTAGCAGGTGCGAGCCACCGTTGGCGAAGTAGATTCTGGGGACGTCGAGATCAGCGATCGACTCGAGCACTTTGCGTGCCGGAGCCAACGCCCAGCGGCGGGCGTCCGCGGCACCGAGTGCCCCGATCCACGAGTCGAACAGCTGAACAGCCTGCGCACCGGCGGCCACCTGGGTCCGGAGGTACGCCGCCATCGCATCC
>CAZEJK010000576.1:0-1921 GCA_964512045.1 uncultured Thermoanaerobaculia bacterium
CCCGACAGCCGGATCCCGGCCATCCGGCCCCCGGCGGATGCTTCGAATTTTCGAAGATACGGAGTTTTGAGTCGCTAATGCCGGTGGATGTCCTTGTGCATCAGCTCGCGGGTCGCGGTCAGCCGTTCCTCTGCCGGCAGATGGGCGAGCTCCGGGTTCAGGTGCTCGTCGTTCTCCTTCGTCAGGAGCGCGATCTGATGGTCGATCACGGTCTTCGGGAACACGCCCCGTTGCTCGTACATATCCCGGCGCTCCTCGAGCAGCCGCGCACAGCGCACACAGCTCGTGGGCAGCGGCTCGAGGCGTTCGAGCTTCTCCTGATCCTCGAAGATGTTGCCGACGACTCGCGTCTCTCGAGCCCGCTCCAGCATCCCGTCCCCGGTGAGCCCGTACTCCGCCGCGGTGGTGATTCCCGCCAACAGCAGATGGAACGATGCGGAGCCGTCCGGCGAGCGGAGCTCCACGGTCTGCCGGCCGCGCGCATCGACGTACTCCTCCGACTCCTGAGGGTTCACGACCTTTGCGAGGTGGGTCTTCTTCGCCCATCCAAGGGGAACTCGCACGAGCGCGGAACGGTTGCTGTCGCTCCAGCAGATCCTCGTCGGCGCCTCCTGGTTCGGCACCAGGCGCAAGAACGACGACGCGACCGTATTCCCGAACGCTGACAACGTCGGTGCGTAGTCCACCAGACCGGCGATCAGCCGGAGAGCCTCCTCGGAAAGCTCGCCGGATGATGTGGTCATCATGTTGTGGCCATCCTTGATCAGCTCGAGGTGGAAGTGGAGGCCGTTCCCGGCCACGCCCTCCTCGATCTTCGGAGCAAACGTTGCCAACATCCCATGCTGATGGGCGACGTTGCGCACGATCCAGCGAGCGAGCGACACGAAGTCACCCATCTCCTCGATCGGCCGCGTCAGCAGCTCGATCTCGTGCTGCTCGGCACGCCGGCCCTTCAGCATCGGCAGGTTCGAGCGCACCGAGTCGATGTACCCGACCTCGGCGTGGGCGTACTTGACGGCGCCGGTGATCCGAGTCAAGTGGCTGACCATCTCGTTCACCACATCGCCGCCTTTGAAGAACGGTGCGGACGCGTGGTAGCCCGACTGCTTATGGGCGCTGAAGAACTCGTTCCCACCGTCGCGGATCAAGAAGAACTCGAGCTCTCCCAGCGCATGGAGCTCGAAACCGGTTCGCTCCTGGAACCGCTGGTGCGCGATGTTCAGGACGTTGTCTGGCGTGAACGGCGCCAGCTCACCGTCGCGATCGAGAAAACGGCAGATGAAGTTGAGGCTGCTGGAGTCGAACGGGCTGATGAACGCCGAAGAGTACATCGGCACCACGTACAGGTCTGACGAGGCGGCGTCGACGAGCCCCTTGAACAGCGACGAGCCGTCGACTCGCTCGCCACTGGCGAGGATCCGATCTGCCTGCTCGTAGTCCGAGAACGGGAGCTTCAGCTCCCGAAGCTTCCCGTCCAGGCTGGTGTGATGGAACGTCAACCGCTCGATCTTGTGCTCGCGAACGACCTTCAGCATATCCGCCCGGGTGAACTCGTGTCGCTCCTTGTCGAGCATGACCATCAACGGGTTCGCCAGTGCTGCATCGTGGATCATCGGTGCCTCCTCCCTCGTCACAACGCTCCCGGGCGCAGGATACACCACGAAGCGCCCGTCGCCAGCCCCCCCTGGACCGGGGCCAGCACCGGGTCTCGGCCGGGACGAATCCCGACACCATCGCCATGCCGCACAACCCGCTCGACGACAAGCGCTACCAGCAGGTCGACGTCGGTGACTGCGGCAGCGTCCACGGCGACATCGACTTGGACGTCTGGGAGAAGCGAGAGCTGCTGGCGGACAGCGTCATCACGCTCCAGGACGATTAGCTCCGCGTCGACGGGCCTGCCTAAGGGCTTTCGCAGAAA
>CAZEJK010000577.1:0-1921 GCA_964512045.1 uncultured Thermoanaerobaculia bacterium
GACCGCCGCCGGCCCGATGCCGTCGCTGCCGATCAGGACGAACACCAGCGGCGTGGAGGCGTAGGTCTGACGCAGCGGCACCATCACGAACGACGAGCCGACATCCGTGGCCGGCAGCTCGACGACACCAGCCTCGATGCCCCAACCGCCTCCGCTGTCGAAGGTGACCGCACCGTCCTCGGAGGTTGTCACGTGCGAGGAGACGCTTGCGGCCTCCCGCTGCGATGGGCTGTGCTCGCCGATGGCGGTCGCCGCTCGAGGTGACCTCGCGTCATCTTCCGAACGAAACCCGGTCGAGTGCTCGGTTGTGGCCAGTCCCGAGACAGCGGAGCCGACCCCTGCGAACACCATCGCAACGACAAGCGCAACGCGCCGCCCTGATCTCATGATGCCTCCGATCGTCAGAGTCTCCACGGTACGCGGCGTCTCGCAAACCCGTCAATCGCGGTGACAGTCCACAAGCGAGCTGAACCTGCGGACTGCTTCGACTGTCCAACTGTCGATACTGTGGGGGGTTGGTGCTCATGAATGAGACGCGTTCTGAGGAACAGCTCAACCATCCGCACCTTATAAAGCTCAGCTCTACAATATCTTGCTTAGAAAATGTGATGTAGATCACAGGATAGATACGGTTTAATTGCGCAGAATACTTTTCGTGTATATCAACGTCTTAACGCTTGAGAAGTACTCTAGAACTCTTTGATTCGGCCGGGGCCGCACACCAGGTCCCGATCCGGGACCGGGCTGAAGCGTCGTCGCTCCTGGCACGCCTGCTCGTCTCGTTTGCCCCTCACCCCGCGAGCGCGTGCTTCCGATGACAACCTAGAGCAGGACGGCCAGGTCCGCAGCTCTGCTCCCTTTTCGTCGGTGCCGGCGGACTGACCGCGTTGGTCCTACGGCCACGACGCTACAGCTCGGCCAGGCTCCTCAGCTTCTCCTCCACCTCCCGGAGAACACTCTCCGGCAAAGGCTCGAGCTTGCGGACGAGCCGGCGGTTGTCGATCGCTCGGCTCTGATCGATCATCACCTCGCAATCCTGTGAATTGCCCGCCATACCTTTCGGTATGGGAACGCGAAGCATGCTCTCGCCCGTGAGGCGGGTTGTGCAGGGCAGGACCCACGTGGAGGGATGACGTGCCTGGCTGAGGAGATCACTCTGCACGACGAGGACCGGCCTGAGCTTCCCAGGTTCGGTGCCTACGCGCGGATCGAGATTCGCCAGGTACAGGGTTCCCCGTCGAGCTATCACGACTCGTCGAGGCCCTCGGAAGCCAGGTGATCAAGCTCTTCCAGCTCACTCAAGAGCGACGTGCGGGTCGCCTCTGAAGCCTTGCGGTACGCCTCACGCAAGATCTCACGGTCGGTGGTCTCCTTGAGCAACCGGAGGCCACGGCGGACGACCTCGACCTTGCTCTTCGCCTGAAGCCTCTCCTGGAGCGTGACGACGAGCTCGAGCTCCTCCGGGGGAAGCGTGATACTGGACTTGGCCTTCGTTTTCATACCTCAATCATACCTTTTTCATGCTCTCGTGTCGAGATGTCTGTTGGAGCCACTGATCGGCACCGCTGGGTGCTGGACGCGCTGGAGTTTGCACCGATTGTAAGTGCCACTTACAATCGGTGCATGTTGGTTCGTCGCAACCTTGCCACGGTGCTCATCCGCGTCGCGCAGCAGTACCCCGTCGTGACGGTCACCGGGCCGCGTCAGTCCGGTAAGACAACCCTCTGTCGCCATGTGTTTCCCAACAAGCCGTACGTCAACCTCGAGCGGCTCGACGACCGGAGCTACGCCGAGAGCGACCCTCGGGGCTTCCTCGCGGACCATCCCGACGGCGCGGTCCTGGACGAGGTGCAGCATCTCCCGGACCTGCTGTCGTACCTGCAGGCCGAGGTTGACGACGACGCACGCCCTGGCCGATGGA
>CAZEJK010000578.1:0-1917 GCA_964512045.1 uncultured Thermoanaerobaculia bacterium
CCGATCTCGGATGCTGTGAAGGCTGCGGGTCAGGCTGCAGGTGTGCGCAAGGGCCTCAGCATCAGCTTCGTGGCCACGGGTCCGCTGCACAAGTCCGCGGACCCCGAGTGGAGCGTCATGACGCTGGTGACGATCCGCTTCTGACGCGGCCGCGGGCCGCGTTAGTCGGAAGTCGTGAAGCCCTGCGCAAATGTGGCAGGATTTTCAACGCAAAGGCGCCAAGACGCTGTGTCGCAAAGGGGAAGAGGAGCTCATGAAGGGTGCATCCTGTCACGCTCTGGGATCAGGACGAGCGATCGTAGTTTGAGGCCAGCGAGCGCGACGGTTCGGCCAGCTCTGGTGAGGTGCCGTGTCCAGTGGTGTTTTCGACCCGACGGATTTGCAGGCGTACTCGAGGCGAGAAAACGACGCTGGGCGCGGTGCATCGCCGACCGCAGTAGAAAGTCGGTGAGAGATGCGGACTAGCCCTCAGCCGCGAAACCGGCTCTTCCAGACGCCGAGAACGATCTCCGCGCCGTCGGCGAGCCACGCTGTGCTGACCTGCTCGCCGTCGACCCAGCTGCCGTTGGTGCTGTTGAGGTCCTCGATCCAGCAGCTGTCGTCGGCTTCACGCCAGATTCGAGCGTGGAAGCGGGAGACTCCCCGAACAGCGACGACAATGGTGTTGTCCGCGGCGGCGCCGATCGTGGTGCACCGTTCCGTGAGCTCGTGGACCGTGCCGGAGGGCTCGATCACGGCCGGCACGACGGGCGCGGCTGGCGGTTCGGGCTGCGGTGGCGGTGCAACATAGGCGGGAGGGGCAGGCGCCGGTTCTGCCGGAGTTGACGGCTGTGCTCTCGGTGGGGCGCTCGTGGCTGCTCGTGGTGATCGCCGGCGGACCCTCCACACCACGACACCGGCGCCCAGGATGGATACGGCCAGGAGGCCGGCGAGGAGCATCGGCCACCACGGCAGTCCATCGCCGCGAGCCGGAGAATCGGCGAACGGGATCTCGGGCCGCTCGAGGGCGCGCAGTCGTTTCGTCGTCGTGGTGATCGCACTCTGGAAGGTGCTACTGGCAGCCGCCAATGCTTCGACCTGGCTGCTCCACTGTGCCGGCAGGCTCGCTGCTCCGGGCTCGGCGGCCGCCACGGCGGCGAGCTTCGTGGCCAGGAGCTGATCACGCCAGCTCGCATCGGCTGCTGCCAACCGTTGGACGGTCTCGGGCTCGTGTGATGCGAGGCTCGTGAGTGGTCCGAGCTGCTCCAAGAGCCACGCATCGGCCAGCTCGCCGCCGGTGATGAGCCCGGCGAGACACTCGGGGGTGACGGTGCCATCGTCCGGTTGGCACTCGTCGAGGGCCAGCGCTTCGATGAGGTCCGGGGGACGGCCCGGGGAGCCGTCTGAGGGCCAGGAGAAACCTGCCGTCACCATCGGTGGTCCGGTGAGCAGCGGCATCGCCGCAACCTTCGTGCCGGTGGCGTTGGAGACAACTCTGACCAGGACGGCCTCGTTCTTTTCCAAAATCGAGGTCAGTCGCCACCACTCGACGAAGCACTCGATGGCAGCGGCTGCGGTGTTGATCGCCTTGTGGATGCTCTCCACCTGCTGGGCGGTCTTCAGGAGCTGCGGGGCGGCGAAGGCGGCAGCGGAGATCTTGAGCGCCACCTGAGTGCACTCGCTGGCCGTGTCGATGAGGAAGTGGGCCCAGGTCGAGGCGATCCGCCACTCGGTGACGTGCTGGTACTCGCGGATCATCCACTGCTTGCGGACGCTCAAAGTCGCCTCGCTGGATGCCGAGGTCTGATGTGTGGTGA
The DNA here is from genome assembly GCA_964512045.1 of uncultured Thermoanaerobaculia bacterium. Lineage (GTDB taxonomy): Bacteria > Acidobacteriota > Thermoanaerobaculia > Thermoanaerobaculales > Sulfomarinibacteraceae > CAZEJK01. Next base: position 1,797 of record CAZEJK010000578.1, read on the forward strand.
CGAAGTCGTCGTCGACCAAGAGATGGTGCACCAGCTGGTTTCCGCGCGCCACGTAGGGATCGAGCCACTGCCATGCTGCGATGCCGGTCAGCGTCAGTGGGCTCTTGGGCATGTACTTCGC
>CAZEJK010000579.1:0-1105 GCA_964512045.1 uncultured Thermoanaerobaculia bacterium
GTCCACGTCAGGCTCGATGAGTCCCTCGTCGTCGGCGCGTGATATACACCCGATCCACACAATGAGCTGGCTGTTCGTCAGCTTGATGACGTTACGGTCTCGCCAGATGTCCGGATCAACCATTCGCTTTCGTGCCACGATTCACTCTCCCTCTCAAGGCGCCGGCGGGGGTTGAACCCGCGACCTCCCCGGGGTGGGGCGCGCTTCCGCTGCGCTACGGCGCCAGATACCGGGCTCTACTCCGCCCGGCTGAAGCTCATATTCTCTACGGTCGGCCCCGGCGTCCGCGGCTTCTCGCGATTGTCGGCCGTCTCCCCGCGGTCACGGCTCCGCAACCCTACGCCTCATGGGGCCACCTCAATGGGGTTCACTCTTCCACACCGTTGCGGATTCGGCTCGCCGCCTCCTCCAACACTCTGGCGGCATGTATGTACCTAGCACGCACCGGATCATCCTCAGGAAACGTGTCCGCGGCAGCCAGACTCCGCTGGCGACGAGCCTCGCAAGCCTGAGCGCACCGCGTACGCTCGTCGGCGAGCTTCCGCTCTGCCACTGCAGTTCGCTGCGCCTGCGAGGCCACCGATCTCACCAGTTCTTGAGCTCGCCCTTTCCAGTGCATTGCCTCTTCGGCAAGGCGAGCGCAGCGGTCCTGCCACTCTGCAACCTCGGCCTCGAGCTGATCCATGTACGCATCCGCTCTCCGAACATCGTAGACGGGCCTCCCCGTGGGATCGCCAGACTGTATCCGCTCAATCGGTCGCTGCGTCGTCATGCTCTCACCCTCACGGTGCCGGCGTCGTAAACCCGCACGCCGGGGATCTTGGTCATGCCCTTCATCGCCTTCACGGCGCTGCGGATCTTCTTCTCATCCGGGATCAGGTACTCGCGCGGGATGGCGCCCTCGTCCACGATCTCGTACTGCCAGTTCTCCGAGACGGCGACGCCTTCGACCTTCGGCTTCGACGACTGCTTCGGGACCACGACCTCCTGCTCCAGGATCGACTCGTCCCCGGTCTCCTCCGCCTGCTTCAGCTGCTCATCCTCCAGGCGCTTACGCTCAGCCTCGAGCTCTGCCTGGCGCCGTTTCTGGACCTCCGCGTTGTAG
>CAZEJK010000579.1:1115-1911 GCA_964512045.1 uncultured Thermoanaerobaculia bacterium
GGTCTCGGCCTTCGTAAGGTGGTCCATGTACCGCTTGGTCTCGGCGATGACCGCCTGGTAGGCGTCGTAGGTGCGCTTGCGCTCGGGCTCGAAGTGGTCCTTCACGATCTTCTGCGTGGCCTTGTTCTTGCGCAGCCACTCGCCGGCCACCTTGAGCTCCTCGTCGTTGGTGATGGCGAGGCTCTCCATCGCGGTGATAACGCCGTCGATCTCCGCCTTGAGTTTGGCCGGCGGCTTTGGTGCGTCCCGGTCAGCCACGTTTTCTGCCCGACTGCCCTCCAGCAACGCGTACAGCCCCTGAGTCACCGCGCGGGTCATGTGCACGTCCGCCATCGCGTCGTGCGCGCCGTCAGTCGGGATCCCCAAGAACTCGGCCAGCGACGTGAGCGTCTGCTTTCGGGGGAGGCCTTCGAGCACACCGGTGTACGACAGGAACTCAACGATCTGCCTGGGGTCGAGCGGGGAGGCGGAGAACCAGCTGCCGAAGTACTCGTCTCCGCAGTCCACCCAGAGCTGCTGCAGGAACCGCAAGTCGAACTCCACGTTGAAGCCCGCCGGCACGAGCTTGTCGTTGCGGTCGAACTTATCGACGTACTTCTCCAGGATCTGCTCGAGGAGCTGCTTGGTGTCTTCGGAGGGTGGGAACCCACGGATCTGCTCGACGGTGATGCCGTTTACCTGGAGCGCCCCTGGATCGGCAGTCTTGCCCGTTGGCCGGTTGTTGAGGCTGTGGGCCTCGACAACTGTGCCGTCGATCTCGATGAGGTACGCAAGCTGCACGATCCCGTGGACGTCC
>CAZEJK010000580.1:0-1902 GCA_964512045.1 uncultured Thermoanaerobaculia bacterium
GGCCGTCCCCCGGCGACCTGCGCCAGGTCCGGACCCTGCTCATGAACCGAGCGAACGAGGCCGATCTCCTGGCACTGGACGTCGGCGGTGCGTTCGTCGTATCGGGTGGTCAGGTGGCAAGCCTCAACACCCACCCGTGTACCCGGGCCGCACTGCGAGACCCGCGACGCGCAGCGGCACAGTACGCCCGCACTCACTACGCAAGCGTCGAGCAGATCTGCCGTGGTGGTGATCAGCCCAGCCGTCGTCGGCCGCGGGTATGGGACTCGTTGGAGAAGGGGGGACACGATGAGTGTTGACGTGGACAGCATCCTTGAACTGCTGGACCAGAGCAAGATCGACCGTGATGTCTTGCTCAAGCACGACGAGGCGCGTGAGACGTTTCGGCTGCCCGCCATCACCGTCGCTGACCACCAGGAGTTCCACTACCTGCTCACGAGCTACGTACAGCACCACGCGGAAACAGTGGGCGAGGGACACCTCAGTGAGCCATCGGCCTTCAACGAGGCAAAACGGATCCTCGACCATGCGTTCCAGCACGACCGCTTCCAGGAGGGCTTTGCGGCGGCGCTACAGCAGGCCGTCTCAGGCGCCGACGGAGGCATGCGGAAGATCCTCAACGAGATCGCTGACTCGCTCAAGCGCAGAGCCCTGCAGAATTTCATGGATTACGTCTATCACCACCACATCAACGTGCTCTCGCGCGCCGACAACATGGAGCTGTCACGAGCCTTCTTCACGCGGTTCGGACCGATCCTCAAGCGGTATGGGTTCGAGATCGAGGAGGACACCTTCGCATGGAACACCCGCGCGGCCCTCGAGTACCACCGACAGGTCATCGAGCACATTCTCGGTATCGCAAGGAAGTTCCCGCAGTGAGCGACGAAGATACGTCACAGCAGTTCCTGGAGATCCTCCAATGCCTCGAGCCGGCGTGGGTCCACGAGAACATCGTGCAGCGGCACATCGAGGCCCGAGAGAGCTACAGCGTGGGCACAGCCATAACGGAGAACCCGGCGGCCTTCCAGTTCGAGATCTGTGCGTACGTCCAACACCACAGGAGATTCACCAACCGGGAGCAGCTGGCACCGGAGTTCGCCGCGGCCACAGCTCGGGCCGTGCTCGACCAATTTCATCCCAGGGGAAGCTACACCAGCGGCAGCACGGCTGCTTTGGCAACGGCACTCGGCCGTGAGGTTGGCGGCTTAGTTGCGGTGGTCAACAACCTCGCATACGGCCTCGGAGCGACTGCGGTGACGGAGCATGTTCAGACCGTCACGCTGCGCTGCATTCGCCTCGGGAACAGGGGACACGCCGGAGCTTTGGCAACCGCCATCGAGGAACGCCTGGCGAAACGACTACGCACGTTCGGCCGGTCGTTCGAGCGATTCGCGTTCGAGACCGACGTGCTGCGCAGCCTGTCATCAATCCAGCAGGAGGTCAGAAAACTCTACGACCTGATGGGAGGGCCACAGTGAAAGACGAGAAGCCATCCTTTGACAAGGTCCGGCAGCGAGCGGACGAAACCTTCACCGGGTCGAGGTTACGCAGGGCGATTGAGACACTCCAACAGGAACTCGAGGCGCGCCGGCCCCTACCTACCAGATTCGAGAATCTCGAACAGCTCATGGAACATCTCCACCGGATGATGGAGCTAGCGAGCATGGTGTGGGTCACGGGCCGGCCGATGGGGCCGAAGCTTGACGGGTACCTGGATCTCTGTGCCCAGCAGGCGCGGCTGGCTTGGCGGATCCCTCAGCTCATAGCGGCACAAGAGGCGATCGATTTCGCTCCGGATGTTCATTTGAGGCGTGCTCACCAAGTGCTTCAGCAGAACATGAAGAGTGCGGAGCGGTTCGTGGCCTCGGGGCTCGGCGGGGGCAACATCCGCCGCGGTTACCG
>CAZEJK010000581.1:0-1897 GCA_964512045.1 uncultured Thermoanaerobaculia bacterium
CCAAAAGGTTCTCTGCTCGATCAACGAAGCTCCCTTCGCACAATGCAGGAAGCTGGTGAACACCTACTCGAACACCGAGTACTACTCGCAAGCGACCGCGTGCCGCACGGAGTGCGACGCTGCAACCTGCACCGGCGCAGCCTACCATACGTTCGCAGTGCCTCTCGCTGACCTCGGTCAGACCTGCGGGAGTGTCAGCATCCAGTTCGCCGGCGCCACCGCATCGTCGGGTCTGGGTACAGTCTCGAGTGATCGATCGGTGCAAGACATCGGTGGCGCAGGGGATGACTCGTGTCCCGAGCTGGATGTGCACTGCAGCTGCTGCGTCGAGTGCGAGGACTCGACGAGCCCGTTCTACTGCGGTGGCGATACGGATATTTGCCTTCGCGCGTGTGTGTCGTCGTGCGTGGCGGACGAGACCTTCGTGCCTGTCGAGCTGCTCGGTTTCTTCGTCGAGTAGGACTGCGTCCAAGTCGGGAGCGTCTCGATAGGGGCCCCAGCCGGCGTTCGATTCGGTTGGTCATCTTCCGGGCTCTCCTCCGAGCACCGGTTCTGCCGGCGACGCTGACACGATCGTGACATGCGGCTGATCTGAAACGCACCGCTCGTTCCTATCATGGCGCGCGTGAAGGGAGCGGGCTGGATCGGATGAGACGCATCGGCCAATGGGCCTACACGGTGTACGCGTTTGTGGTATTTGCACCGGTGTTGGGAGTCTCCACGGCGTTCTTCGGGACGCTGGCGGTGGTGCTCACCCTGGTGCTCAGGCCGAGCACCGTGAGCCGGTTGTGCGGTCGAACGTGGGCGCGCATCGTGGCGTTCTTCACGCCGGTGCGTGTCACGGTGGACGGCACGGAGCACCTGGACCCGTCGCAGTCGTACGTGATCGTGGCCAACCACCAGAGCCTGTACGACGTGATCGTTCTCTACGGTTGGTTGAACCTGGACTTTCGCTGGGTGATGAAGGCGGAGCTTCGCAAGGTGCCGTTTCTCGGCGCCGCGTGCCGGCGGCTGGGGCACGTGTTCGTCGATCGTTCCTCAGCGCAGGCCGCCACAGCCTCCTTGGAGACGGTGCGCTCGCAGATCGGCGATGGAACGTCGATCCTGTTCTTTCCCGAGGGAACGCGGAGCACGGACGGCCGCCTGAAGACGTTCAAGAAGGGCGCCTTCCGAATGGCGATCAGCCTGGATCTTCCGGTGCTGCCGATCACGGTGGCGGGCACTCGGCACATTCTTCCCTCCGGAACCTACCGACTGCATCCCGGCCGTGCGCGGCTCGTGATCCATGAGCCGATTTCGGTGGAGGATGCCGAAGCGCACCACGCCGCACGACTCTCGGCTGCGGCGCGCGAGAAGATCGAGAGACCGTTGCCGTCCGAGCCGCCGGTTGAGATGCTCCTCGATGTGGATCGCGAGTACCGGGCCAAGGCAGAGGCTGGTGAGCTGCAGACCATCGCACCCCGCCGGTTCAACCCGAGCGGCGAGGCGTGGTTACCCGTTCTCCACACAGAACGAAGCGGCTGGCAGTTCACCGCGCTGTACTCGAACACCGCCCGTGCCCACGAGCTCGATCGCACCCGCGACTGGGTGGTTGTCTACCACTATGACGGCGAGGACGAGGAGGGGCAGCACACCGTGGTCACCGAGCAGCGCGGGAAACTCGACGAACCTCTCGACCCAAAGCGCCAAGAACCCCGTGACAGCGTCACTTCAGGTTTCGTGCGTCAGCGCTGCACAGCATGAGGTCCGGCTCGGTCGAGAAGCTCACGCCGAGCTCCCAGGTTTCGTTGGCGACTAAAGAGTTGTGCTCCGGGCTGCCGATTTCGAAATCTGGAAACACCCGGACGACACCGTACACGCCGGCGAGAGTCTCGCGGTTGCCGAGCCGAAGCCCGAG
>CAZEJK010000582.1:0-1882 GCA_964512045.1 uncultured Thermoanaerobaculia bacterium
TCTGGCACGGCCCGCATCCGCAGGTACTCTCGGTCTGGCGGCGCGTACGGCTCATGCGGATCCGAGTAGTGCACCCACAGGTGCAGCGGCGTCTCTGGTTCCAACGTCTCCAGGTACGGCAGCACCTCGGAGTTGATCTCGTCTGCCGCCTTCCACCATGTCCTGGAGAACTGGTCCGCATAGTGCTGATAACCCTGAGCGATCCCGAACTGGCTCTTCAGCACGCCCAGGCTCACGAAGGCTGCGGTTGTCATTCCCCACTCGGCCGCCAGCTCGGCAAGAGTGGTAAACCGGTCCTCGAGCAACTGCGTGTTGTTGCGGACCCCATGCTCCGGGGGATACAGCCCCGTCAACAGGCTCGCGTGGCTCGGTCCGGTGATCGGCGCATGCGACCTGGCCCGCGTGAACAGCACCCCCTGGTTGGCCAGCCGATCGATCGCGGGCGTGTCCACCGGCCCATCCATCACGCCGATGTGGTCCGCACGCAACGTATCGACCACGATGACGATCACGTTCCGAACAGGACGTTCACCACCGAGCACGAACAACCACAGCAGCACTCCTGCGATCAGCGCCACCGCTACCAGCACCACTCCGACTCGCGCACCTCGTGCCATCATCATCTCCCAACGCGCCACGGATTTTACGGAGTCACGATGCGGTCTGTCGAATCAGGTTCGCGAGGACGTTCTCAACGCACGATCACGTATCGCGACGGAGTCTGACAGGGAACATCCCTACGCTCACCTTCGTCGCCATCCAACAGCACGAAGATCCGGTCGTCATCCACGATCAGCCCCTCACTGTCGGGCGGAAGCTGATCGCTCACGATCCGTCCGCGAACCGTACCCCCCTGGGCGAGCCTCGAGGCCGGCGCCCTCCATAATGACGAGTGGCCGTAGTCCGCTGGCGCCGGTCCGAGCACCATCCACAACCGACCATCGCGGACCGTCATGGCACGCACACCACGGTCCCCCACACCATCGATCAGGGCCACTGCGTCGAACCGGAGGGCATCGAGCGATGGGGCGACTCGCAGCAGCACGGGCAGCCCATCGACTCGTGGACGCCGCAGACCCAGCCAAAGACGCTGGCGCCCGGCCGTGTCCGTAGCAGCGGCGGCGGCCTCGATGTCCAGCGGCAAGCAATCGCCCAGCCGTGCGGACTGCTCTGCGGTGACCAGGGCCGCGCAGACGGCCTGGGCAGCATCCGGCGCAGGCGCGATGAACAGCTGCTCCAGGCACGCCCCGACAGAGCTGGTGGCGGCCGTCCACACGCCCGTCACGTCGATCCGCCGCACTCCCTCGAGGCTCCCGCCCTCCGCCCGGCGCACGAGATCGATCCAGCGGCTTTCTGGCCTCGGGACGCACCGGCCGCTCCGTCCATGGGAGCCGACCACGACCACGATGTCGCCAACGGCGGCGAGTGCTTCGATGTCCTCGGGTCCGATCCCGGACAAGAGGAGCTCGCGTTGCCCTCCAAGCGACCCATCCGTCTGTCTTCGAAGAAGAAACAGTCGACTCCGGACCTCGTTATCCGCCACCAGGACCTCGTTGGAGCCCCACGGCGCCCGCACCGTGGCCGACGCCTCACACAACGGTGCCTGGCCGAGCTCCAGCGGCTCGCTCACCGACAGGTTGGACGATGCGCACGCCGTCAGCCCGACCACGACGCCACCCACTGCAACCAGCAGTCCGCCCCAGCTTCTGGTCACGCTGCCTCCTCCGTTGGCCGTACAGTGTACCGTGCCCCGCTGGAGCTCGGTGACTCGCCTCCACCCACCCGGCCCGCGAGACGCGGGCCACTACAATCGGACTGACTGCTCTCCGATTGTGGCAGCCGGCGTCTCGCCGGCGGGTGGGCGGAAGGGGTCTGCCACCCC
>CAZEJK010000583.1:0-1872 GCA_964512045.1 uncultured Thermoanaerobaculia bacterium
GTGAGATCCTCGCGGATAGCAACCTTCTGGTCTACGCCTACGACCGCTCCGAGCCCGAGAGTCACACCCGGAACCACCGAGAGCAGCGTCGTCACTGCTGGTTTCTCCCAACCTCGTCGAGGCCCGGCACGCCTAACCCGCAGCCGTTCCGGTGGTGATCATCACCGCCCCACGGACGGCGAAGACGAGTCCGAAGATCACGACCATCCAGACGAACACCGACGGTCGGACGCGCTCGACAACGGCGATCTCCGGTCGATCGGGGTGATGAAACACGGTCAGCGCGTCTCCCGGCTCGAACAGCTCGGTCCCCGTGAAGCGGCTTCCACCGACCGACCAGAACGAGTACCGGTCGGCGGTGTACGTCCGCCCCCCGACCTCGTACTGGTAGGCGAAATGCGACGAGGTATGGGTTGTGAACCCAGACTCCTTGGTCCGTTGCGTGATGTGGGACTGCACCACCGTTGCATCCACCGGAACCCAACCACTCTGTCCGGACGCCAGTACGACGACCCGACCGCTGTAGCCGAGGCCGGCGAGGCCCACGAGGAGTGCCGCAACGCCCCACAGTCTGTTCGACAGTCGCGATGCCGCTGGCTGGCGAGTCGGTTTCCCGATGCTCACAGCCGCTCCTCGATCGCCGCGATGGCCGCCTTCGCGGCCTCCTCGTGCTCGTCTGTCACCGAGCTCAGGACTGCGACCTCGACAGGTCCCCCGATCTCACCGAGCAGGCCGATCACCTCGCCCCGGCGCTCGTCGGCGATGACGGCCGAGACCAGGCGGACCCTGACCTCCTGCCGATGGTCGCCGGTACGCGCCAGAAGCATCGCGGCCTCCAGGGACCTGGGCGTGTTGACCTCGGCCAGCGCCTCGAGTGCGTTGTCCGGAGTGACCGGCGCGGGAGCATCGGCGGTGGCGCGAGCAGCGGATGAGACGTCGGTCTCCGCGCCATGCCGCATCGACGCGGCCGGGACGTCACCCCGACGGGTCGCTCGCGCCGCCGCCAATCCCAGCTCGAGGATCGAGCGAATCCGTTGGGCACTCACCATGCGCCCGGACTTCCGCGCCGTCCAGGTCATGTCCTCCAAGACCCAGCCGACGTCCGTCGCCGCCAGGATGGCGGCACGAGCCTCGGCGCCGAGGTGTGTCGACAGCTCCGCCGGATCTCCGGTGACGAGAACCGCCTCATCAAACGCTGGGTCGCCGGTACGGAGCCACTCAGCGCCCTGCACCGTACCGATCGCCTTCTGACGAAGGCTGGCGCCCACGATCCGGCCCATCGGCTGATCCGGCGCGTGCAGCACGAAATCCGTGAACCATCTCGTGTCGCCGGCCCGGTTTTCGGTCGTGGTGCCGACGGCGATTCCGATGTCGTCGATGCGCCCACGGAGCTGCCGGCGCTGGCCCTCTTCGTGGACCTTGAGGCCAAGCTCGGCCCCTACCTCACGCATCGCATCGCCGGCGCCCGAGCTCTGCCAGTGGTAGAGCCCCGTGCCGAACGCCAGAACGACGGTCATCAGGACAATCCGACGAACTCCACCGAACCTCTTCAGTACTGACTCGTGCTCAGTCATCTTGCCTCCGTGCTCCAGATATCTGAGATCACACCATTCGGTCGGTGGGTACGCCGACCCCGAGGTTCCCTCGAGTCGCTTCCGAATGGCGTCCTCTCATCTGTGATCGCGCGTTTCAGGGGCTCGAGAGGACACCGTTGGCGGTTCTTTCACCGCCTCACGACCAGCTCATCGGCTCAGACACCGATTCATGCGCCCAGAGACCAGCCGGAGCATCCCGACGCCAGATAACCGGCGGGTGTCGTTTGGCCAGGCGGGTCACGTCCGGTTCGCCCGACCTCTGTGCGTTCGAGCCGCG
>CAZEJK010000584.1:0-1869 GCA_964512045.1 uncultured Thermoanaerobaculia bacterium
GTCGCCTCCGTCACCACGATCTCGAGCAGCGGCATCTTCGGCACCGGCGAGAAGTAGTGCATGCCGAGGACGCGCTCCGGATGGGCGGCGTCGGCGGCGATCTCGGCGATCGGCAGCGCCGAGGTGTTGGAGGCGAACACTGCGTCTGGCGCGATGCGTTCCTCCGCCTCCGCCAGCACCTTGCGCTTCAGCTCGAGGTCCTCGAACACCGCCTCGATCACCAGGTCGCTGCCGGTCAGGGCGTCCACGTCGGTGGTCAGCCGAAGGCTCGACCAGCGGCGGCCCGCCTCGACCTTGCGGATCGAGCCGGAGCGGGTCTGCTTGTCCAGCCCCTTCGAGATCTCCTTGGCGGCGTCGGTCAGGACGTCTTGGGACAGGTCGCGCACCGTCACCTGGCAGTGCCCCAGCGACACCGATGCGATCCCCGAGCCCATGAACCCGCCGCCGAGCACGGCGAGTCGGTGGACGGGACGCGCCTCCTCATCGGATGTCTTCTTGGCCTCGTTCATCGCCTGGAAGATCCAGATCAGGCTACCGGCCTCGGGGCTCGGCACGAGCCGACCGAACTCCCGGGACTCCTCGGCCAACCCCGCCTCCTGACCTCGTTTCAAGCCGGTGGCGACGCAGCGGATGATCGCCGGGGGCGCCGGGTAGTTGCCGCGGGTCCGCGCACTCGCCTGCTTGCGGGCCTGACGCAGGATCAGGGCGCGCACGGGTGGCAGCTTCGCGAGCCGATCGACCAGCGACCTTTTCGGCTCGGGCCGCTCGAGCCGTCCATCGGCCAGTGCCAGCGCCGCGCGCGCCGCCGTCTCGGCAATACCCCCGGGAGTCGTCAGTGCGTCGACCAGACCGATCTTCTTTGCCCTCCGGGCACGCAGCCGCTTGCCGGTGAGCAGTAGCGGCAGCGCGGTGGTCAGGCCCACGCGCTCCACCAGGCGTTGGGTACCCCCACCCGCAGGGATGAGGCCGAGCTGGACCTCCGGCTGGCCGAGAACCGTGGCGGTGTCGTCCGATGCCACGATGTAGTGACAGGCGAGCGCCACCTCGAGACCACCTCCGAGCGCCGCGCCGTGCACCGCGGCGACAACCGGCTTGGAGGCCCGTGCCATCCGGCTCAGAAGCGCGTTCCCGTCCCGTGACAGGGCCTCGGCCTCGTCCCCGTCCATGCCACGTACGATCTCGAGATCCGCGCCGGCGATGAAGGTGTCCTCCTTGGCGGAGGCCACGACCACCGCACGCACGTCCACCGCATCTTCGAGCGGCTCCACGGTCTCGCGGAACTCGGTGAGGAGCTCTGGAGACAGCGTGTTCACCGGCTTTGAGGGATGATCCAACCAGACGACGGCGACGCCGTCGATACGATGCTCCACGCGCATCATGCTCATCACAGGCTCCTTGTCCGCCATCAGGCTCTCTCGAACGTCAGGCCGATGCCGAGACCACCGGCGGCGCACGCCGCCACCACACCGTGACGAGCGCCCTCACTATGCAGTCGGTGACAGCAGGTCGTGATCAGGCGCGCGCCGGTGGCGCCGAACGGATGGCCCACCGACAGCGACCCGCCCCAGGCGTTCAAACGCTCCCGGTCCACCCGTCCCACCGGCTCATGGCGACCGAGCCGATCGCGACAGAACTGCTCGTCTTCCAGCAGCTCGAGCACCGTCAGCACCTGCGCTGCAAACGCCTCGTGGAGCTCGATGACCTCCACCTCCTCGAGCTCGAGCTCGGCGGCGGCGAGGGCCCGGGGCAACGTGAACGCCGGTCCGAGGAGCAGCTCCTCCAGCGGGTCCAACGCTACCACCGCAGTGCTGGTGAGGCTGGCGATCGGCTCGAGCCCGAGATCAGCGGCCGCCCGGTCCGAGCACAGCA
>CAZEJK010000585.1:0-1867 GCA_964512045.1 uncultured Thermoanaerobaculia bacterium
CGGCAGCCGGCCCCGGAACACTGAAGCCCTGGCTGTCATGTTGACCTGCATGCCTTCTGGCTGCTGACGCATCAGTATCCACCACTGGACTGAGCGCACCGGGCGGTGCAGCATGAAGCAGCGCGCAGCGCGTCGACTCGTATGCCCCGAAGCTGCTGCAGGGCCATCATCCGGGTCCGGCGGCCGCGCTGGCGGTCACGGCGGATAGCCGGTGATCTCCCGGATCTCCTCGTACAGCGGCTGGAGCTTGCGGTACATCCGCCGGTAGACCCTTGAGTAGAGACCCTCGTAGATGTCTCGAGCCGCGGCGTTCGGCTCGAATACCTGCCCCACGCGAGTCATCTCGGCAACGGCCGTGGCGATGTCCGGGTGGAGGCCAGCGCCAACTGCGCCGTCGATGGCCGCGCCCAGCGCCGAGGCTTCGTACAGGTGCGGGCGCGCGGCGGGGAGTCCGAAGATGTCGGCGGTGATCTGCATTGCCACATCGCTCTGCGACCCGCCCCCGGCGACTCTGAGCTCGGTGACCGTCACCCCGCTGCGGCGCTCGCACCGCTCCTTGCCCTCGCGCAGGGCGTAGGCCAGACCCTCGAGGATGGCGCGGTAGAGGTGCGCGCGGGTGTGCACGTCTCCGAAGCCGATCACCGCCCCCTTGGCCTCGGGGCCGGGGATCTTGACCCCTGGCGACCAGTACGGCTGGAGCACCAGTCCCATCGAGCCTGGTGGGACCTCGGCCACAAGCTCGTCGAACAGCTGCTCCGGGGCGATACCACGCTCCTCGGCGATCCGTTGCTCGCGGTGCCCGAACTGCCGTTTGAACCACGACACCATCCAGTAGCCGCGGTAGATCTGGATCTCCAGCGCGTAGGCCCCGGGAACCGCTGCCGGATATGGCGGGATCCACGGGCTCGACTCCACGTACCGAGTGTGGGTCGTGTTGATGGTGGCCGTCGTGCCGTAGCTGAGGCACGCGACTGACGGAGTGAGGCAGCCGGCTCCGAGGACCTCGCACGCCTTGTCGGCGCCTGCGGCGATCAGGGGAACGCCGGCCGGAAGTCCGGTGGCAGACGCTGCCTCCGAAGTGATCTCACCCAGCGGCTCGGTGGGGTTGACGAGCTCGGGCAGCATCTCGGGCTCGAGACCGGTCGCCGCCCACTTCCAGTCCCGTGGTCCGGCCCAACGGAGCCGGCGGTAGTCGAAGGGGACATAGCCCACCTGGGACGCCACCGAGTCCACCCAGCGACCCACCAGGCGATGGGTGAGAAAGCCAGAAAGGAACAGCAGCTTGTGCGTCCGCCGCCATATCTCCGGCTGGTGCGTACGGATCCAGTTCGACTCGGCCTGCGCGACGAAGTAGCGTGCCGCATCGTCCATTCCCACCACGCGCAGCGCCAACCTCCACCACGCCGGCAGGGGATCGTCGATGGCCGACTCGCGCTGGTCGAGCCAGACGATCGCCGGCCTGAGCGGTACGCCGTCACGATCGACGGCGACCATGGTGGCCCGCTGGGTGGTGAGCGTGACGGCGGCGATCGCCTCTCGACCTACAGGAGCGTCGGTCCAGACGCCTGTGCACGCTTCGCAGAGATGGCTCCAGTAGTCCTCGGCGTCGTGCTCGGCCCATCCGGGCCGGGGCGAGGTGTACGGCTCCACCGGTACCTGGCACTTCGCGACCGGCCGGCCGGTGGGATCGAAGATCAGTGCCCGGACGCTCTGGGTTCCGTAATCGATGGCGAGAATATGATCGGCTGACATCGGACCTCGCCGACCATTCTAGCGGGCCCGTGGTTCGTTCGAGTCAGCAGCCACGTATCACCCAACGCGGCCGCGGGCCGCAACCAAAGTAATGCTCCGGTGGTGCCGGTCCCGC
>CAZEJK010000586.1:0-1861 GCA_964512045.1 uncultured Thermoanaerobaculia bacterium
AAGTCCAGCGGCAGCGAGGTCTTCCGGATCTGGCGAGGTCATCCGAACAACCGCGTGCACGTGGTGGGGACCGACGGCCGGGAGCGGCAGCTGGTGCTGATGGTGCATGAGCCGCGGCGAGTGTTCGCGACTGACTACGGGGTGCCCCGCGGTTTTGAGGCCCGGCAGTGGGCAGATCGGATCGTGCGCCGGAGCGGCGCCCGCCCGCAGGATGTGATCGTTGTCAGCAACAGCACCGTCCAGGTTCGCGAGTGGACCCCGGATGTGAAGCGGCACTACCTGTGCGGGTTCGACGAGCGTCAGCTGTTCATCGCGCAGCTGCCGCGCGGGCTGAGTACCGTACGGGAGGCGCGCCAGTCGCTGGCTCCCGAGGCCGTCGAGCAGACCCGAGATCGCGTCGTCAAGCGCCAGGGCGAGTGGTTCTTCATCGAGGCCACGCCGGATGAGCTCGAGCGGATCGAGGAGTGGATCCATCTGATCGAGCGCAAGGCATCGTGCGGGCCCGGTGGCGGTCGCCCGCACGTGGTCGATCGGGCGGTGACCATCCCGGACTCGGGGGTTCGGTTCGTGCGCGGCGCGGTGCGCCATCCGGATCACCGGACCCTCAAGCTACGCGGCTGGCACCGCGTCGTGCTGAATCGGGAGGCGCGCGGTCGTGCACCCTCCGCGGCAGCCCGCTTTGCTCTGAGCGGTAGCCTCTGGATCGACTGAAGCCTGCCTGCGCTGCGATGGTGCAAGCGAGCGGTTTGGATTCGTCGTACGAGTACAGGAGGTGTGGCGTGCGGCGAGCTGCAACGGTTCCGCGGATCTCCGAGGCGGCGGCCCGGGAGATCCAAAGACGCTCCGCCAATCGTGGGAGCGTGGTTGGCGCGTGGTGTGAGGGCGCGGAGATGGTGCTGCACTCGCGCACCACGCTGGTGCTGGTTCGGTGCTGGGGTGAGGGTGTCGGTGCGTGGTGGCGCCCGCGACAGCGGGACCAGTGGTCGGAGCTGGAGCCCGAGCTGGATCTTGCGGCCATGCAGCTCATCATCCCGCCGGTGGTGTGTGGTGTTCGCTGGCGCCTCGAAGCCGACGGTGTGGGGTGGGCCGGGGAACGACAGCTGTGGCTGCCGTTCCCGGATACATCGCTCGAACGTGAGCTGGCGGACGTACTGGCGTGCTGGTTGAAGAGCGTACCGATGTCTGCGCGGGCGGCGTTGGTGGAGCTCCCGCGCAGTGTGCACTGGCCTGTGCTGTGCTTCTTCGCGGAGACCGGAGATGCGGGCGTGGATCTGCTGCAGAGCACGCCTGCACTCGCCGTGGCGCTGGCGAACCGGTGCCGGTGGTCCCTTGGGCCGGACTGGCCTCCGATGGACGAGCTGGTTTCGTGGCGGCAGCGGGACATCGTCGAGCTGCTGGGCCTGCCGGGGCGGAAACAGACGGTCCGGGCTCTGCGCAAGGTGGCGCCCGAGGAGCTTGATCGCGATCTGCTCGGTTTCCTGGCGCAGCTGTTGGCGGATCCCACAGGGAAGGCGCGGCTGGCACACCTTCGCCGGATCGGCGGACCCGTCTGTTGGCTGCTGACCCAGCCCGGCGCCCTCCAGATGCTCGAGCCAGCGCTCCTCGAGGAGGTCGCGTGGTCGCACGGCTGGGCCCGCGCCAGACAGATCCGCAGCACAGTCCACCGCCTGGTGTGGGCTCGGCGGCTCGGAATCTCGACGCCGGACGCCTTGCGGTCCCTGTCGCATGCCGAGAAGGTCGATCGGTCGATTCGGCATCAGATGGACGAGACGAGCTGTCTTGAGATGTCACACCGGTTGCCCACGCCACCCTTTCCGGGGACCGACGCGATCGAGCCGATCACGACTGTCGGACGGCTTTT
>CAZEJK010000587.1:0-1854 GCA_964512045.1 uncultured Thermoanaerobaculia bacterium
CTCGTTCGGCGCCGGCAAGAGCCACTTCATGGCGATCCTCGACCTGCTCCTGGACGGCCACCCGGCCGCGTGGGCGCGGCCCGAGCTGCACCCGCTGCGCGAGCGCTACGCCTGGGCCGGTCAGCGGCGCCTGCTGCGCCTGCCGATCCACATGATCGGCGCCGACTCGCTGGCCCAGCCGATCTTTGCCACCTACGCGCGCGTGGTGCGCGAGCGCCACCCGGAGGCGCCGGCGCCGGCGCTGTTCGCCGACGCTCCGCTGTTTGCCGACGCCGTGGGACTGCGCGATCGCCTCGGCGACGTAGCGTTCTTCGCCGCGTTGAACGAGGGCACCTCGTCGGAGGCCGCCGCCGGCTTCGGCGATCTGGCCGCCGCCGCGGCGTGGGACGCCGAGCGGTTCGACCGGGTGGTGGCGAGCAGCGACACCGGCGAGCGGCGGGAGCTGTTCGAGGCGCTGGTGGCCACCCTGTTCGAGTCCTACGCCCAGCAGGACCGCCGGTTCGTGGCGCTCGACCGCGGCCTCGGCGAGCTGGCGCGGCACGCGGCCGGGCTCGGCTACGACGGCGTGGTGCTGCTCCTCGATGAGCTGATCCTGTGGCTGGCGGGTCACCTTTCGAACCTGGACTTCGTGCACCGTGAGGCCCAGCAGCTGGTCAAGCTGGTGGAGGCTCAGGACGAGCAGCGGCCGGTGCCGATCGTGTCGTTCATCGCCCGCCAGCGGGACCTCTCCGAGTTCGTCGGGCCGGACGTGGCCGGGGCGGAGCGCGAGTCGCTGAACCAGACCCTGAACCACGCCAGCGGCCGGTTCGAGGAGATCGTGCTCGCCGACTCCAACCTGCCGGCGATCGTCGAGCGGCGGGTGGTGCGGCCGGTGGACGACGTCGCCCGCACGCTCCTTCTCGAGGGGTTCGAGGAGCTGCGGCGTGGGCTGCCGGCGACGGCGTGGAACGTGCTTCTCGGGCGCGACGGCGATGAGACGGCGTTTCGCAAGGTGTACCCGTTCTCGCCGGTGGTGGTGGAGGCGATGGTGGCGCTGTCGGATGCGCTCCAGCGGGAGCGGACGGCGATCCGGCTGCTCACCGAGCTGCTGGTGGAGCACGCCACCGACCTCGAGCCCGGCGACATGGTGGTGACCGGCGATCTGTACGACGTCCTTGCCGGCGGTGAGGAGCCGTTCGACCACATCATGAAGGAGCGGTTCGACCAGGCGCGCGCGCTGTACACCGACGCGCTCCTGCCCGCGATCCACGCCGCCCACGGCACCGGCGCCGCCGAGCGCTGCCAGCGGCTGCGGCCCGACCATCCGGTGCGTCTCGGCTGCTCGGGCTGCCCGGAGCGGCCGTGCCGGAACGACAACCGGCTTGCCAAGACGGTGCTGCTGGCGGCGCTGGTGCCGCAGGCGGGGGCGTTCCGCGACCTGACCGCGTCGCGGCTGGTGCATCTGAACCATGGCAGCGTGGCGACGCCGATCCCCGGCGCCGAGGTGCAGATGGCGGCGCAGCGGCTGCGCGACTGGGCGGGCGAGATCGGCAAGCTGCGGGTGGACGACTCCGGAGACCCGCGGGTGAGCCTGCGCCTGGAGGGCGTGGACCTGGGGCCGATCCTGGAGCAGGCCGCCGAGGCGGACTCGCCGGCGGGCCGGCGGCGGACGCTGCAGCGGATCCTGTTCACGGCGCTCGGGCTGCCCTCCGATGAGGGCTCGACGGTACGCCGCATCGTGGAGTGGCGTGGTACCAAGCGCACCGGGGAGGTGCGCTTCGCCAACGTCCGGCAGCTGCGCGACGAGCAGCTGCGCTGCCCGTCCGACGTGGACTGGTACGTGGTGATCGACTACCCGTTCGACGAGCCGGGGTT
>CAZEJK010000588.1:0-1846 GCA_964512045.1 uncultured Thermoanaerobaculia bacterium
GCGTAGCTATCGGAGCGTGAAAGTCAACAAGGTGAACTGGGAGAAGACGGAGGAATCGGTTCGAGATGATCGGGTGGTGTTCGGAGTCGACGTTGGCAAGGAGAAGGTTGTGGGGGCGCTGATGTCGCTGACGAGTGAGGATGTGGCACTGCGAGTGGAGTGGCGACATCCTTTTGAGACGGCGCTGGTGGTGGAGCGAGTTGCAGGGTTGCCGGTAACGGATCTTGCAGTGGCGTTGGAGCCGAGCAGCACGTACGGGGATCCGCTTCGGGGGTTGTTCGAGGCCAAGGGAGTGCAGGTGTACCGGGTGAGTCCGAAGCGGTCGCACAACGCCTCGGAGGTACTGGACGGGGTGCCGAGCTGGCATGACGCGAAGTCGGCGACGTTGGTTGCGCACCTGCACCGGATCGGTGTGAGCCAGGAGTGGAGGATGCGCAGCGAGATGGAGCGTGAGCTGGAGTCGGGGCTGCGGGTGCTGGAGATGTACGACAAGCAGGAGCACGCGAACCTGAACCGTTTGGAGGCGTTGCTGGCTCGGCACTGGCCGGAGCTGCCGGTGGTGCTGGACCTGGACTCGGCGACGTTGGTGTCGTTGGTGGAGGCGTATGGGACGCCGGATGCAGTGGCGGCGGATGAGAGCGGGGCGCGGGCATTGATGCGCCGAGTTGGGCGGCATTTCTTGTCGGAGGCGAAGATCGAGGGTGTGTTGCAGGTTGCGTCGGGATCGATCGGCGTACCGGCGATCCCAGCGGAGCGAGAGGCGATCCAGGAGATCGCGAGGGAAGTGATCCGATGTCGCGCGGCGGGGCGGAAAGCACGCGTGGCGGTTGAAGCTTTGGTTGAGGAGCACGAGCCGGCACAACGGCTAGCGGCGGTGGTCGGGAAGATCACGGCGGCGACGTTGGTGAGCAAGGTTGGTGACTTTCGGGAGTACGAGAGCATTCGGGCGTTGGAGAAGGCTCTGGGCTTGAACTTGAAGGAGCGGAGCTCGGGCAAGCACCAGGGGCAGCTGAGGATCACCAAGCGTGGACCAGGGGTCTGTCGGTTCTACCTGTACTTGGCGGTGCTGCGGCTGGTGCATCGGGATCCGATCGTCGCGGCGTGGTATCGCAAGAAGGTGGCGCGCGATGGCGGGATCAAGAAGAAGGCGATTGTCGCAGTGATGCGCAAGCTGGTGGGAGCGCTGTGGCATGTGGCGCGCGGAGCGGAGTTTGACTCCAGGCGTCTGTTCAACACGGCGAAGCTCGACATCGATGGTGGGGCGAAGAAGACGAAGAAGGTCCGCATCACGACCAGTAGCATGGCGGAGCAGGCCCGCGAGGTGGCTGTGGCCGAGGAGGTTGTTGCCGGGAGCTTTGTGGCGGCGGGCAGCAAGGTGGCGGCGGCGCTCGGGCATCTGAAGTCGTAGGCGAGTCCGAAAGGAGGCGACGAGAGCAGAGCAGAACGATTGACTCAAGGAGCAGTCCGGTGAAACCACTTTTTGGGGTGACCTCCACTTCACTCTCGGATCCGCGGAAGCGAGACCCCGATTCAGCCTTGAGGCGCCCCCTGAGATCGAGGATGGACGAAATGCCCGAGGTAGCTGTGCCGGCAACGCCAAAGATGCGAGGCCCAGTGCGAGAGATTTGGCAACCCCATCTTGGCGGTCTCGAAGTGGCAGCGCCGGACACGAGACGACACGAGTACTTTGGAGGAGTGGCATCAACCGATGGCCGGCAGGCTATGGATCTGCCGGGGCTGCCGGGGCCTATGGATGGCTGTGGAAAACGCTCTTGCACGGCTGGGGGAAGCTTGATGCTCGAGCACCGCGTTTCCCACACCCACCCACAGGCCCCTGGAAAACGCG
>CAZEJK010000589.1:0-1811 GCA_964512045.1 uncultured Thermoanaerobaculia bacterium
CAGCAGGCGTCGAAACACCCCTCTGTGCCGGAAGCTCGCAGAGCAGGCTCCGGGGAGGGCGGCGGCATTAAGAACTGATAATTCAGAACTTAGAACTCAACTCAGAGCGCTTGCCTCGAGTCTTCGAAGATTCGGAGCTCTGAGCTAACCCTCCCGGCGGTAGAGCACCATGCCGAGGGCCGTGGACAGCAGACCGAACCCGATCATACCCGCCGGCAGGACGCGGCGCAGCGGGCTCCCGTCGGCCACCTCGAAGCTCTGCAGCTCCACCGGGACCAGGATCTCCACGTTGGTGGAGGCGCTGACGCCGACGGGAGCGGGGGTGCTGGGCGTGGTCTGGACGTTGTTGTAGCTGATCGAGGTTGAGAATACTGGTGAGCCGCTGGAGTAGACCCGGTAGTACCCCGCCGAGCGATAGCTGAACGTGTCCGAGCTCGAGACGGTGACCAGGTTGCCGCCGTCCGGTAGCGTCGTGTCCGGGTTCTTGTCGTACCGGGCCACCTTCAGGGTGTAGTTGCCGATCGCCGGGTAGCTGTGGGAGAAGCTGCCGCGGTAGACACTCGGCGCTCCTCCGGTGTCGAGAGGGATCTGTGTGGCCGGGATCGTGGTGCCGTCGCCGAAGTCGATCGCCGGCAGGTTCGGGCTCCCCAGCGTGCGGTAGTACTGGTAGACGTAGGTGTAAGTGTAGGTGGTGCCGGTGTAGGTGAGGTACGTCGACGTGCAGGTGAGTGTCGGCGTTGTAGGGCATGGATACGTATTCGTGACCGTATAGGTCGACGTGGTCAGGTAGTAGGGGTAGGTGGTCTCTGACCGTGTGGTGTACTCCCGGCCCAAAAAGCCATCTGCAAAGGTGCCCCGCGGGCTTGTCGTGTACAGGGTCACATCGAAGTCGACGTCGAGGTTGTTGACGGTCAGGTTCGAGATCTTCAGCCCGGTGACGCGTCCCGCGGCCTCGGCCGTTCCGGCGGCGGCCATCAGCCCCAGAGCGATACCGATCACGAGCCCTGTGTGCGCGAGCTGCTTCATGTTCATGCGTCCCCCTCCCCAGAGTCTGTGCCCTCGCTGGCTTCGGACTGTGTCACCAATGCGACGACCTGCCACCACTGGCCTCCGTGTGGAAACTGCATCACCACGGTGCCACCAGTGCCTGCCTCGAGCAGCACGCCGGGCTCCTTGGCCGGGGCCTCGCCGTCCAGCGGCTCGGCCGCGGCAACAGCTATCGGGTTGCCCTCCGTGTCCTGGACCTCGACGACGGGCCCAGAGCCGCCTGCGTTGAGCCGCAAGCGGTAGCGACCCGATGGCACCGGGACATCCGCCAGCTCGAGGGCGCCGTCCACCACCAATCTGCGCAGCCGGATCGGGTTTGCTTGAATCCTCTTCTGACGTCGCTCATTGGCGTCGTCACCGGCCTCCACGGCGACCCAGACCACGGTGACGGTCGTGCCCTGAACCGTCAGGGCGGTGGTGCGACGCTGGGCGTTGGCAGGCTCACCCGTTGCAGCAACCAGAACGAGCGCAATGAACACGAACCAGCTGACGTGCCGCACCGGCGGAGTCCCCCTCGCTTCGTAGTCGTCGCTATGAGTATAGCGAATCCTGACTTCTCGTGCTCGTGGGCTGGGTCGGACTGGTCCACCAGCGACCGGCCACGAACCATACACCGAACGCGCCAGGCCTCCTGAACGGTGTCGTCCTGACATAGGTCGTCATCAAGAGCACGCGCTCGCGTCGTAAGGGCCAATCGAGACGAGGAAGTGTGGCAGGAGCGACGACGCTTCAGCCCGGACCCGGACCCGGCCCAGGCCCCGGCC
>CAZEJK010000590.1:0-1797 GCA_964512045.1 uncultured Thermoanaerobaculia bacterium
GCGCGCAATGGCGCAAACGCTCGCGCGCATTCGGCCGCTGTCGGAGACAACCATTTGAGCAAGCTGCTGACGGCTGTGATGGTGAGCGGCTGCTCTACCCTGGAAAAGGACCGCTCGCGTCGGCCGGGTGGCTAGCCGGTTTGGGTCGGGATGAGACAGCTCTGACGGTGGCAACCGCGATGTTGTTCGGCTAGCTTACGGTCGCCTCGAGGTTGGCTTTGCTTCAGGGCCTGAGAGGCAGCGCCCTCCCAGGATGGACCCCGCGATGCGGCGACCACCAGCAATAGCCCTCCAGCGGGACGTGTGAATTACAGGTGCTGAGAAAATGTTGTGATGTCCCAAAAAGACACGGCGACCGCCAATTCATGCCGATAACTTGGCCGCTCAGCGGCTGTTCAGCTCATCCCTTGACACCCGTTCTCCTTCCCGTTGACCATGTGGTGGTGAGGTTACGCCTCTTCGCGTCCCAGGATCGGGTCCGGGCCGACGGTGAACCGGTGAGGAGTACCCCCGCAGGAGTCGACCCGAATCAGCCAGCTCTGACTTCATCTGCGCTTTCGCGCACGCCGATGCTCCAAGCGACCTCCGATACCCGCGGAGGGGATGACGGTTCGAGACGGCTTTTGCCGTGAGCAAGAGCATGACGAAGTCCTCGAAGAGCGCGCGAGACAACCGCGCCAACCAGCTCAACCCCACCAACAGGGCGTACTACCAGTCGCGGTACGCCTCCCCTATCAAAGCCCTGCGAGAGGCGTCGCATTTCAAGCCTGCGATGCACAGCCGCGCCATCCACGCCTGCGCGGCATCGTTGGGTGAGCAGAAAGCGTTTACCAAGTCCTCATAGCCATCACTGGTCACGTGCTCGTGACCTGAATAGCGCCGTTCCCCTCGGCCGTGCAGGCTGAGGAGAACAACTGCTGGTTCGGCTCAAGGATGGCACCGGCTTATCCAGGAATGCCGTGCCACTGACTGATCCGCGAGACGCGGGAGATTTTGCGATTAAGATCCTGAAAGTCATCCACGGTTACCCAATGCGCTACAACGCCGGCTCGGAGGTCTATACCCAGATGCTGTGCCACGCTCTGGCTGAGCGTCACGAGATCCACGTATTCACGCGAGAGGAGGACGCCTTCGCGCCCGACTTCCGGCTACGCCAAGAGCGAGATGCCGATGACCATCGCATCACACTGCATGTGGTCAACAACCCCCGTCTAAAGGATCGCTACCGCGCGACGGGGATCGATGAGCGCTTCGCCGAGGTACTCGAGCAGATCCGCCCGGACATCGTCCACGTTGGTCACTTAAACCACCTCTCAACCTCCCTGCTGAGGGAGGCGGCAACACGTGAGATACCGATCGTCTTCACGCTACACGACTATTGGCTGATGTGTCCTCGCGGCCAATTCATGCAGATGTTTCCGGAGGACCCGAACAACCTTTGGGCAGCCTGCGATAACCAGGAAGACCGGAAGTGCGCCGAGCGCTGCTACGCCCGCTACTTCAGCGGAGCACCCGACGAGCGTGAGGCAGACGTCTCGTACTGGACCGCCTGGGTCAAGCGCCGCATGGCTCATGTACGCGAGATGACAGAGCTTGTCGACCTCTTCATCGCTCCCGCTCGCTACCTGCACAACCGTTATCGCGACGCGTTCGGGCTGCCCGAAGGAAAGCTCGTGTACCTCGACTACGGGTTTCCTCATGAACGCATGGCAGGTCGGTCGCGCGCTGTTAGAGAGCCGTTCACCTTCGGCTACATTGGTACCCACATCCCGGCGAAAGGGATACACGACCTCATCC
>CAZEJK010000591.1:0-1796 GCA_964512045.1 uncultured Thermoanaerobaculia bacterium
CTCTGCCGGCCAGCGTTGCATTGGCCGGAGAGATCCCTCCCCGCCCCGAGAAGATCGACTTCCCACCGCGAACGTTCGAGGTACCGGACGCGAGCTCGTTCCGGTTCGAGCTTGCCAACGGCATCCCGGTCTACGCCGTGCCGGACCGCGAGTTTCCGCTGGTCACCATCGCTGCCCTGTTCCGCGGCGGCGGGTACCTGGAGCCGACTGACACGGCTGGTCTGGCCTCCATCGCATCGGAGGTATGGCGTACCGGCGGCGCCGGTGAGCGCTCCGCCCGAGAGCTCGACGAGGCCGTCGACTTCCTCGCTGCCAACCTGTCCACTCGGATCGGGAGCACCACCGGAAGCGTGACGCTGAACGTGCTCAGCTCCAAGCTCGACGAGGCCATGCCGCTCCTGATGGATCTGCTGCTGCGTCCACGGTTCGACGAGGCACGGTTTGCCAAGGCCACCGATGACCTGATCCAGAGGATGCGCGAGCGCAACGACGACACCAGTCAGATCGAGGCACGTGCATGGCAGAGGCTCATCTACGGCGACGACTACTGGCTGAACAACCTGCCGACGAAAGCATCGGTGGAGGCGCTCACCCCCGAGGCGTGCCGCCGCTTCGTCTCCCGCCTGGTACACGCAGACAACCTGGTTCTCGCCGTGGCGGGCGACTTCTCCGATGACACCATGCGCGACCGTCTCGAGCGAACATTCGGGCAGCTCGAGCCCGCCGAGACGCCGCTTCCCGACGTGCCACAACCCACCCACGTTCCTGCTCCAGGCGTCTACCTGATCCACAAGGAGGATGTGAACCAGGGACGCGTCAGCATCGGTCAGATCGGGCTGTGTGAAGGGCACCCGGATGAGCTCACCCTCCTCGTCATGAACGACATCCTGGGGGGTGGAGGGTTCACCTCGCGCATCACCAAGCAGGTCCGTGCCAATGAGGGGCTCGCGTACACCGCCAGCTCCCGCTTCGGCTTCCCGCACAGCTACCCCGGTGCATTTCGGGCGTTCTTCCAGTCGAAGGGCCCCACCTGCGCCGCCGGCGGCTCGATGGTGCTCGACGAGATCCGCAGGATCCGCACGGAACCGGTCGCTGCGGAGGAGCTGGAGACCGCCAAGACCTCGTTCATCGAGCCGTTCCCGAACCGTTTCGAGCGCGCCATCCAGACGGCGATGCTGTTCGCTCGCGACGAGCTCATCGGTCGCTCGCACAGCTACTGGACAAACTACCGTGACCGAGTCGCCGCGATCACCGCCGAGGACGTGCTCGAGGCCGCTCGCACGCATCTGCACGCCGACCGTCTCGTGGTGCTGATGGTGGGCAACGTCGCCGAGATCCAGCAGGGGCACCCCGACTACGAGGCCCAGCTCACCGATCTGGGACAGGTCACTGTGCTCCCGCTGCGTGACCCGATGACCCTCGAGCCGCTGGTCGAGACAGCTGAGTAAAGCGCTCGCCCGCACGGAGCACGGCCCGGGCACAGTGCTCGGACCGTCGCTTCCCGGGAGGGTCACCGACCCCGAGATCCCAGGATCGCACCACCTCCACGAAGACTGCAACGAACGGGCCGCTCACCTGCGTGAGCGGCCCGTTGATCTGCGCGTCGTACCGCCTACAGGTCAGTACGACTCGAGCAGCTCCTTCATCGTCTTTCCGATGTCCGCCGGCGTCGGCACGACGGCGATGTCCGCTGCTTCAAGGGCCTTCATCTTCTCGGCCGCGGTGCCTTTGCCGCCGGAGATGATCGCCCCGGCGTGCCCCATGCGGCGTCCCGGAGGAGCAGTCTGGCCGGCGAT
>CAZEJK010000592.1:0-1794 GCA_964512045.1 uncultured Thermoanaerobaculia bacterium
ATCGAGCGCTTTCGAGTCAACGAGGCGTGGATTCACCGCGGCGGCACAAGAGCGGACACCTTCCCCATTCCAGACGGGGAGACAGTGGTCGATTCTCCGACCGGCTCCGTTGAGTTGGAGCTTCCTCCGACGGACGATGTCGCACTGGTGGTCACCGCTGAAGGCTTCGCCCCCGCTACAGAAATCGTTTCGGCCGACGCTGAAGAGGCGTTGGAGCTGGACGTGTATCTTTCGCCGGGAGTCACTATCGAAGGAACGGTCGTAGCGTCGTTGCAGGGCGACCCGCTCTGGGGCGCGGCTGTAAAGCTCAGGTGCCGCGGGATTAGGTCTTTGAGCCGCTCGACTGCGACGGATGAGAATGGTTGGTACTCGATCGGTGAGGTCCCTAAAGACCTCGAGAGCTGTGTCGTGGTGGCCTCCTCTCCAGGGTACGCGCCTGGGAGAGCAGAGGTTGGTCCAGTCGGTTCTTCGGGGCGCGTGGTGGTCGATCTCAGCCTCAAAGTAGGCGAGAGCTTTCGGGCTCGTCTGCTGGAAGGTGGTCAATCCCCTGTAGCTGGTGCGACGGTCACCCTCTACGCGCCCGATAGTGACGCGCCACGTGCGGAGCAGTCGGACTCAGATGGTCGGGTCGAGTTTCGGAACGTGCCAGAGGGGGTCGCCACGCTTCGGGTTTCGCACCCGGACTTCAGAGCGTCGAGAGAGACCGTGAAGGTGCCTCCTTCTATTCCGGACTTCGAGTACGTTGTCCACCTCGAAAGAGGCGTGGACTGGATCGGAACAGTGAACGGGCTCGGTGGTGATGGGAGCCAGGCAACCGTTATTCTTATGAAGAACGGTGAGCAGTTCAAAGCGAACACCGGGTATGGTGGCGACTTTGTCGTCAGCTCTGGGCCCGACGGAGATGTTGGTTACGTCGTTCAGCACGCGACGCTGCGAGAGCCGTGTAACGGGAGCGTTTGGGTTCCCAACAACGTATCGACGTGGGAGGCTGAGATCGTCTGCTCCTCCGCAGGTTTCGTCGTGACAGGCACGATCGTTGACTCGAAAGGCAATTCCGTTGCTGGTGCCGTGCTGGCTCTGAACAGCAGCGATGGACTTGGCCGAAAGTATGTCGCGCAGTCAACACAGGCCGGCACCTTCCGATTTTCCAACGTGAGCTCAGGTCAGTATCTTCTGAAGGCTGTCCTCGGTCCTGGCGAGATCTCGATTCCATGGTCCGGGTACCTCGGCGGCTCCCAAAATATTGATGTGGTATTGCAGTAGGAACGGCACCACCGGTGCAGGCTCGACAGAATCGCCGGTCAGCGGTTGACATTCCGGAGGAGGTCCACTGCTGATCGGCAGTGGGGGGGGCATCCCACGCGGCGCTCTCGGCGGCCGAAGGCAAGCGCGAGAACTGTGCGGTCCGTGGGACCTCCCAGAGCATCGGGCTTCGGAGCAACGCCCCTCGCACCATCGACGTCATCTCGACCGAGCCCCCGTGGCGTTGCTGCGGGCTGTGACGAGTGGGGTCTGTCACGCTGCTGTGCACATGGCGAGTGGAGAGATCTCCTGGGAGGACCTTGGCGTGGCTGGCGTTGAGGGTGGCCGCGGTCGTGCTCGATCCAGACCCGCCCAACCCCCCAGCCGGCGGGACCCGGCTTCCACAATTGGAGCGGACTCTGGTTGTGGTGGTCCGCGTCCCGCGGGCCGGGTGGGTGGGAGCTTTGCGGCTCAGGGTCGTTTGGGTCTATGCGAGAGGAGCGCGGACGTCCCGTCCGCAGGAGTGGGCGTGCAGCGAGGTCGGATGCGGAC
>CAZEJK010000593.1:0-1784 GCA_964512045.1 uncultured Thermoanaerobaculia bacterium
TGGCCGATCAACCCGACGCCGCGGTTCTCGAGCTTGCCGCAAACCATGGTCGTGTGGTTGTTTCCCACGATGTGAACACCATGCCAATGCACGCCTCAACGTCTCCCAGGAGGGCGGCCGGCACTCAGAACCAAGAGTTGAAAACAACGAGCTTCCGAACCTCCGCCACGGTGGTCGGGGCTTCCAGCCCCGACGTCTTCGGACAGCCACCCAGCAACAAGCGGACAATCCCTCCACCCTGCGAGCCCTCACCCACGCACGGAGCGCGAACCTCTGGTCCGCATCGGACCACACTGCAGGCGGCCGGCCTCTTGGGTGGTGGGTGAGGACGGTGGTTGGGGCTTCCAGCCCCGACCGATGGCCTTCCGATCAGAAGCCCTGCTCCCGAGCGGGCACTCACGGCCAACGCTGCCGAAGGCCGCAAGCAAAGTAATGCTTCGTTTGGGTAGACGCCGGAACCGCGAGACCACGGTAGTGAGGGAATTCT
This sequence comes from uncultured Thermoanaerobaculia bacterium, assembly GCA_964512045.1. Taxonomy (GTDB): domain Bacteria; phylum Acidobacteriota; class Thermoanaerobaculia; order Thermoanaerobaculales; family Sulfomarinibacteraceae; genus CAZEJK01. The sequence continues at coordinate 488 of CAZEJK010000593.1, forward strand.
CCTGCCCGAACCGTCAACCATCGAGATTGCGTGAGGCACCGCCAGCAGCGATGACACAACAAGCCAACAGCCGCTCCACCCTGCGAGCCCTTACCCACGCACGGAGCGCGGACGTCTCGTCCGCATCGGACCACACTGCAAGCGGCAAGGCGCGCGCAAGGAGAAACCATCACTAGCCAAAGAAACCCAACGCCCCGGGGCCACTCAACTCCGCCGTCTTGCCTCGCGTTGTCGAAGATGCCGCTCCGTGAACCACTACAATAGTGCTTGGGAGAAACGACCATGACGCATAAGCTCAGCCTCGAGGTTCCCGATTCAGTCTTGGCGGGCCTCGGCATGTCGCCAGCTGAGTTCTTGGAAGAGGCTCGGTTCCTGCTGAGTGCGAAGCTCTATCAGCAGGGCAGGCTGAGCTCTGGGCAGGCTGCAGCCTTGTGCGGACGCGCGAGAGTCGATTTCCTCATGAGCCTGCCAAGCGTTGGCGTACCGATCAGCAACCTCACCGTCGAGGATGCCGAGGACGAGGTGGCGTTCGCCCGCCATGACTGATCGGCTCGTATTCAACACAGGACCACTCATCGCTCTCGCGCGCATGGAGGCCCTCGGCGTGCCGCCGGCATTGGGCGGCGAGTTTGTCTGCCCACAGGAGGTGCGAATCGAGCTCGATGCGGGTGCGGGCTCGGGGTATCCAATCGTCGAACCGGAGTGGCTCCACGTAGCGAACCTCCATGGAGTTCTGGACCCTATCGCAGTTGCAGCCCTGGACGAGGGCGAGGCCGCGGTGATTCAGCTTGCAAGAGAACATGAGATCGCGTCAGTCTGTATTGATGAGCGGAAGGGAAGGCGTTTTGCGCGGAGCGTGGGACTGCGGGTGACGGGCTCGCTGGGTCTCTTGCTGCGCGCGAAGCTTCTCGGAACGATCCCGCGCCTGCGGCCTCTCATTGAGCGGGGACTGAAGGCCGGACTATGGTACGACCCTGGTCTTGTATCGAGAGTCCTGCAAGAGGCGGGTGAGGAGTAGCCCTCACTGAGTCGAGCGAATCCACGGTCACGGCAACTCGACACGAGCCGACACCAGATCAGCGAGTGCGCCCGGCACCGTAGACCAACAACAGCCACCAACCCCCCAGCTCCCCCGGGCGGGCGGGCGGCATTCAAAACTAAGAATTGAGAACTCAGAACTTCCCTCCTCCCCCGGGCGGGAGGGCGGCATTAAGAACTAAAAACTAAGAACTAAGAACTTACGACGTGTACTCGCCACCCCCCCCCAACCACCTCCCAGAATCAGTCCACGAGCCCG
>CAZEJK010000594.1:0-1770 GCA_964512045.1 uncultured Thermoanaerobaculia bacterium
TAATCTGGAAGTGCATGGTTTGTATGGGTATGATATCCTCTGCCTTCGCCTGAAGCGGTCGAACTGGTGAGCCCAGATCGGCTCCTGCTTCGATCTCCAAACCCCCTGAAACAGATGAGAGGAACCATGCGAGTCGCACTATGTGTTGGCCTGATGGTGATGGCCGTCGCCGCCATCGCACAGGAGCCGACCGAACAGCCCAGCCAAGAGAACGCCCCGCAAGGTGAGATCAACCCCGTCGTGATGACCGTCAACGGTGAGGCGATCCATGCTGCGGAGATCAGTCTTGTCATGCAGCGCATCGGATCGCAGATGCAGCAGCGTGGCGGTGAGGTCGACCAGCAGCAGCTCGTCCAAGCCGCCCAACAGCAGGTCGTTGATACGAAGCTCCTTGCGCAGGAGGCGCGCGAACGCGGCGTCACACTGCCAGAGGATCACGTCGAGAAGATCATGGCCCAGATCCAGCAGCAGGCCGGTGGCGCCGAGGCCCTCGAGCAAGCCCTGCTGCAAGGCGGTATGACCATGGACGGCTTCAAGCAGTCGATCGTGGAGGGCGAGCTCGCCCGTGCCATGGTCTCAGAGGAGGTTGGTGCTGACATCGAGGTCTCCGAGGAGGAGATCGCCAGCTTCTACGAGTCGAACTCGGAGAGGTTCGTCAACCCCGAGGAAGTCCACGCGCGCCATATCCTGATCAAGAGTCCAGCTGACGCGACCGAGTCAGAGATCGAAGACGCACGGAAGCGAGCCGAGGCTGCCAGACAACGAGCCCTGGACGGCGAGGACTTCGCGACACTGGCCGAGGAGATTTCCGAAGGTCCCAGCGCAGTCCGTGGCGGCGATCTTGGCTTCTTTTCCCAGGAACGAATGGTGCCCGCCTTTGGCGAGGCTGCGTTTGCAATGGAGCCTGGCGAGATCTCCGATATCGTGAAGACCCAGTTCGGGTTCCACGTGATCAAGGTGGAGGATCGCCGTGATCCGTCCACAGCCTCGCTCGAGGAAGTGAAGCCACAGATCGCGAACGCGCTCAAGCAGCAGAAGACCGGCGAGGCCGTCAGAGAGCTGCTGACCAGCCTCCGCGAAAAAGCCACCATCACGATCGAGACCCCGGAAGCCTCTGGTGCACCTACCGACGAGGCCGCACCCAGTCAAAGCCCGATGAGCGAGTAAGGAGCCGACATGAGTGACCGCGACGCCACAACCGTCCGTAGCGACCAGGTCGTGACGATCAGCTACCGGTTTACCGACACCGGCGGTGCCGACTACGACGAGATGAAGGAACCCCAGACCGTGACGTACCTGCACGGCCACGGCCAGCTGCTGCCGGGGCTGGAGAGCGCTCTCGAAGGTATGGAGACCAGCCAGAGTGCGGACGTCACACTCGAGCCCGAGACCGCATTCGGACCCCACCACGATGAGCTTGTCATCCAGGTCGAGCGCGACCGTCTGTCGTTCGAGGTGGAGGAGGGCGACGTGGTGCGCGCCGAGCTTCCAGACGGCCAAGAGCAGCACCTGCAAGTCGTCGAGGTCGGCGATGAGAACGTCACCCTCGATGGCAACCATCCGCTCGCTGGCCGCACCCTCGGTGTCCACATTACCGTTGACGACGTTCGACACGCGACCACAGACGAGATCGCCAACGGCGAGGTCGCCGAGCCGTCGACTGAGCCACAGTAGCAGGCGCACGGCCGGCAGCGACGGCTGATCAGTCGTTCAGCTCGTCTCGACAACCTGTTTGAAGAGCTCAAGGGGCCCGCTGCTGCGGGCCCCTTA
>CAZEJK010000595.1:0-1739 GCA_964512045.1 uncultured Thermoanaerobaculia bacterium
GGATTGACGACGACTGCGCTCGACGCCTTCTGCCCCAACTGTAGTGTCGGCGATGGCGTGGGTGCATGGGCAGAGCGTTCCGTCCCGGTCAACGGTCCAGATGCCGGTCAACGGCCCTGGTGAACGCACTCCGGATTTTGAGGCCTGCGTCCCGCAGGGGCGCCGATCCCGGTTCATGTGCGTAGTGACCCGTGTCGTTGTCGGGTTGAAGCTCTGCTTCGGCCATCGGTAGAATGCAATCAACTTCAATTTTACGGGCAGTTCTTGCAGTTCCTTTGCGGTTATCTGTGTAGAATCGATTGCAAAGGAGGCTTTGCACGTGCTCATCGAGTTCCGGGTCCAGAACCACCGCTCATTGCGTGATGAGCAGGCGCTGTCGATGGTCGCGAGCGGGCGGGGAGATCCAGGAGACCCCCGACCCAGGAAGGTGGCCGGCACGAGCGACCCCGTGCTCCCCGTGGCCGGGCTCTACGGGGCCAACGCCAGCGGTAAGAGCAACGTGCTCGCGGCACTGAGATATATGGTCGACACAGTCATCGCTTCACACCGCTACTTCGAGCCGGACGCCGGTGTTCCTCGAAGCCCGTTTGCATGGGGGCCGAAGGCAGCTGAGCCATCGCTGTTCGAGGTGACAATCGTGCTGGACGGGACCCGACACCAGTACGGGTTCGTCGCAGACCACGAGCGGTTCGTTGAGGAATGGCTCTATGGCTGGCCCCGAGGGCGAAAGCAGAGCTGGTTCGAAAGGGACGGGGATCACTTCAAGTTCGGTGAGCATTTGCGGGGTGAGAACCGCGTGGTGCAGGATCTGACAAGGCCAAACTCGCTCTTTCTCTCTGCAGCGGCTCAGCAAGGCCATCAGCAGCTCATGCCGCTCTTCAAGTGGTTTCGTGGGGTGCGGACGCTCAACGTCCGTGATCAGCTCGGAGTCCCTCTTGGAAGAGTGATTGTGTCGCACTATCCCAAGTGGTGGCTCATGCTGCGGCTGGAAGCTGAGCAGGAGACAGCTCAGCGATCTGCTGGTGGAGAGGCGCCGTCAGAGGACGAGAGGCTCGAGAAGTTCCGGCAGTTGGTACAAGCTGCCGATTTCGGCATCCTGGACTTGAAGCTGATCGAGGCGCCGGGCGGTGAGCATCGGTCCATCCTGATCCAACACCAGAGCACCGGAGGCGAAGCCTGGCTGCCACTCGAGCAGGAGTCCCAAGGGACGAAGACGATGTTCTCCCTGGGCGCGATGATGGTGGAAGCGCTCCAGCGCGGCGGTCTACTGCTGGTGGATGAGCTGGAGTCCAGCCTCCACCCGTTGCTCGCCCTCCAGATCGTCCGCTACATGAACGATCCTGATAGCAACCCGCACAACGCGCAGCTCCTGTTCGCCACGCACGACACCAATCTCCTGGGGACCACGATCGGCGAACCTGCGCTGCGTCGCGATCAGGTCTGGCTGACCGAGAAGGACGACACTGGTGCCACCGTCCTCTACCCGCTGACCGACTTCCAGCCGCGCAAAGCGGAGAACCTCGAGCGTGGCTACCTGCAGGGCCGCTACGGGGCGATCCCGTTTCTCGGGGGCATGCCGAGCTGGGACGAGTAACGGTGGCGAGTCGACGCCGAAACCGGGAGCGGACTCCGGCACGGCGACCGCGCGCAACTCGTCTGCCAAGACGCCGGCTTCTGGTACCGGTACCGGTGCCAGGTCAGACGATTCAGACGATCTTGTGATATCGTGAGCGCAGGAG
>CAZEJK010000596.1:0-1736 GCA_964512045.1 uncultured Thermoanaerobaculia bacterium
GGTCATTCAACTTCTCCTTGCGCCCTCGCGCCGTGGCGCCTTTGCGTTGATTCCGCTCCCAGCGGTCAGTGCTCCCCGTGCATGCCCCCCTGTTTGGCTCCGGCTCGTCCGGGTTATGACCAGGCCAGGTAGATCGTGCTTCCCGGCTCCTGACACGCCCGTCCCTCGGCAGCGGTATCCAGAGCCTGAACACCACCAGCAACCGCGTTCAACGTGGCCTCGAGAACGGCGTTGGCCGCCGGGCTCCACACTGCCAACACACCACCGGTCCGGAGAGACCTGATGGCATCTGCAACGCCCTCCTTCTCGTAGAGGGCGACGTTGCCAGGTGTTGCCAACCAGCCCGGTCCGTTATCGACGTCCAGGAGCACGAGATCCCAGGCGTGTGCCGTCCTACTGAGCACAGCCCCGACGTCACCGATCTCTACGGTCACCCGCGGATCGGCAACCGCAGCTCCGTTGAACGGCGCGAGCTCCGTCCGGGCCCACTCCACGACCTTCGCGCTGATCTCTGCCACGACCACACGCTCGACGCCGTCGAGATCCAGGACAGCGCGCAGAGTGTGCCCGGCGCCGAGGCCGCCGATCAGCACCCGGAGCCCGGCACGCGGCGGCGTCAGACGCTGCCACGCAAGTCGTGCCATCGCGCGTTCGCTGTGGAACCCGTGGCTGGCCATCAGAAACGCGTCGTCGATCCAGATCTCGTAGCCGTGCTCCGCGAGCTCATGCTCGCCCTCCGGCACCGTCTCGAAGCGCACGAGCCGAAGCGTTCCGAACGGCGTCTCGTCGCGGTCGATCTCCTCGGTCACGATCTCCATCATCCGTAGAGTACACCCCACCCGCGGCCCACAGGGTGAGGCGCCAGGCAGGATGGCCCCTTCACCGTTCACTCTTCACTCTTCACGCTGAACTCTGCCTTCTGCCTTCTGCCTTCTGCCTTCTGAACTCCGCATTCTCCGTTGGTGTTACGATGAACGAATGCAACTGCAACGACTTGTCGCCGAGATCTCCGACCTTCTCGATGCGGATGCGGTCTCCGATTACTGTCCCAACGGCCTTCAGGTGGAGGGGCGGAGCGAGGTCCGCTCGATCGTCACCGCAGTGTCCGCCTCGCGCAAGCTGTTCGAGCTCGCCGTTGACGAGGGCGCCGATGCGATCCTCGTGCACCACGGCATCCTGTGGAACAGCTCCGAGCCGCCACGGATCGTCGGGTCGTTCCGCGAGCGAATCCGGATCTTGCTCGAGCACGACATCTCGCTCATTGCCTACCATCTGCCGCTCGACCGGCACATGGAGGTCGGCAACGCGGCCGGCCTCGCACGTGAGATCGGCCTTGCGGAGCTGGAGCCGTTCGGCGACCACCGAGGAGCGTCGGTCGGAGTGTGTGGGATTCTGGGGCGCCCCACGAGTCTCGATGAGCTGACTGAGGCGGTGGAAGAAGCGTGTGATCGCTCATTGCTGGTGTTTCCCGGCAACCGCGAATCGATCCGATCCGTCGGTATTGTCACCGGTGGCGGCGAGAAGGAGTACCACCGCGCCGTGACCAACGATCTGGATGCCTTCATCACCGGCGAGCCGGGCGAGTGGGCTCTGCACCAGGCCTCAGAGGACGGGGTGCACTTCCTCTCGGCCGGCCACTACGCCACCGAGCGGTTCGGTGTGCAGAGCCTCGGCCGCTGGATCACCGACCGGTTCGGGATCCCGACCCGCTACATCGAGCTCGACAACCCGGTGTG
>CAZEJK010000597.1:0-1728 GCA_964512045.1 uncultured Thermoanaerobaculia bacterium
CCCTAAGCTGAGCGGTTCTTGCCGGCGATCTGCACCAATCTCCTGCGCTCCAGCGACTTCGGAAAATGCTCGACGTACCTCAGGGTACGCCTGCGCTTTTCCGAAGCACTGGAGCATCAGGATCTTGGCACATCTCATCCGGCAGAACCGCTCAGCTTAGGTATGACTGACCTGCGACTACGACCCGGTCGGGAGCCTCGAGACGGTGACCGACACGACCGGCGTCCCCGACGCCGCCTCCACCTACGACCCGATCGGCAACATGACGGGCCTCGTCGCCGACGAGGGCCGCCTGGCCCGCACCGACCGCACCGATGCCACCGGCACTCTTGACGTTATCCTCGACACGACGCATCGTGGCGGATGATGATGTTCTCCACGACCTCGCGGACGAGGTCCTTCTCGTGCGGTGGAAGCCGGCTGGTGGCTTCGAACTGCAGCCGTAGCTCCTCGTCGGGGCCATGCTCGGTCCCGTCGAAGAGCAGCTGATCGGCACTGACGCTCAGGGCTTCTGCGGGCAGGACAGGAGGTCTCAAGGCTCGGGCCGTTGGGTCAGCGAAGCCGACAGGAACCGAATCGAAGACGACGACTTCGCAGCAGACCTCGAAGCCCTCGACCGAGCCGTCTCCACCAAGGCGGTCGAACGCCTCGAAGAGCTGAGAGCGGTAGAAGAAGAAAGTTGAGGAAGTTTCTCCCGGCACCGATCCCTCCCGCTCTTCCGCTCCCTCCTATTGTCAGTCCTGTGGCAAGAGGGTTTCCAAAGCCTGTGTGATCTTCACAGAGTCCTTGGAGGAGAGCTGTCCAAGCTGATCTTCGAGAGCCCGTTGGTCCACAGCGGTCATCTGGAAGACAAGAGCCACGGAAGGCTTGCGTAGACCGTTGGAACGATCCGGCTCCACCAACACGGTGCCCGGAGACCGTAGTGCCTCCGTCTGAGTTGTCAACGGGACGACAAGGACGGTGGGCAGCACGCGTGTCACCCTCGGCATTCTGGAAGATGATCCCTGGTCTCCGTCCGGCCTGCGCACGACCATCTCGCGAGCCGAGCCGAACCCAATATACGTCTCCTGGAGTCACGGCTCGTCGGGTTCGGGATGAAACCGTTGAATGGTCTCGGCGCCGAGGTCTTGCCACGCCTCGAGCTCGCGACTCAGTTCAGGGCTCATGGGATCGTCTGTCAGGGGAATCAGCCGGACGCCGTCTTTGGTCTCGATGACTCTGACGTGCTGCTCGGGCAGGACTCCGTAGCGAGCCCGAATTTCGGTCGGGAGGGAGATCTCACCGTCCTTGCCGACCGTGATCGCTGTCATGATGGTACCTCCACACAGAGCGTATCACCCTTGCAATTTCCGAGAAAGGCACCCCTGCACATACCGGCGCCATGCCAGGGCCACTGTGGTTTTGAGCCGGCCGGCAAACACGAAGCAGCTCAGGACGGAGCTGTCAAAGAGAACAACCAGAGACGTGATGGTTGCCTCACCGTCAGCGTCAGCCACGCGTTGAACGGGGTGGCGCCGGGCTCGGCGGACACGCCGCTGGTCGTCACCAACGAGGAGGACCCCTCCTGCGGCGGCCAGGGCTCCGAGTGCACCCACCCGATCGTGCCCGGGCAGACCTGGGAGGGCGAGTGGGGTGAGCCCGACGCCCCGTCGCCGGAGATCCTCCTGATCCGGCCCGACGGCCTCGTCTACGCCGCCTCCGAGCCGCTGGGGCTCGAGGCCACCGGCA
>CAZEJK010000598.1:0-1724 GCA_964512045.1 uncultured Thermoanaerobaculia bacterium
AGATGACGGGGCTTGTGTTGGGACGGGGTTCTCCGGAGAGCCGCGGAGATGCGGTTCACGGTCTCTCGGTAGTCGACCGTGCTGCGCTCCCTCAGTGCTCATGGGCGTCACTGTCGCCGAACCGAGATCTTCTCAGCCACGACCCGGAAGAACTCCTTCGACCACACCGCGACGGTCTCTGGCGTGCTCAGAAACCGCTCGACCTCCAACCGCGCTGCCTCGACGTCGAGATTGTCGATCCTTCGAGCGAGCACGGAGCGCAGCTCGCTCTCGTCGAGCGCTGTCTCGCTGGCGTAGTGTCCGCTTTGCCGCATTCTCGCCTCGAGGTGGGCGAGGTCGAGCGGCGTTCCACGGCCCACGTACCACACGAGGTCGTACCAATCACGCCCCTTGACTCGTGTGCCCCATCCACGGCACAGGATGGCGTGCATCTTACCGGCGAACAGCGACGGAGGGTCGTACGCACGCACAGAGAACGGAATGGGTTGCAGCAGGAACCTCGTCTCGGTGGAGAACCCCGGAGGCGGCTCGGTGTCCACCTCGAGCTTGATCTTGAGCTCTCTTCGACCGTGCATCCCGGCGGCAGCTTCTCCAGCATCGATCGTCAGCAAGAGCTGCCGGGTGTTCGCCTTGAGGAAGGCCGACTGGATGGCCGAACGCTCCGTCTTCGCCTTGCCGACCACGGTTGTCGGGAAACCCCACGAGTCGAGCTCCTCCTCGACCGCTGCACAGTACGGGGTCAAGTTGAAGTCACGTGAGGCCAACAACGAGAAGTCCAGGTCCTCGCTGAAGCGATCCAGCCCGTAGAGCACGCGGAGCGCTGTGCCGCCGTAGAACGCCGCATGCTCAAAGAACCTCGCTCTCCACAGCCCGCACAGCGCGATCTCCTGCAGGATCTCTCGCAGGGCGTTGACGTGGTCGTCGGCACTTCGTCGATCGTACCGCTGCAGCATGCTTTCGATGGCAGGGTTCATGCTCCACTCCTCAAGTCCCTCAGCAGCTTCGCGCAGGTCGCGACCTTGCGCGAGCCGAGCGCAGTGGCGAGCTGGTCGAGCCGAGCCGGCTGGAGGCTCATGATTGCCTCGTCGTCGATTCGAAGGTCCTCGAAAAGGTAGCTCGCCGCAGCGTCACGGTTGCTGAGCGGATGCCCGCGATGATCTCGGATGGTGTCGGCGAGCGCGCGCTCCGGCGTCGCGATCAGGAACGCGACATCGCCCTCCTCTACCCGATCCATCCCGAGGTGAAACGCGCCCCTTGGCGAGGGCCGGTAGATGAACATCCCCACAGGCGTGTCGAAGCTCTTCGGACGCTTGGGAGTCACCGAGGTGAGCGCTTCCACCCGCTCCGGGATCAGACCATGGTATTGCAGGGCGAACTCCAGGGAGACGAACGACGGGCCGTACACCAGGTTGGCCAGGAGCTCCCGGGAGAACGGGCGACGCCGCAGCTCCTCCCCGAAGACGTAAATGCCCTTCTTGACCCTGACGATGTCACCCCGCCGCAGCAGGTCGGTGACCTTGTCGCGGGGGTTGGCATAGCCCGACAGTGCCGCCATCAGCGCCTGGTAGTCGAACTCCTCGCGGCCTATACGACGCCTGAGATCTCGCATGACGTCAATTTCAGCATACTATGTCGACAGAATCCAGACATAGCAGTGTCAATTTGGGGCCTTGGTGGAGGGTGAGGTCCGGGGGATCAGGGTGGAATCCTGGCCATCGTCGGAC
>CAZEJK010000599.1:0-1723 GCA_964512045.1 uncultured Thermoanaerobaculia bacterium
TTGGGCGCTGTGCGGACGGGACCGAGCTGTCCCCATGAGTTATAGAATCTAAGTCTATGTTTGACATAAATAGGTTCAGGAGCTATATTTGTAGCGCCATGGGTTCCCGCTGTGCAGGTCTGATCGTCGACGTGGTCCGCTCGCGCGAGCACGAGGACCAAGCGGAGCTGTTTTCCCGGCTCTCGGAAGCTCTCGACTGGATCAACGCTCACCACTTGTCGCAGCCACTCGAGCCGCTCCGGTTCGCCACCGGCGACGAGATTCAAGGCGTCTTTCCGTCGGTCGTCGCCGCCTTGGATGCTTCGTTGCTCCTCCGCCTGCGCTTGCTCGGCACGTGCGAGCTGCGAACCGGCGTCGGCTGGGGTGAGCAGACCGTTGTGCAGAGCAACCACGACTACCGAGGCCGAAGCGGCTCGGCGTGGTGGCATGCCCGAGAGGCTCTCGAGCTGGTTGAACGGCACTCGGCATCCCGCGGATGGCCTCGGACCCTCCGCACCTGGGTTGTTGGTCTCATTGAAGACCGCGAGGCTGCACTCAACGCCTTGCTGCTGCTTCTCGATGAGCTGCTCGCGCGGCTGGCCACCGAGGACGGAAGAGTGGTTCTCATGATGTTGGATGGCGCCACGCAGTCCGCCATCGCAGATCGTCTCGACATCACTCAGCCCTCGGTTTCCGACAGAATTGCGCGGCGCGGCCTCTCGACGTTGGTCCACAGCCGCGAGCTGCTGCTTCGGAGCCTCCCATGATCTACCTCGGTCTCGTCCTGCTGTCGCTCGGGGCGGCCGATCTGGTCGCAGGCTCCCTCTCCGGCGAGCCGCGCAATACCAAAGGTGTGATCCTCGGAGGTGCTGTCGCGAGCGTGCTCACAGTTGCTGGCGCCTGGCTGTTCGGCCTGACCGGTCCACGGGCCATGCTTTTCGTGTTGCTCACCGCAGGCGGGACGATCTGCTGGCTCGGGCTGCGTGTCACCTCGGCCGAACGACCACCCGATCCACAGCAGCTTCGCGCTGCTCTGTTCCTCTGGGCCCTGCTTCTTGCTGTGACAGTGGGATGGTTTTGGACCTGGCCCGCTGAGCTTCATGACGGTCTCGTCCGATACGCCGAATACTTCGTGACAGGTGCGCACAGCTCCCTGGCGGTCGAGCGGACCGTGCTTGTCGTGGGCATCCTCGTCGCCCTGGTGGCGACCTCCAACGCGATCGTCCGCGCCGTTCTCCAGCTCGCCGCACCGAGCTTCCGGCAATCGGAGAAGACGGTGCGCGGGGGACGCGTGATCGGCGCACTGGAACGGACTCTCGTGTTCGGTCTTGCCGTCTCCGGAGAACCGCTCGCAGCAGCCGTCATCGTCTCTGCCAAAGGCCTCTTGCGGTTCCCAGAGCTTTCCAGAGCAGATCACGACATCTCGGAGATCACCGAGTACCTGGTGCTCGGATCGCTTCTGAGCTGGGTCTTGGCTCTTGCTCCCGCAATGCTGTTTCTCTGGGCGACGTCTGGCGGCGCTTCATAGCTCCTGTGCCTATAGCTGGCGATCATAGGCGCTCAGCGAGGTGCGTGGCTCGTGAGCCTTCCCCCGCAGCCTTGAAGCCTGCCCCACGACCACTCGCAAAGCTCTTGTCCGCATCGGGGCGTGCTGCATGCTGAGCACTGCGATCGGGACCGGTCCCTGGCGCGAGAATCGATGGCCGCCGTGGTGGCGGGCTTCGGTTTCAAGGTGGTTGGGGCT
>CAZEJK010000600.1:0-1719 GCA_964512045.1 uncultured Thermoanaerobaculia bacterium
GCCTGAGGGAAGCAAGCTGGCGTCTTGCCGGGTTCGCGGTCCTTTGCGACTGGCTGGGCTCCAGCGAGCGCTTCTTCTCATTCCACGACCAGCCGCGCGATCTTGCCGACTACTATGAATCGGTAGCTCTGCCATGCGCGCGAAAGGCCGTGGCTGCGAGCGGGCTGGCGCCTGTCAATGCTGCGCCAAACTGTGGTTTTGGCAGTCTCTTCCCCACCATTGCCGACGCGACGCCATTGCAGCGTCAGGTCGAGAACGTGACGTTGGGCTCTGGTCCCCGGATCGTTTGCCTGGAGGACCTTACCGGGGCTGGCAAGACGGAAGCGGCCGCCGTCCTTGTTGCGCGCCTGCTGGCCAGTGGCGAGGCGAGCGGGATTTATTACGCATTGCCAACCATGGCCACCGCCAACGCCATGTACGAACGTCTGGGCCTGTTCTACCGAAAGCTCTTTGCTTCCTCCGCTCGTCCCTCCCTCGTACTCGCACACGGTTCGAGGCACCTGAACGACGGCTACCGTGCGAGCGTCCTGCCCGAGCCAGGCCCTGCGGATCCCGGGTACGGCGATGGCCTGTCTACTGCTGGCGCTGCATGCTCCCACTGGCTGTCCAGGGGGACCAAGCGGGCGCTGCTCGCCCAGGTGGGGGTGGGCACGATCGATCAGGCACTGCTCGGCGTCCTGCCGGTCCGCCACCAGTCGCTGAGACTGCTCGGCCTTGCGGACAAGGTGCTCGTGGTGGACGAGGTCCACGCTTGCGACGAGTACATGACCACGCTACTCGAGACGCTCCTGACCTACGTGGGCCGGTCCGGAGGCAGTGTCGTCCTGCTCTCGGCCACCGTGCCGCGACAGCTCCGGCAGCGGCTGATTGCCGCTTTTGCTGCAGGAGCTGGATTCGACCCGCCGACCTTGCAGTCCACCGATTTTCCCCTGCTTACTCACGCGGCTGCGGACCGTCAGGAAGAGATCAGCGTGGCCTCCAGGCCAGGTAGTGTGCGGGAACTGGTGTTCGAAGTGCTGCCCGGCACCGAGGAGGCTGCCGATCTCGTGGCACGCCTGGCCGAGCATGGGCATTGCGTGTGCTGGGTCCGCAACACGGTGCGCGATGCGCGGGAGTCGTACTTGTTGATCCGCGACCGCCTGGGTGACGGGGTTGTGGACCTGTTCCACGCGCGGTTCGCCATCGCCGACCGCCTCGCGCGCGAGCAGGATGTGCTCCGCCGCTTCGGTCCAGAGTCTGGGCCGGGTGAACGGCGCGGTCGCGTACTGGTCGCCACCCAGGTCGTGGAGCAGTCGCTAGACCTCGACTTCGATCACCTGATCTCTGACCTGGCACCGCTCGATCTCCTGCTGCAGCGAGCCGGGCGCTTGCGGCGCCACGCCCGGGATGCGCAGGGACAGAGGGCCCTGCGTGACTCACGGTCCAGGCAGACCGTGATGCACGTGATCTCTCCGGTTCCGGGTCCGGACGACGGAGAACGCTGGCTCACGCCAGTGCTCCCGCTCACTCCGTGGGTGTACCGCGACCCTGGCCAACTCTGGCGTACCGCCTCGCTGATTCACGAAGAGGTGCGGTTGCGTCTTCCCGACGATTCCCGTCGCTGGATCGAGGCCGTCTTCGGTGAAGAGCATTTGAGACCGTTGCCGGCCGAACTGGAGACGGCGGACCTGATCGCGCAGGGCCAGACGCGTGCGGACGGAACGCTGGCCGATCTCACGG
>CAZEJK010000601.1:0-1717 GCA_964512045.1 uncultured Thermoanaerobaculia bacterium
TGCGGGAAGCGGACGTCGGCGATCAGGAGCCCTGCCGGGCCGTTGGCAACGATCGCGGTCGAGTCGGCGATGACGATGTCGCGACCAACGCCGTGGCAGCGGGCGCGCTCCGGACGGAGAGTGAGCGTTCTCAGATCGCCGAGCTCCAGCCGGCGAAGACCGCTGGACGAGTCGGCCACGACGACCTCTCCCGGTCGCCACGCGATCGTGGTGAGCTTTCCGAGACCATCGAGCGTGCCGAGGATCTCGGGTTGACGTGGCTGACTCAGGTCGACGGTCACGACCTCGCCGGCTGCGGTGGTGGCGATGGCAGTGTGTCGAGACAGCACGACATGCTCGATCCCGACGAGGGGCACGGTGCCGACGATCTCCGGGAGGCCGCCGCTCAGGTCGAGGACGAGGAGACCGGTTTCGCGGACGGCAACAGCTCCGAGGTTCTCATGCAATGCCACGTCCACTGCCGTGCCTGGGCTTTGCAGGATGCAGGTCACTCGTGGCTCATCCAGCTTGCTGAGGTCTACCGAGACCAGCTCCTCAGCGCCAGTGGCAATCAGCAGCATGGAGCCATGCGCGGCTGCACGGGCTCGGCGCACTCTGGGCGATGCCCAGGCTGTCGTGCCGAGCTCTACAGGCGCCTCGGGTGTGCGGACGTCGACGACGGTCACGTCGTGGCTTTGGACGAGCAGGGCATGCCCTCGAGACACGACGACATCCTCGCTGGGCGAGATGACCGACAGAACGCGGGGTTGATTCGGTACGCTGACGTCGACGAGAACCGTATCGCCACCGTAGCGGCTGAGGCAGGCCAAGGTGCCGGCGAGAGTGAGCTCGGAGGCTCCTCCCTCGAGCTTCAGCTCGCCGACGACCTCGATCGCGTCGGGACCGTCGAGGCGGTACACGGTCAGACCGAGGTCGTCGGCGGCGTAGGCAAGGCCGTAGCGGACCACCACGTCGTGCGGCAGGCGGTTGCCGGCGCCGTAGCTGAGACTGGAGACGGGGGTTGGGCAGTCAGCCGATGCAGAGAGGGCAAGGGTGACCATAAGAGTTGCTAGAAATACTGTATAGCATAGACGCATGATCTTTCCTTCCAGCCGCACGATGACCCGAGACCATACATAACACCAACTGCGTGACGCAGCAAGGGCAGTATGCGACCGGGATCACACTCGCGACTCAAGCACCGTTGATGGATCGCGCCTGTACGATGACCTCCAAGCTCATCGGAGTCTGAACGAAGCTCGCTTCCGTAGCTCCGGAGGCCGCGGGCCGGCTTCCGGATGGCCGGGGCCTGGACCGAAGCCGGGTCCCGATTCGGGAACGTTCTGGCGCGTTGTCGCTTCAGCGAGCGAACGGACGCGTGGGTGGGCCTGACGGTGACCGCGGTGTCCCGCGGCACTCGCTGCGGGCCTTGGACGCTGCTAGGATGGGCGTGGTCGTATGTACTTGACGAGCCTCATCCACCGCGATCGGCTGTTTGAGATCGCCAACCGCTGGCTGTGCGGCCGCGTGCACCGTGATGACGGGCGGTTCGTCACCGAGGTCTTCATCTACGAGAACCTCGTATCGGCGCCGATGCTGCGGCGGTTCCTGTTGGACATCGGCGCAGTCGTCCACCCTGGGCGGATCCGGATGGAGCACGCCTTCACCAAGGACCACGTGCGCGAGGCGATCATCGATGGCTGTCCGCTGATGACCCCTCGCATCGAGGCTTTGTTCG
>CAZEJK010000602.1:0-1714 GCA_964512045.1 uncultured Thermoanaerobaculia bacterium
TGTGACGTTGCACGCCCGGCAGTGATCCCGTTGCAGTGTTGATGGCAGTAGGCGGGCGCGAGAAACGGCGCGCCGGGGCGCGCCGTTGCGATGCGAGGGTGAGCTGAGGAGGGCTACAGCCCATACTCCCTGGCCCGGAGCATCCATCGTCGAAGAGCACCGCGAGGGTTCTTGAGGCGGGAGGGGTTGTCGACGCGATACCACCGCCAGGCCTTGATCTGATCGATGATGTCGACCTCGGGGAAGTCACGCATGAGCTCGGCGAGGAGAGGTTTGTCGTGCTCTTCGGCGAAGGGATAGCCGGGGACACCGGCGAGAGACTCGAGGGCGCGTTCGAGGTAATCGGTGTCGAAAGGGTAGAGGGTTTGGATCTTGACGGGCTCAGTCATGGCAGCTTCTTTCTGGCGGCGGTGACAGTGCCGGCATCGATGGTCTCGATGGAGGCGCGGGCGGCGATGTCGAGGGCAGTACGGCAGAGGTGGTCGATGGCGCGGATGTTGCCGCGGGTGAAGTCGTAGACGGCCTCGACGGCGGAGTCGTCGAGGATGGGACGGCGAGCGCCGGCGATGTCGAGACAATGGTCGATGTAGCTTCTGGTCTCGGTTCTGGACAGGAGTCGGAGCCGGATGACACAGGCGATGCGAGACCTGAGGGCTTCCATGTCGGGTCTGTGGAGGAGGCTCTCGAGGCCGGAGTCGCCGACCAGGATGAGCGAGATGAGGAGCTCGGAGTCGAGCTGGAAGTTCGTGAGCATGCGGAGGGTGGAGAGCACCGGCGGGCGCATGTCCTGGGCCTCGTCGATGATGATGACAGTGCGTCTGGCCTCGGTGGTGGCGAGGGCCTTGGCATGAGCCTGGAGGCTCTCGAGGAGGGTCGGCCAGGTGCCGGAGGGCTCGATGCCCAGTGCACGAGCGAGGGAGCGGTAGAGGTCGCGGTTGCCGACGGCAGTGACCTTGATGTCGGCGACCCGATAGCGAGCCTCTGGGAGGCTGTCCACCAGGCGCCGGATCAGGGCCGTTTTGCCGGCACCGGACGGGGCGATGACGGCGGCGGAGTCGCGGGCCGAGACGGTGGCCTCGAGGTCGCGGACGAGGTCGTCGAGACCGGGTTGACGCCACATCTTCTGGGACGCGATCTCGCGGGTGAATGGGGCCCCGGAGAGACCAAAGTGGGCTCGGACATCGGGAGGCGGGGTGGGTTGTGGGGACTCGGGCTGTGCGGACACGATGATCTCCTTTCGGCGTCTGGATCAGACGCACTCGTGGTAGTTGCCGTCGTCGTCGACGAGCGGTGGGTTGTCACGCTCCCAGCGGGCGTCGGCTGCAGTGCGTCGAGGCTTTTCGTCGGAGGCCGTAGAGGCTGGCTGAGCACGTGGCTGGTAGGCGTTGGCGACCAGGTCGGCGGGCTTGATGGCGACCCGCTTGCCGTTGTGGAGCACGCTCAGCTCCCCCGTGATCATGTTCCTGAAGACCTTGAGCCTCCGGCCGGGGTCACCAGAAGGCACCTCCCACAGCGTGGAGTCCACCGAGATGCAGTTGTGGTTCTTGACCGTTCGGTCGAAGCTGGTCACGAAGGCCTCGTCGACCCTGGCCTGGCTTTCGGGGAGCACGAGCTGACGAGCGTCGCCGTGGAAGCGGTCTGCCGGTGTGGCGAGCCCGAGCCCCTCGTGCGGGGTGTGGTTGTACATCTCGGTGGCCCAGTGCTCGATCCGCCG
>CAZEJK010000603.1:0-1704 GCA_964512045.1 uncultured Thermoanaerobaculia bacterium
GTGGCTCAAGACCTACCCGAGCATCCCGCGAGCAGGGTTCATCCGGCTCATGGATCTGGCCCGCGAGCACGGCGTCAAGGTGGTCGGCCACGGCAACTCCGACGTCACCACCGACGAGCTGGTCGAGCTCGGTTACCACTCGATCGAGCACGCCACGATGCTGCCGAAGTCGGATGACGAGGTCGCCAGGATGGCCGACTCGGGGATGTGGTTCGCACCGACCCTGATCATCGTGCACCGGCTGTGGGAGCTCGCGGTCCGGGGCGACGACGTCACTCAGGTGCCGCACTACGAGTACGTCAACGCCCGCGAGCGGGAGGACTGGGACGGAATCACGAAGGCCTTGAAGACCATGCCGAGGATGCAGCAGCTCGACCTCGAGGCCACGATCGGCAGGGCGCGGCTGTTCGCCGAGCGATCGGCCAACGTCCTGCTCGGTACCGACCAGACCAACCCTGGTGTCGTCACCGGGTTCTCGATCCACGACGAGCTCGAGCTGCTGGTCTCCGATCTCGGCTTCTCGCCGTACCGCGCCCTCGAGGCGGGAACGGTCCACGCCGCCCGTCACCTGGGGATCTCCGACACCGCCGGCACGATCGAGGTGGACAAGACCGCCGACCTGCTGGTGCTGGAGGGCGATCCCCTCGAGAACATCACCACCACAAGAAAGATCGCAGCCGTCGTCAAGGCCGGTCGCCACCACGACCGCGGCGCGCTCGACCGTCTGCTCGAGGAGGTGCTCGCGACCCCCGTCGAGGAGATCGAGTTCGCCCTCGTTAACGAGCTGCAGCCGCAGGGCTGAGGAGGAGCCGTCATGTACCTGACCGTCTACACCAACGCCGACCTGATCCCCATTGCACAGCCTGGCGTGCTGCGCGGCCACGACCTCTTCGTGGACGCGGGCGCGATCGTCCGCATCGCCCCCACGGGCGGCGAGATCCCGGAGGGAGCGGCGGTGGTCGACTGCGCCGGGAAAACGATCGTGCCCGGTCTGATCGACGCCCACATGCACCTCCTCACCGACACCGCCTTCAACGACCTCAAGCTGATGATCGCGCACGGCGTCACCGCGATTCGCAACATGTGGGGAAACCAGGCCGTCGACCCCCAGAAGGAGCTCGACACCTTCGGGATCAAGTGCCACCTCGAGGGCGGACAGATCCCGGGCCCGACCCTGGTCAACATGAGCCGGATCCTCGACGGCCCGCGGGTGCTGCAGCCGTCCTCGCGCCGGATCACCACTCCGGCAGCCGCCCGACTGATGGTCGAGCAGGCTGTCCGCGAGGGCGCCGACCAGGTGAAGGTCTACAGCTTCCTACAGCCCGAGGTGCTGCGCGCGATCCACCGCGAGGCGGCCTGGCACGGGCTGAGGATCGCCGGGCACAAGCCGTTCGACTGCGACGCCCACGAGTTCTTCTCGCTCGCCCACTCGGTGGAGCACACGGTGACCTTCGAGCCGGAGCACCTCGACGCCCTGATCGCCTCCGACTGCCGCTGGGTGCCGACGATCGCGATCGAGCGGCAGGTGGACGTCAACCTGGGGCGGGACAGCACCGGGTTTTTCGACCGCTACGCCGACTCGCGGAAGTACCTCGACCCGATTTGGGCCGACCTGCTCGAGGGCATCCAGGCGATGGCCGCCTCAGATCCCGAGGCCTACGAGCGCATGTTCCTGCCGCTGAAGTTCGACTACGAGGTCGCTCG
>CAZEJK010000604.1:0-1695 GCA_964512045.1 uncultured Thermoanaerobaculia bacterium
GTCTGGTCCATGCTCAGAATGCGGGCATTGCTAATCGCCGTGCGGAAGACGTACCGCGAGAGGTAGTTCAGCACGGCGTCGTTGCCATGGCCGTAGTGTTTGATGAAGGAGACCCATTCGCGCCGCCAGACGCTCTTCGGGATGTCGGCAAACAGGGCCGGCGCCTTGGCCTTCAGCGCCTCGCGGAACTTGGCGGCGATCTTGCGGGAGAGGGCGCCGACCGGCACGAGGAATTCACCTCGGGCCGGCTCCCAGTGCTGGCCATCGGTGGTGATGCCGCCGCCGGTGATCAGCATGTGGACGTGAGGGTGATAGCCCAAGCGGCCATTCCAGGTGTGCAGCACGGCCAGGCTCCCGGGCAATGCCCCGAGGTGACGTTTTTGGGCACAGAGTTCCTTGATCGCCTCGGCCGCCACCTGCATCAACAGTCCGTACATCAACTTCTGGTGGCGACGGAACACCCCGTGCAACTCGCGCGGGACGGTCACGACGGCGTGGAAGTAGTCGCACGGCAACAACTCGGCTTGACGCTTTTCGAGCCACTGCCGGGCCTGGCTGCCGTGGCATTTTGGGCAGGCCCGGTTGCGGCAACAGTGGTAACGCCAGAACGTCTGCTGGCAGTCATCGCAACGATGCAATCGTCCCCCCATCTCCCGGGTGCAGCAGGCGGCGATGTCCGAAAGAGCCCTCTTCTGGGAGGGCATCATCGTCGGGCCGTATTGAGAGGTATACTTGGGGGCGAAGCGGCGGACAACGTCCGCCAACTCGACGTCGGTCCGTTCAACGGCTGCGTTGGACCGGAAAGTGCTTGGCTCAACCATGGCGGGACCTCCTTCCCTCGAAGAGGCCGTCGGTGGTCTCGGTGAGCACCCGGCGAAGCTGGTCGCGCAGCGGCTCGGTCAGATGGGTGTAGATCTCCGTGGATCGCAGGCTGGAGTGGCCCAGCAAGATCTGGATGATCCGGATGTCCACGCCCTGCTGGAGCATGTGCGTGGCAAAACTGTGGCGGAGCGAGTGCGGCCGGAAACTGTCGTCAAAGCCGCACTCGTTCCGCGCCTTGACGAAAGCGGCCCGTGCGGTGGCGTAGGGCAGGTGGGTCACCTCACGGCGACTGGGAAAGAGCCACCGCTTGCTGCGGTGCGTGTTCCAGACCTCGCGGAGCATCGGAAGAATCGACTCGGTCAGCGGCAGCGCCCGCTCCTTGTTCCGCTTCCCGATGACGCGGAGCACCATCTGCCTCGAGTCGACCGCCGAGACGGGCAGCGCGACCGCCTCGGACATCCGCAAGCCGTAGGCGTAGATGAGCGTGAAGCAGCCGCGGTAGAGGGGCTTCTTCAGTGCGGCGATCAAGCGGCGGCAATCGGCGTCGCCGCGGACGTCGGGTAACCGCTTCTGCCGCGGCTTGCGGATCTTTTTTTTAAGAACAGCGGCCAGTCGTAGCCAAGCGTGGTGAGGTAGAAGAACTTCAACCCGGCGACGATCGGCTCGAAGGTTCCCTTGGCCACGCCCAACTCGTCGCGGACGTAGAGCAGGTACTGCTCGACCTGCCGCTCGCTGAGGCGGTCGGGTGAAACCATGTAGTAGGCGGTCAGCTGACGGACGGCCCGCACATACTGCCGCCTGGTCCCCTCCACCAGACCGGCGAGCTGCATGTCGCGGAGCATGCGGTTACGAAGTTCCGACATCGTGATACCC
>CAZEJK010000605.1:0-1692 GCA_964512045.1 uncultured Thermoanaerobaculia bacterium
GGATCGTCCGGCAACTCCTTGATGGTGACCATCGGCATCTTCTCACGTGCCCACTCGACTTGGTCCGGGGTGAGCCCAGCATCGTAACAGCAGATCGGGACAGCGTAGGACTCCTGGACTGACCAGTTGAGCAGCACGAGCCCTGGAAAGTAGTTATCGTCGGCGAGCGTAACGATACCCTCCCTGCCGCCGGATATGTCTCCCGCCGCTTTGTCTCGTGTGTGCCGCCGCTCCGCCCTATGGCCTTGGAACCGACGGCTGATTGTCTCTACGCGAGTGTCGCACACCAACTCATCGGAGGCTACGAGTCTCGTACGTTCTGAAGCCGACAGCGCCAATGACTGATAACGGTGACGAAGCTCACCACGAAGGAAGGTCTTGTAGTGCTCTCTCCAGGTAATACCGATTCCGTCAGGCAGCTCTGCGTTTCGCGCATATGCCTGGCCTCCCACCGCTATCTTGTTCTCGAACTGCCGATAGCTTCTAATTGGGAGGTGGAGTATCTCCACTGGGGCCGGATGGGCCTCAAGTCGACCGCCTGCTCCGAAGGCCATATGATTGCCCTGGCCCACATTGACATCAACAATCGGACGGTGGCAGATCTTCGGCGGCAGCGGCCTACCCAGGTCGTTTCGAGACACTCGCCAGCGCCAACACATGCCTGACAGGCCCTCCTCCTCGCGAATCGGCGGTACGAAGTTGTGTCGCTCCACCCGCATGACCGCCACTGAGTCGTCAACGCGAGCAAAGCACTCCTTCAGGGTCGCCTCTTCCTTCGGCCACCACAGCTCGTCCGCATCGCTGTGCAGAATCCAGTCGGCGTCGTAACGATCCTGAGCGAGGCGAGCCATACGCGTGACCCAACGAGCTTGGTCGTAATTGTCTGACGGCTCACGGATAACCTTCAACCATCCATCGCTTCTCCACCGACCGAGGATCGCACTCGTGTCGTCCAACGATCGATTGTCCGTCACGATGAAGTAATCCACGCCCTGAGCTACGTGGTATCGCAGGTGGGTCTCAAGAATGTCAGCCTCGTCTCGGACCAGAAGCGTCATGACGATGCGCATTGGACTCTACCCCAATCGCGGAGATCGTAGTGCTCGGATCATCGGTGGCGATCCGCACTCGCACCTTGGTGGGTCTACCTGTCCATCATCATCGCGACCACCGACTCCAGTGAAACGGATAGCTGTGAGTCGGTCTCCCGCTCAATACCCACGGCGAGATCAGCAGCATCGCACTGACCATCCAAGGACAGATCGCATAGCCCAACGGGCCATCCTGACCAGCGTTCCCAACGGTAGGAAGTGTAGGCTGGTGAGTTTCCGGCGTCAACTTCGACCTCGAGGAGAAGTGAATCGGCATCGACGACCCCCAGATCGACATCTTGCTCACGCCACCGTCTGAACGGATTGGCGCCTATGAACGAGGTGCTCGCCACCGCTTCCCCAGCAAGCCGGATCACCGCCTGTTGCCCCTCGACACCGCCATCGAGCAGTCTGCGCAGGCGATGAACCTGCCCCGGGCCTTCAGCACTGAATCGAAATGACGCCGTGCCAGCGTCCCTCTCGATCCCCTGAAGCTGCAGACAGAAATGCTTATCGCGATTTGCGAGCGCGACTGCGGTGACTTCGACGCCGAGGAAATCATCAGGGTGGCTCAACCGGTCGTTGCAGAGAGCGCGGACGT
>CAZEJK010000606.1:0-1686 GCA_964512045.1 uncultured Thermoanaerobaculia bacterium
CAGGTACAGCCCCGCCAACGACATCTGCGGGCTCGCCACCGGCGCCGCGGTGGCCCCGTCGGAGCCGTTCCAGGTGTACGCCAGCCCGGTTCCGGAGCCGTCCACTCCCATCCGCACGAGGTTGGTGAACGGAAACCCGTCGAGCGTGGCCAGCGGACCCGGCTGCGGCAGGTCGCACACATCACCGTCTGCACACGGTGCGCCGTTGACGGACTGCAGATCCCAGATATCGAGAGCGGGTCCATCTGCCGTCAGCACTCCAGCCAGCAGAAGCTCCATCTGCGGATCCACCTGGAGGCGGACCACCTCGTGACCGTCCACGTGCAGGCGTCCGATGAGATCCGCGGCATCGAGCGAGCGCTCGGAGACATCGAACACCAACACGCCGGCAGGGCCCGCCGACACCAGCAGCAGGTCGCCTTCGATCTCTCCACGCCGCTCGCTCTCGTCAAGCCGGTGGAAGTCTCCAGCCTCGAACTGCAGGGGACACGCCGCCTCGGCGTCCGAGCAGATCCCGGGCTCGAACCGCACTCCACTGTCGAACCAGCGAACGTCATTGGCAAGGGCAACATCCCGCAGGACCACAACCGTGTCCTGAAGCGTCTGCAGGCACGCGAGCCCCTGGCTCTGCAGCGCGCCGGGCTCGTCGACCGCAGCCGAGGTCGGAACCAGCCCCGTGAAGAGGACGGGCGAGTACGCCGACAGCTCGCCGTTGCCGCGCTCGCACTCCACGCCGTCGCAGGCGCCGGTCCCGCCATGCACCGCGAGTGCGGAGGTCATCGCCAGACCGTCGGCGCCCGCTCGGCACTCGGAGAGGTCGAGATCCGCACCCTCGTAGGACCCGAGCCGCCGGTTGCACTGATCGATCCCGCCCGTGAAGCCGGTGTTCGGCAGCCGGTAGGACCGGTTCAGATCCACCACCGAGATCCCGGAGCCGACGACTGCCAGGAACCCCCAGGCGTTGCGGTTGTGCCGAACCCTCAGCCGGTCCGTCGGACGGGCCAGCACCGTGATTGCTGCCTCTCCACCGGACGGCGTCCCGCAGTCCGGTGGGCTCCACGGGTTGCTGATATCTACCGACCAGCTCTGGCCCGTATCCAGGTTGTCGACGGTCACCCGCTGATACCTGTCGTACCCGCACTCGTGCGGGCAGTGGATCTCTCGCGGATCGAGCGTGTTGGTGGCGGTGAGGTGGAGCGTTGCGGTCTGGACCCTGGTGTCGGGATCCGTCTCGGTGATCTCGCCGTCGAGCTCGTCGACCAGCTCATCAAGCTGCATCACCTCGCTGGCCGTGTCCTGGGTGACGACCTCCATCTCCACCGGCGTTCCGGTCGGCAGCGCTCCCAGCGCGAGGTACTCGGCAAAGCTGAGATCGGATGTCGTCCCGATCGAATGGGCAACGTGCACGCCGCCACCCACCGGCTCGAACTCGGGCGGCGACCCCGGAACCGCCGGCTCCCAGACGTCCTCCAGCCGGACGGCACGTACACCCCAGCCGTTACCGGCCCGCACCGCCGCGAACAGCCGGTTGTGGCCGTCTGTGGCCAGCGCCCGCACCTGGTCGCCGCTCCGCGCCATGGTGGCGTGGATCGCAAAGCCCGTGGCCGAGTCCTCCGGCCCGACGGCGCCGGACACGTCCACCGCCAGCAGGTCGCCCCCGAGGGTGGCTGCCAGAAGCACGTTTCC
>CAZEJK010000607.1:0-1683 GCA_964512045.1 uncultured Thermoanaerobaculia bacterium
GTCGAGGGCGCTTGCAGCGAGGGTCGATGGGTGGGCGGAGGAGCTCATACCCAACCGCGAACACCTCACCGCTACGCGGGCGCGGGACCGTGCTCTCCGGAGTACGGAGCATCGCTCTGGTTGCGGCCCGCGGCCGCGTTGGGCTCGGCCGTCTGAGCGTCGTGCTTCGGCCAGAGCGCGCAGGCACGTTGGATTAAGTTGCCAAAGTTGGTAACTTTTTGCGATGCGTTTCGAGGAGCTTCTCGATATCGTGGCTGGCGAGCCGGTGTTCGAGTCGTCGCTGCTGCTGGCCGGTGATGTCGATCCGGCAGACATTCGTCGGCAGCTGTCGAGATGGGCTCGTTCCGGCAAGCTGATCCAGCTTCGACGAGGCCTGTACGCACTCGCGCCTCGGTACCGGAAGGCACAGCTCCACCCGTTCTATGTGGCCAACCGTCTGGTTCGTCCGTCCTACGTGAGCCTGCAGTCCGTCCTGTCGTGGGAAGGGGTCATTCCGGAGTCGGTCCATGCCACCACGAGCATCACCACGGCGCGGCCAGGCCGGTACGCAACGGCGATCGGAGACTTCGAGTACCGTCACATTCAGGTGCCGTTGTTCTGGGGATACCGCGCGGTTGAGATCGCCGGCCGCTCGGCTCTTGTCGCAAGCTCGGAGAAGGCGCTGGTGGATCTGCTGTACCTGGAGCCCGGTGCGGACTCGGTAGAGCTGCTTCGCGAGCTGAGGATTGAAGGAGGTGATGGCCTGGACCCGGATGCGTTGCGCGAGGTTGCCCACACAGCTGGGGTTGGCAAGGTGATCCGCGCGGTGGAGTCGGTCGTCGACATCGTGGCATCAGAGCGGGAGCTGGAGGTCTCCCTATGAAGGCCGTGGTGGCCTCGCTGGTGCGGACTGGTCTCGAGTCCGGAGTCGATCCAACGAACACGGTCCGGGAGTACCTCCAGGCTCGGATCCTCGGCGCCATGCAACGGACCGAGGCCATGCTCTCGGTGGCGTTCCGGGGCGGGACGGCGCTCAGGTTCTTGTATGCGCTTCCGCGCTTCTCAGAGGGCCTCGACTTCGCGTTGGAGCGCCCAGACCGGTGCTTCGAGCTCGAGCGCTGCTTGCGAAGAGCTCGGCGGGAGCTGGACGCGGAAGGCTATGAGGTCGAGCTCAAGGCCAAGCTTGCGGGCCCGGTGCAGTCAGGGACCGTGAAGATCGTCGGTCTGTTGCACGAGCTCGGTATCGTGGCACGACCGGAGCAGGGCCTGCGCATCAAGGTCGAGGTGGACACGAACCCACCGGCAGGCGCCAGCCTGGACACGAGCATCGTTCGCCGGCACGTGACCCTGAGGCTCCAGCACCACGATCGGTCCTCACTGCTCGCGGGCAAGCTCCACGCAATCCTCCAGAGGCCGTGGACAAAGGGCCGCGACCTGTTCGATCTGCTCTGGTACCTCAGCGACCGGTCATGGCCTGAGCCCAACCTGACGCTGCTGAACAACGCTCTCCAGCAGACCGGATGGGCAGGGGCCGTCCTCACTCCGCGGACATGGCGGGTCGCCGTGCGACGCACGCTGGACCAGGTCGATTGGAAGCGGGCACAGCACGACGTCCGGCCGTTTCTCGAGCCGGGCGCGGGGATCGAGCTCATCAACCGTGACGACGTGCTTCGGCTGTTGGAGGGGTGAGGTGAACCCGCGGTG
>CAZEJK010000608.1:0-1679 GCA_964512045.1 uncultured Thermoanaerobaculia bacterium
GCACCCCCGTGGCCGCCTCCGGCCCGGAAGCTCCCACCACCCGGGCCGTCCTCTGCACCGAACCCCCCGCCGTCAACCGAGATCGTCGATCCACTGGCAACGACGAGATCCTCGGCAGCCAGGGAGACCACGCCTTCCGGCTTGCATAAAGCCAGGCTCGACGCGCCGGTCAGCGTGAACGTCCGCGACGCGCTCACACTGACTGCCGCCTCGATCTCGCTCCTGCTTCCATTCAGTGTCACGTCACGGAACGCAAAGGGGCCGTCGCCAGCCTGGAACCGCCACGAGTGCCCGGCAACGAAATCGTTGTCATCCGCGTCGAACAGGCCCACCGTGCCGTCCGCCGCCGGCGCCCCGTTCCCGGCGCTGACGCCGGCATCGGCGTGCACTGCGCCCGCAAACGACCAGGTGTCGAACGTGAGCGCGATCCGCCCGCCTCCGCCCCCGAATGCATTGATTCCAGTCGATCCGCCGTCGGCCGTGATCGCACCACCGCCCGTCAGCTCGCCGGCCGTGATCACCACGGAGCCTCCTGCGCCACCGCCGGCCTCCCAGCCTCCGGATTGACCGCCGTCGTCGCCGTTAGCCGATATGGTGCCGTTCACAGTGCACAGCCCTGCAACCTCGAGCAGCACGGCGCCACCACCCGAACCACCCACCGATCCGTACGGGCCACCCCCGCCGCCGCTACCGAGAGTGCTCGGGGTCGTCGCCGAACCGTAGGTCGCTCCTCCGCTGGTCCCGCCGCCGACACCGCCGTGCCCCCCACCATGGGTCTCTCCGCCCGCCCCCGGACCCTCTCCCTGACCGTAACCGGTTCCATCTGCAGAGATGGCCGCGCCGGCATCAACCGTCAGGGTCGCCGCCGAAAGCGTCACCTGTTCCTGGCACGTCAGCGTCGCCCCGGCCGTGACCAGGACGTTGTCGAACGTGTAGGTTCCGGCGGTCCAGATCGTATCCACGTCGATCGTCAGGTCCGCCGCATCCGCGGAGATCGCGAACAGAACCGCGAACAGAACCGCGAGCAGAACGGTGCATATCGACCGGACGGCACGAAGCTGATGATCACATCGATCGGTCATTGTTGCCTCCACTGCAGAGTTGATCGAGCGCCCTCGGCAAGTAGCTCGTGCACACGATCGAGCAGCTCATCGGGATCGATCGGTTTCGTGAGCAAACAGGACGCTCCCTCGGCCACGGCACGCTCTGACGCCTTTGCGGACGGATATGCGGTCATGAGCAGGAGCGGGATCCCTGGACCGCGTTCTCGGAGCACGTCACAAAGCCGCAGCCCCCTCTCGGACGGAAGATCGAGATCCCCCACGACGAGCGCCACGTCCGCGTGCGCATCGAGCCTGGCCAGCACAGCATCGGTGGAGCGTGCCACCTCGACGATGCATCGACCTTCGTCCTCCAGCAGGATCTGGAGGCTACGCGCCAGGCCAGGATCCTCATCCGCTACCAGAACCGTGCGCTCATGTAGCCCGCTGTGCTCCACCGTCGGATTGCGACGTCGCGCCATACCAACGCCCATGGCACGATCAATGCCAGCTCTCACGGGGCACAGGCTCTTCAACAGAAGTATTTATTTATGAGACCGATGGCCCTGATCATTGAGCCAGCGACACAGTCGCATGCACCTCCAGGTGCACCTGTATGGACATCGTTGAGCATCGTCC
>CAZEJK010000609.1:0-1663 GCA_964512045.1 uncultured Thermoanaerobaculia bacterium
TCGGCCGACCGGTACCTGGAGCTATACCGGTCGATGGTCCGCTGAGGTTGCCATGAGCTCGACCCGAGAGCTCGAGCGTCTCCTCAACCGCGGGGGTCTCGATGAGCCGGCCGTGGCGGCGGAGCTATTGACGACCGCCGAAAGCGCGGCGGAGGCAGCGGCACACGATCGCGACCTGTGGTGGCGGTTCCTCGATGCCACCCGCCGCTCCGGTTTCCTGTCGGCGCTCGCGGAGGCCGAGGAGCGGAATCGCTGGGCGGAGCTGGTGTTCCAGGTCATTCGCGGTACTGGCTACACCCTCGGCGACATGCTCCGACAGAGGGCGGCGGCGCATCCTGAGCGGACTCTCCTCGCCACCGGGACGGGTGCGGCCTACGAGCGCTGGTCGTACGAGCAGGTCGCCGCGCGTACCGCCGCGTGCGCGGTCGTGCTGCAGGAGCTGGCCGCCGACCACGGAGCGCGCGTCGCGATTGTGTCAGAGAGCTCGGTGCCGTCGGCACTGGCGGATCTCGCCTGTCTGTGCTCCGGCGTGTTCGTGACGCCCATCAGCCCGCACACGGACCGTACCGTCTTGGCGTGGATCTTCGATCGGCTGCAGATCAACGTGGTGCTGGTAGGTTCGAGCGAGCTTCGGGCTCGAGCCGAGCATGCGTTGCGTGACGCCGGACGTGTGGCGCCGGTGGTCGATCTCCTGCCGCACCCCGGGAGGACGGGCGCGACCTTGCTGGAGCGATCGTTCGCTCTCGAGGAGCGAGAGTGTCGGCGGCGGATCGATGAGTGGCCCCGTCCGGCCGTCGATGAGACCGCCACGGTGATGTTCACGTCGGGCAGCACCGGTCGCCCGAAAGGGGTTGTGTTTACCCAGTGGAACCTGGTGACCAAGCGCTTCGCACGTGCCGCCGCCCTGCCCGGCGTCGGCGAGGGCGAGGTATTGCTCGGCTTTCTCCCGCTCTATCACACCTTCGGCCGGTACCTGGAGATGCTCGGGATGCTGTTCTGGGGTGGCACGTACGTGCTCGCCGAGGACCCCTCCGCAGCGACGTTCTTCGCGCGCCTGCCCGAGGTCCGGCCGACCGGACTGATCTCGGTTCCGGTACGGTGGCAGCAGCTGGCGGACCGCTGTGCCGAGCGCATCGGTGAGGTGGTCGATCCGGAGCTGCAGCGGCGAGCGGTGCGCCAGGTGGTTGGCGACCGGATGTACTGGGGGCTTTCCGCGGCGGGCTATCTCGAGCCCGCGGTGTTCCGGTTCTTCCAGCACTTCGGGATCGATCTGATGAGCGGGTTCGGGATGACCGAGGCCACCGGCGGGATCACGATGACCCCGCCGGGCGCGTACGAGGACGGCACCGTTGGCCAGCCGTTGCCGGGAGTCCGTACGCGCTTCGGCACGGACTCGGAGCTCGAGATCTCCGGGCCGTACGTGGCGCGCTACCTGGCAGATGACACGGCCGACGAGGACGCGGCCGAAGGCGGCGGATGGATCCGGACAGGTGATGTTTTCCACGTCCGTCCGAGCGGCAACTACGAGATCGTCGATCGAGTCAAGGACATCTACAAGAACAGCAAGGGCCGGACCATCGCACCGCGCAAGATCGAGCAGCAGTTCGAGGGCGTGCCAGGGATCCGACGTACCTTCCTCGTGGGTGATGGCCGCGCGGACAAC
>CAZEJK010000610.1:0-1652 GCA_964512045.1 uncultured Thermoanaerobaculia bacterium
ACGGTCTTCTGGTCGACCTTCCAGTCGACGGTCCATCGCTTCCGAGTCTTGCGGACGTAGGTGGTGTTGGGTCCGGGGCGTCCGCGCCTGGTCTGGCGGAAGGTGTGCTCCTCGAGCTGGTGAATCTTGACCTTGAGGTACCGTGCCACCTGACAGCTCTTGAGGATCTCGTCGACCCGTTCCGCGATCGCGGCTCGGGACCGGAGCCGTGGTCGAGGTCCGAGAAGCTTGGAGCGAAGATCCTCCAGCTGCTGCTGTGCGCGCGCCAACCTCTCTTGGCGTCCCTTCTCCTGGTGGAGGGCAAGCAGATCGCTCTTCAACCACACGACCGGCCAGCCTTCGCGGGAGGGCATCCGATAGCGGTAGGTCCACCACCGGTCCCGAGGTCCGTCCGTGTCGCGCGGATTGACCTCGTCGCGGACCAACGACCACTCCGGGGTGTTGGTCTGGATCCACTCGCGGAACTCCCGGTCCTCAAGGCGGTTTCTCGGTAGGACGGTGATGAGCCGACCGCCACCGTAATGGATATGGTCCAGCGCCGGTTTGCTGCACAGCTTGCAGTCCGCCACGTACAAGAAATCAGTGCGACCCGTTGCCCTGCACAGGAAGTCCCAGGTCTCCTGGTGAGTGGGAGCGTCGTTGGTGTTTCCATTCTCGCATCTGAACTGCAAGGGGATGCCGCCGTCGTCCGTGGTCGTGAGGATAAACAGCAGCTGCTTCAGATCCGGCCTATGGTCCTTCGAGTACCCGTAGGTGATCGCCAGCGCGCGCTTGCCTCGGAGCTTGCGTCCTTGCGCTGATCGGTACTGACCACAGAAGCGGATCGTCGTGGAGTCGTTGTGGAGTTCGTCCAGGGTGACCTCGAACTCGCGCACCGCGCCAACCACGATGTCGGTCAACAGCGCCCCCCGGTCGGCGTCGAAGAGCCGGTCAAGGGAGCGGCCGATCACGTCATCGCTGACCGACGAGGCTTCCTCCGGGGAGAGCCCGAAGCACTCTGGAGCAAACTGGCTCACCGTCTCGTGCTGGCGGTAGATGGGCTCCTTCTCGACGAGGATCGACCGGAGCAGTACCCCGAGCCCCTTGCCATACGGCACCCGCACCCGTCGATCCTTCGTTGGCACGAACCGATCCAGCCGTCCATCGAGGTCGAGGCGTGAGAGGAAGTGGTCGATCAAGGGGAGAGGGCCGAGCCGTTCCGTGGTCAGGCTCAGGTCGGCGGGAAGTTTGCCTTGACGTCGTGCCATCTGTCAAATATACTATCGCCAGATATGGGAACTGTCAAGCCATGACGACGACCAAGAAGCCAAGCATTCAAAGGATCCGCGCGAGGGCGCGACAGATTCGACAGAAGATCGGAAGGATGGACTTCGTTGCCTCAGGGACGATCCACGTACGGACCAAGGTGTGCGGCCGGAAGAACTGCCGCTGTGCCACCGATCCGGAGCACCGCCACGGGCCCTATCACGAGTGGACTCGACACAAGGACGGTAAGTACCAGCACAAGATGGTCACCGCCGAGCAGGCGCGCTACCTCGAACGTGGGATCGCGAACCGCCGCGAGATCCAGTCTCTCCTCGATCACTGGGAGGAGGAATCCGTAGCAGAGATCCTCTCTCCGAGGGACGACGATGACGATAAGTGACTGATCC
>CAZEJK010000611.1:0-1651 GCA_964512045.1 uncultured Thermoanaerobaculia bacterium
AATACTTCGCACGCCAGAGCTACCTCTTGGCACATGGACGAAACGTTGTCAACGTGATCCTGGTCGACTTCCGCGCACTCGACACGCTGGGGGAGGCGACCGTACTGGCCACGGCCGCCATTGGCGCATACGCTCTCCTGCGTCTGGTCTTACCCAAAGGGGCCGGTCAATGAGTTCGCTCATCCTCCAAACTGCGACCCGCTACCTGCTGCCGTTGGTAGTCCTGTATTCGATCTTCCTCCTCGTTGAGGGACACCATAGCCCGGGCGGAGGGTTTGTGGGCGGACTGTTGACGGCCGCAATAGTTGGCCTCTGTGCGCTCGCTTACGACGTGCCTACGGCGCGGCGGATCCTGCGGCTCAGGCCGCCGCATCTGATTGGCGCCGGACTGCTGGCGATCGCCGTCGCCGGGCTCTGGGGGCCTGCCCGGGGCCAGCCCTTCTTGACCGGCGTGTGGACCCGAATCCAACTGCCGGGCTGGGGCACGCTGGACCTGGGCACGCCGCTGCTGTTCGACGCCGGAGTCTACGCCACGGTGGTCGGCGTTACACTGATGATCCTACTGACCTTCGCCGAGGAGGAGCAATGAACCTGGTATTGCCTTTCGTCGTGGGAGCTCTGGTGGCCGCCGGTCTCTACCTGATGATGCGCCGCAGTATGTTCAAGCTCGTTCTCGGGCTGTCGCTGCTGAGCCACGCCGCGCACCTGTTGATCTTCACTGCCGGCGGGCTGACACGGGAGCACCCCCCACTGATTCAAAGGCACAGCGACCAACTCACTCAGCCCTATGCCGACCCGCTCCCGCAAGCGCTGATCCTCACGGCCATCGTGATCAGCTTCGGCGTGACGGCGTTTACCATTGCCCTGATGTACCGAAGCTATCGGGAAACGGGGGTCGATGACCTGGACAGTTTGAAGAACGAGGAATAAACGTGCTGCTGACTTTACCCATCCTGATCCCGTTCCTGACGGCGTCCGTCTCGCTGCTTGCTTGGCGGCGGGTGGGCGTGCAGCGTTGGTTGGGGGTCGGCGGGATGGTGAGCCTCCTGGCGGTCGCGGTAACGCTTCTGATGACCGTGCGAGCCAGTGGGATTCAAACTGTGCAGATCGGGAATTGGCCGGCACCCTACGGCATTACCTTTGTGGCCGATCATTTCAGCGCGCTGATGCTCGTGGTGGCCGGGGCCATCGGCACCGCCGTTGCCGTCTATTCGCTGGTCGATCTGGATCGGCCGCGGCAGTCGTTCGCTTACTACCCGCTGCTGAGCGTGCTCCTGATGGGCGTTTCGGGGGCCTTTCTCACCGGTGACCTCTTCAACCTCTACGTCTGGTTCGAGGTCATGCTGATCTCCTCGTTTGTGCTCATATCTTTGGGCAGCGAGCGCAGGCAACTCGTGGGTGGATTGAAATACGTGACCTTGAACCTGGTCTCTTCCTTCTTCTTCCTGTCCGCCGTGGGGATCCTGTATGGAGCCATCGGGACGCTGAACATGGCCGACGAGCGCGGCGACCAGCCGGACGACCGCATCCAGGCGATCCGCTTCCCCTTCCTGGGTACCCTGGGTGGGCTGCTCGCCAAGGTGCCGGGGCTCAAGAGCGCTCGCCGGGCCACGGCCATCTTGACCGATGCCTGGGACTCGGAGGTGGACTT
>CAZEJK010000612.1:0-1645 GCA_964512045.1 uncultured Thermoanaerobaculia bacterium
GAGCTCGGGATCGTGTTGGTGGAGAACCCCTGGAAAGCAGCTCGCCGACCGTACCATCAGCAGAAGCTGGCGCTAGTGCTCGCGAACATCCGTCACTTCGCCCTTGAGCAGGCCGCTCGCGGGGTCGCAATCCGCTACGTGGTGGCGTCCGGCCCGTACCGCACCGCCATCGAACCGCTGATCGAGGAGCTCGGACCGTTGCGCCTCATGGAGCCCGCGGAACGGGAGCTACGTGTCGATCTGCAGCCGCTCGTAGACACCGGGGGCCTCGAGATCCTCCCGCACGAAGGGTGGTTGACAACCGACGAGGACTTCACGTGGAGCGGACGACACGGTCCACCGTGGCGAATGGACGCGTTCTACCGGCACGTGCGCCGCCGCACTGGGATCCTGATGGACACTGGCGGCCGCCCAGTCGGGGGCAAGCTCAGCTTCGACGCCGACAACCGCAAGCCGTGGCCCGGCGAGCCGCCGGCTCCGGATCCGCCTCTGTTCACGGCCGACGCCATCACTCGCGAGGTGCTGGGCGATGTGCCAGACCAGCGCCCGTCCCACCCCGGCTCGGTCCATCTCGAAACGCTGCCAACAACCCTCGAGGATGCCGAGCGACTTTGGGCGTGGGCACTCGAAGAGTGTCTGCCCCTGTTTGGACCCTACGAGGACGCCATGTCCAGTCACTCCAGCGGGCTGTTCCACACCAGGATCTCGCCGCTGCTGAACCTGCACAGGCTCCTGCCCAGGCGAGTCGTCGACGACGTCCTCAACGGCAAGCTTCCACTCGCCTCGCGTGAGGGCTTCGTTCGCCAAGTGATCGGCTGGCGGGAGTTTGTACACCACGTTCATCGTGCAACCGACGGCTTCCGCGAGCTGTCGACCGGACGAACGCAGGTCGCCACGTCGCCGGGCGATGCCGGCTGGTCGAGATGGAGTGGCTCCGAGTGGCCGCGTGAGGACGCCAGCACAGAGGTCGATGGTGGGGCCTGTCCATCCGAGCTCGGTGCACACACCCCACTGCCGCCGGCCTTTTGGGGCCAGCCCAGCGGCCTCGCGTGTCTCGATCATGTGACCGCCGACGTGTGGCGGGAGGGGTGGAGCCACCACATCACGCGCCTGATGGTGCTCTGCAACCTGGCAACGCTCCTTGGCGTCAGTCCGCGTGAGCTCACCGACTGGTTCTGGGTGGCGTACGTCGACGCCTACGACTGGGTCGTGGAGCCGAACGTGCTCGCCATGGGCACGTTCGCCGTCGGCGATCTGATGACCACCAAGCCGTATGTCTCCGGCGCCGCCTACATCAACCGGATGAGCGACTACTGCAAAGGCTGTCAGTTCGACCCGCGCCACACCTGTCCGATCACCCGTCTGTACTGGGCTTTCCTGGACCGACATCACGAGAAGCTCCGGGACAACCCCAGGCTTCGCGTCATACTGGCCTCGCTCAAGCGCCGGAGCGAGGAGCAGCATGCTGAGGACCGCGCAACCTTCTCCCGCGTCAACACCGCGTTGGCCAACGGCGAGGAGATGGCTCCGCCGAAGTGACACCGAGGGAACGCCACCAGCGGAGAGTCATCGCGGGTCCGACCCACGGCCGCGCTAGAAGAACCGCCCCAAGTAGAGGTACCACGCATCCTCGCCGGCGCTGGTG
>CAZEJK010000613.1:0-1636 GCA_964512045.1 uncultured Thermoanaerobaculia bacterium
TCGCGCGACGTGCTCGGCCGCGTCTACGAGTACTTCCTATCATCGTTCGCCTCGGCCGAGGGCAAGAAGGGCGGCCAGTTCTACACGCCCCAGTGCGTGGTGCGCGTGCTCGTCACCATGCTCGCGCCCTACAAGGGCCGCGTCTATGACCCGTGTTGCGGCTCGGGCGGCATGTTCGTGCAGAGCGAGAAGTTCGTCGAGGCCCATGGCGGTCGCATCGGCGACATCAGCATCTACGGCCAGGAGTCGAACCCCACCACCTGGCGTCTCGCCAAGATGAACCTGGCCATCCGCGGCATCGACGCCAACCTCGGCGGTGAGTGGGGCGACTCGTTCCACAAGGACCAGCACAAGGACCTCAAGGCCGACTACGTGCTGGCCAACCCGCCCTTCAACGACAGCGATTGGGGCGGGGCGCGCCTGCGCGAGGACGTGCGCTGGAAGTACGGCACCCCGCCCGCGGGTAACGCCAACTTCGCCTGGGTGCAGCACTTCCTGCACCACCTGGCGCCGGCCGGCCTGGCCGGCTTCGTCCTCGCCAACGGCAGCATGTCGTCGCAGCAGTCGGGTGAAGGTGAGATCCGCAAGGCCATGGTTGAGGCCGATCTTGTCGACTGCATGGTCGCGCTGCCCGGCCAGCTCTTCTATTCGACGCAGATCCCCGTCTGCCTGTGGTTCCTCTCCCGGGACAAGAAGAACGGCCTCGGCGGTCGCGGCAAGAAGATGCGCAATCGCAAGGGCGAGACTCTCTTCATCGACGCCCGCAAGCTCGGCACGATGATCGACCGCGTCCACCGCGAGCTCACCGACGCTGACATCGAGCGCGTCGCCGACACCTACCACCGCTGGCGCGGCGACGGCGCGGGCAAGTACGAAGACGTCCCTGGCTTCTGCAAGTCTGCGACGACGAAGGAGATAGAAGCCCACCACTTCGTGCTCACGCCGGGCCGCTACGTCGGCGCCGAAGAGGTCGAGGACGACGACGAGCCCTTCGAGGAGAAGATGGCGCGTCTCGTTACCAAGCTCGACGAGCAGTTCAAGGAGGGCGCGAAGCTCGAGAAGGCCATCCGCCAGAACCTGATGGGGCTTGGGTATGGGGGGTAAATGGCTCGAAACCACCATCGGTGAGCAAGCGACCCTCCAAAGAGGCATCGACATCACCAAGGCTCAGCAGCACCCGGGCACGGTGCCTGTGATTTCGTCCGGCGGCGTGTCGAGCTTCCACAACGAGGCGGCCGTTTCCGGCCCGGGAGTGGTGCTTGGCCGAAAGGGCGTCGTCGGCAGCGTCTATTACGTGGAAGAGGACTACTGGCCGCATGACACGACGTTGTGGGTCAAGGACTTCCACGGCAATGTGCCTCGCTTCGTCTACTACTTCTTCATCTGGAAGGCGCCGGTGATCGCCCGCATGGACGTTGGATCCGCCAATCCCACGCTCAACCGAAACCATGTCCATCCGATGCCTGTTCTTTGGCCAGAAGAGCGGGAGCAACACGCCATCGGCCACATCCTCGGCACCCTCGACGACAAGATCGAGCTGAACCGCCGGACGAACGAGACGCTCGAAGCCATGGCCCGCGCGCTCTTCAAGTCCTGGTTCGTCGACTTCGACCCCGTCCGCGCCAAAGCCCAAGGC
>CAZEJK010000614.1:0-1632 GCA_964512045.1 uncultured Thermoanaerobaculia bacterium
GGCCGGGATCCGGCTGCCGGGGTCGGGTCCGGGGCCAGGACCGGAGCCGGGCTGCGGCGTCGTCGGTTCTGCGAGTGAGACTGGGTGGGTGGGGGAGCAAATACCGAATACCGGCTAACCGCTACGCGGGCGCGGGACCGGCAACTTCGGAGCATCCCTTTGGTTGCGGCCCGCGGCCGCGTTGGGGCATCACATTCGCGCGTCTGCCCGAGGTCGACGCGGTATGCTGGTGACGCCAGCGACGGGAGGCCCTGTGCGCAACCGTCAGGGAGGAGCAGCTGATGCGACTGGTGATCGTTGGTGGTGACGCCGCGGGGATGAGCGCAGCTTCACAGGCCCGGCGGATCGATCCGGACTGTGAGGTCGTGGTGCTGGAGATGACCGAGGATGTCTCGTACGGCGCGTGTGGGCTGCCGTACAAGCTGCCCGAGGGCGGCGACATGGAGGAGCTGGTGGTCATCACCGCCGAGCAGTTCCGCAGCAAGCGGGGCATCGACGTCCGGCTGCGCCACCAGGTCACGGAGCTCGAGGCCTCTGCCCGGGTGGTTCGCGGAGAAGCTCCGGACGGGCCATTCGAGCTGGAGTACGACCGGTTGATCATCGCCACCGGTGCGGAGGTCAGCACGCCGCCGATCACCGGGCTCGAGGAGCTGTGGGGCGACGGCGCCTACCCGCTCAAGACGCTCGAGGACGGCCGCGTCCTCAAAGCCGCACTGGCCCGCGAGCCGCGCTCGGCGGTCGTCATCGGCGGTGGCTACATCGGTCTCGAGGCCACCGAAAACCTCAGCGAGCGGGGTCTCGAGGTGACCATCGTCGAGGCCCTCCCCCACATTCTGACGTTCCTGCCCGATGAGCTTCGCGAGCGGGTGTATGCCCAGGCCGAGGCCCACTCGGTTCCCGTGCATCTGGAGACCCGGGTGGAGAAGCTGGAGCGCGCCCCCGACGGCGCCATCCACCTTCAGACCAGCGCCGGTGAGCTGTCCGCGGATCTCGTGCTCGTGGCCACGGGCGTCCGTCCGAGCTCGGCGATCGCTACCGGCGCGGGTCTGGATCTCGGACCTGCGAAGAGCATCGCCGTCAACGATCGGCTCGAGACCTCCGCCGAGGGCGTCTGGTCCGCTGGCGACTGCGCCGACGCCTTCCACGGTGTGAGTGGCGAACGGGTGTGGATACCGCTCGCCCTGCGCGCGAACCGGGCCGGCAAGCTCGCCGGCGCCAACGCCCTCGGCCAGGACGAGCGCGTCCCGCCGGTGGTCGGCACCGCCGTGTTCCAGTTCTTCGACCAGCAGGTGGCCCGTACCGGGCTGACTGCCGACGAGGCCACCCAAGCCGGGTTCGATCCCGTGGCGGCGTCCGTCAGCGTCACGGAGCACGCCCATTACCTCAGCGATGGCACCACCGTCGGTGTGTGGCTGCTAGCGGATCGAGCCAGCGGTCGGCTCCTCGGCGGTGCGATGGTCGGACCCCACTCTGCGGCGTACCGGATCGACACGGTGGCGGCGTGCCTGCACGGCGGTCTCACCGTCCAGCAGCTGTATGACATGGACCTCGCCTATGCTCCGGTCTTTGGCCCCGCGTGGTCCCCGCTCCTCATCTGTGCATCGAAGCTGCTCAAGCAGCTCTGAGGGCCCG
>CAZEJK010000615.1:0-1632 GCA_964512045.1 uncultured Thermoanaerobaculia bacterium
AGTTGTGGAAGCCGGCGTCTCGCCGGCTGGGGGATTGGGCGGGTCCGTAATGAACACCATCGCGGCCGCCGTCAACGCCAGCCACGCCCAGGTCCTCCCACGGGATCTCTCCGCTCGCCATGTCCACAGCAGCGTGACAGAACCCCATTCGTCACAACCCGCAGCAACGCCACGGGGGCTCGGTCGAGATGACGTCAACGCGGAAGAACGTGCTGCAATGACACAGTAGCCGTGGGCAGACTCCTGGCGAGACAGCACGCTGCAGTGCGGATCGGGCTGGTCGGATCCCTCCGGACCGCAGCGCCCTCGCGTCACTCGAAGCACGCGTCGAGGATCGAGAGGGCCTCCTCGACGAGCGAGGGCTCGACAGAGCCGACACGTTTCCACCGGCGGGCTGCATAGTCGACAACCTTGACCTGCTCGACCATCGCGAACCCGGTCACGCCTGTCCCCTCCGGGATCGGCACATGAAAGGGAACCTGTCGATCCCTGTTCGTGATCGGGCAGACGATGGCCAGGCCGGTCGCGTGGTTGAAAACCCGGTTGCTGAGAACCAGCGCTGGCCGTCGGCCCTTTTGCTCGTGACCTGCCCGTGGATCGAAGCTGAGCACCACGAGGTCACCTTGCCGAGGGACCTCCGCGCGCCTCACCACACCTCGCTCCCCTCCGGCGGACCCCAGTCCTCCTCGTGCGGCTGGTAGTCCTCCGGCATCGCCGCAACCAGCTCCGAGATCTGATGCCGCCGATGACGCCGCCGCAACGGCCGGACGACGATCCCGGACTCGTCCGACTCGATCACAACGCGATCGCCCACAGCAAGCCCGACCTCCTCGAGCAGGTGCTTCGGAAAACGAACGCC
This sequence comes from uncultured Thermoanaerobaculia bacterium, assembly GCA_964512045.1. GTDB lineage: Bacteria > Acidobacteriota > Thermoanaerobaculia > Thermoanaerobaculales > Sulfomarinibacteraceae > CAZEJK01. Next base: position 860 of record CAZEJK010000615.1, read on the forward strand.
CTGGCTGTTGCCCCAGCTCTGGATCTTCGTCTCGATCCCCATGACAGCCTCCGCACCAAGTATACCCGATGTATATCCGCACCAAAGAACGCTCACGCGCAACCCGGCCATGCCAACGTCCTCCCACGGGATCTCTCCACGCTCGCCACTCATCCGCCGTTCAACGCACTCCCGTGCTGTACGATACATCCATGCTGGCCCCTGACCACGAAGCGCTGCTGGCACTGGCCACACGCCTTCCCTCGGACTTCGAGCCGTTCGGCGAGCGTTCACGGGACACCGACTGGGGACCGGACTGCAGCTGCGGTTGCCGGTGGTGGTTGCCACTCCACGGCAAGCTCGGCTCCGACTGGGGCGTCTGCAGCAACCCAGTCTCTCCGCGGCGGAGCCTGCTGACCTTCGAGCATCAAGGCTGCCGGGAGTTCGAACCACAGCCGTCGCGCTAGAGTGGCATGTGGCAGCCCACGAGATGACTCAACAGCCTGCAGGCTCGAGATACTGGAAGCGATGGCACTTACGTTGAAGATTGAGTACGGACATGCCGTGCTCGTCAGCTCCGGCATGACGCAAGAAGCGTTTGATGCGGAGGCACGGTGAGCTCATCGTCATCAATACCGGTCCGCTCATCGCTCTCGAGCGCGCCGGTGCACTGGATCTACCCGCCGATCTCGGCTTCCGCTTTGTCTGCCCAGCTGAGGTTCAGCACGGTCTCCGCCGCGGAGCCGCCGTGGGCACGCGGCGGTAGCGAAGCCGGATCATCTCGACCCAACCCC
>CAZEJK010000616.1:0-1624 GCA_964512045.1 uncultured Thermoanaerobaculia bacterium
GGAGCTGACGGAGCTTTCAGCCGAGTAGGTGGACGGCAGGCGTACCACATCGCACACAGCTCGCCAGGTGCTCCGCCTGTCTGACGCGTTGAGAAGAGGATCGCGGAACGTGGTGGCGCACGGTTTCTGGTCCAGGACGCGGCGGATGCGCGGATTCGAGCGACATGCGGACGCGCGCATTCGGGCGAGGTGAGTTCCAGAGCGCCGACTGACAGCGTGCCATCTATAGCGTTCGAAGAATGCGGCACACTGGATGTCGCCACCGAGCTCGGATCGGAGAAGAACGCTGGAGGGCCTTCCAGCCCCGACCGATGACGCCACGGACAGAACGGTGGTTGGGGCTTCCAGCCCCGACCGATGGTGCCACGGAGCACCCCGACATCCCAGAGACCCCCATCACCCCACCTCCCGCCCAACCCCCGTCTCGAGCGTGCGCAGCGTCTCGAGCACGGGACCTTCAGAAGGCTCGATCGGAGACCGCGATCGGCGCCGCCAGACACGACTCCGGTATGCCGAAGGCATCCACAATGTGAACGGCCTGCGCCCGCACCTCCTTGCAGAGCTGCGTGACCTCCTTGCGGATCGCCTTCGCCTTTGCAGGCGCGATGTACCCTTCTTCCAGAAACCAGGCGCGGTGCTCCTCGAAGGTGCTCAGTGCAAACAGGTCGCAGAGAGCCTCCAGAGTGGGCATCAGGCTGTCGTCCGCCGTGTCGCAAGCCGATACGAACTGCTCGACCAGCACACGGTCGATGTGAGCGTTCGCGAGATTCACCGCGTGGTTCTGGCACTCGGTGAACGCATCGAATGAGTCCATCCCCGCGTCGATCCGTTTCTTCAGGCGGCGCGCCAACGTGGTGAGCAGGTCGCGCTCCCGGTACCGGAACATCTCCAGATGCCAGTCCCGGTCCCGCAAGTGCTCGCTGGACGTCGTGCGCGTGGTTACCGGGTTCCATCGCGAGAGCTGGCTGGAAGCCTGCTCTCCGATGTATCGGAGCATGCTGAAGAGACGCTCATCGCTGAACTGCCGGCGAAACTCGCCGAGCAGGCTCTTGGCCACCAGCTGGAGGAGCACGATGTTGTCGCCCTCGAAGGTCGCAAACACGTCGCTGTCGCCCTTCAGTGACGCGAATCGATTCTCGCTCAGGTAGCCGTTGCCACCGCAGCACTCTCTCGATGTCTGGATCGCATCGGTGGCGTGCCACGTTGCGCCGGCCTTCAGTCCCGCAGCCAGTGCCTCCACCTCCTGCGCGTCGTCTTCGGACCTGTTCAGGTAGCGCTCCGTCAAGTACTCGAGGCCGAAGTCGAACGCGAATGTCCGAGCGAGCTGCGGCATCAGCCGCCGCTGGTGGGTCTGGTAGTCCAGAATCGCCGTCTCGAGCTCGCCCGCTGGACCGAACTGGCGGCGCTTCGCGCCGTAGAGGATCGCAATCGACAGGGCGGACTTCGCCGCACTCAGCGCGGCCCCGGCGACGCTCACCCGTCCACCGACCAACGTGCCCAGCGTCGTGAAGAACCGTTTGGTGTCCCCTGGGATCGGGCTGCGATACGCTCCGTCTTCGGTCACACCGCCGAATCGATCCAGGAGGTTCTCACGCGGCACGACCACGTTGTCGAACCAGAGCCG
>CAZEJK010000617.1:0-1614 GCA_964512045.1 uncultured Thermoanaerobaculia bacterium
CGACGAGGTGCTGCGCGATGTCGGCGTCGAGCTGCGCGGCGAGGACACCTTCCACACCAACGACGTCGGTGTGTTCTTCAACGACTCCAGTGAGCCCGTACCCGATCCGTACTTCGACGGCGCCGGCCCCGAGCGCACCGGCTGCACCTACTGCGGCGCGTGCATGATCGGCTGCCCGGTCGGCGCCAAGAACACCCTCGACAAGAACTACCTGCACCTGGCCGAGCGCCTCGGCGCCCGCATCGTTCCGGAGACCGAGGTCACCGGCGTGCGCCCGATCGACGGCGGCTATGAGGTCCTGACCCGACGCTCCACGGGCATCCGCCACCCGAAGCAGCGCTACACCGCGGGCGGCGTCGTGTTCAGCGGCGGCGTGATGGGGACGCTGCCGCTGCTGATGCGCTGCAAGCAGCGGGGTTGGCTCCCTGACCTCTCGGACCGGCTCGGCGACCTGGTGCGCACCAACTCCGAGGCGATCCTCGGTATCGACTCGTCCGACCGGACCGTCGACTGGGACGACCAGATCGCGATCACCTCGGGTATCTACCCCGACGACTCGACGCACATCGAGATCGTGCGCTACAACCGCGGCTCCGACGTGCTGTTCGGCCTGGTGACAGTGTGCACCGACGGCGGCGGCCGCATCCCCCGGCAGCTGCGGTTCGTGGGCAACGTGCTCCGCCACCCCCTCCAGTTCCTGCGGGCACTGTGGATCCCCGGCCAGGCTCGCCGGGGCTCGGTGGTGCTGGTCATGCAGACCGACGAGAACTACCTCCACCTGCGCTACCGGCCCAGGTGGTGGAAGCTCGGCCGCTCCGGCATCACCTCCCGCGTGCCGCCGGGACACGAGCGGGTTCGCTCGTACATCCCGATCGGCAACGAGGTCGCGCGGCGGATGGCAGAGCGGATGTCGGGTTACGCCAAGAGCATGTGGTCCGAGGTCCTGCTCGACGCACCGACCACGGCCCACATCCTCGGCGGCTGCGCCATGGCCGACTCCCCGGAGCAGGGCGTTGTCGGCTTCAACGGCGAGCTGTTCGGCTACCGCAACCTGTTCGTCGCCGACGGCTCCGTGGTGCCGGCCAACCTCGGCGTCAACCCGAGCCTCACCATCACCGCGCTTGCCGAGTACATCATGTCGCAGCGACCGGCAGCATCCGAGGACGCTGCGGCTGCAGTGGGCGCACCGAGTGCGCGGACGACGGCCTCGTCGGCGTGAAGGTGACGCAGGGAAGCTAGCCCGATGCGGCGGAGCCCTCCAGCGGTGCGTAGATCTCGGTCACCAGATCATCCGGAGCAGTGGTCTCCGGGTCGGTCAGGTAGATCTCGAGGCTCGGAGCGGACCGCAGCTCCCGTCCGCTGCGCGGGAGCCACTGACCGAAGAGCTGTGCGTAGGTGTCTTTGAGCCCGTCGAAGGAGCCGAAGTGGGTCGTCTTCACATACTCTCCGCCGCTGATGACGGTCACCCCGAGATCGCCAGCCGGCTCGAACGTCGCGTCCACCGTGCAACAGGCGTCGTAACGGACTCTGTCCGGCGGCGTCACCTCGGGATCATCGTGGCACAGCCCGAGAAACCGAGCCTCGCTTCCGAGGCGACCTTCGGCACCAAGCCTC
>CAZEJK010000618.1:0-1562 GCA_964512045.1 uncultured Thermoanaerobaculia bacterium
CGATCGTCCCCACGTTCACGTGGGGCTTCGTGCGCTCGAACTTCTCCTTGGCCATTCGTATGCCTCCCTCATCATGTCCCGGCCGTGATGGGTCGCGAGGTGACGACCCGGCCCGTTAAAACAGCTCGTGCACCGAGCAAGAGATCGTTGGAGCCCACGACCAGACTTGAACTGGTGACCCCGTCCTTACCAAGGACGTGCTCTACCACTGAGCTACGTGGGCACTCTCCACCGACTACAATCTACCTCGAACTCATCAACTGTGGAGCGGGAGACGGGATTCGAACCCGCGACCAACAGCTTGGAAGGCTGTGACTCTACCCCTGAGTTACTCCCGCCGACCCGATCCGACATTGCCTCGTCTGCTCGTGCTCGCAGATTCCCAAGAACCGATCTCTCGACCCCTCTCGTTGGCTGACGGCCGTGAGAGGCTCCACCGCTTTCGTACGTGCGAAAAAAATGGTGCAGGCGGATGGATTCGAACCACCGTAGGCTGACGCCAGCAGATTTACAGTCTGCCGCCTTTAACCACTCGGCCACGCCTGCACATCCTCGTTCCATGCTCATGATGCGCTGGAGCTGGCGATGGGAATCGAACCCGCAACCTGCTGATTACAAATCAGCTGCTCTACCGTTGAGCTACGCCAGCGCACGCCGGAAACCGCTTGTAAAAGACCGTCCCGCATGACTTCGCACAGCGGGATGGGGACGTTAACACAGCCCTCAGGGCGATGCAAGCCCCCGAAGGTGCACATATGAGCGGCAGGCCGCCCCTGTCACCTGGCACCGCGTGCGGTCAAGCTCCTCCCTGTCACCATCGCATAGACGAGAACACCGGCAGCAACGGAGACGTTCAGTGACTCCACACCCTCGGCCATCGGCACCGACACCCAGGCGTCCACCTCGCTCCGGGTCTTGGCACGCAAGCCGCGCTCCTCCGAGCCGAGGCAGAGCACCCAGCGATCCCCGGGATCCACCGACGCCACCGCCTCACCCGTCTGGTCTGCGCCGTACACCCAGTAGTCGCTGCCTTTGAGAAGGCGGAGGACATCCGCCGCCACTGTGGCTCGAGCCACGCGGACGCGCTCGAGGTATCCTGCAGCGGCCTTGGCCACGGCTCCGGACAGCGGCGGCGGGTGCGGACCCGCCACCACCAGCCCATCCACGGCAAAGGCAGCCGCGACGCGGATCAGCGCGCCGATGTTGTGCGGATCCGCCACATCGTCGACGACGACCACTCGCCCCGGCTCGCCCGCCGGACGGATGAGATCTGAAACGTCGGTGTACGCGACTGGTGCGATCCGGACAGCACAGCCGTTGTGTACGGCGCTGCCGGCGACACGGTCGAGCTCGCGCCGCTCGACCCGCTTCAGGGGAACCCCTCGGCGGCCAGCGGCGGCCAGGAGCCGTCTCGCACGTGCATCGGAGCGGTCGGCAAGCAGCCACAGAACCTCCGCTGAGCGCTGCCCCTCAAGAGCCGCGAGGACGGCGTGGTACCCAACGACCCAGTCGTCAGACGAGCTCGTCATCACACATCCGCTGGAGCAGCACGACGGCGAGCG
>CAZEJK010000619.1:0-1557 GCA_964512045.1 uncultured Thermoanaerobaculia bacterium
CGCGGACCTCCGGTCCGCATCCGGCCTCGCTGCTCGCCGCAAGATCACGGACCACCCAACAGAGCCAAACCGTCTTCCGGGCCCCGATCCGGCCCGGAAGTCGGAAGCCCGGCTTCGCGTTCCTCCCACCCAACCCTGCGGCTACCCCGTGGCAAAGCCGGCCCCGGACTCCGCGGCCCCTGACCATCGGGTCGACCAAGCGCGAGCCTGCTTCGTAGACCTGATAGCCATTCACCGGCCGATAATCGCTAGATCCCGGTCTCGACCACAGGGGCCACAGTTGCCACAACGTGGCGAGCCCCTTTGCGAGCCCGCTCGGCATCGGCTGCAGTGTAGAACTCGCCGGGTGTCAGATCCTCGGCGCCGTAAAACGCGAGCTCACGGTCACGACGCAGATCCCTCGATATGGCGGTCAGCTCGTCGATCCGCTGCTGGATCTGATCGGGGAAACGGCTTCGCTCCTCATCCAACACGCTCGACACGTCGTGAATACGGGGCGGCTCGATACCGTGGGCGCGCAGCAGGCTCTTCAAGGCCAGCTCGACGACCTCCTGCGCTTCCCGGACGACGTCGGGCCAGCTGGATGCCTCGAACAGGAGATCGAGAACCCCGAGCCGAACCGTGGCGCGGCGGATGTAGTCGGCGGCGAGGGTTCGGTTCTGCATCTCAGGCCGCCACAGTCCAGTACGGCTGTCCGTGCGCGTACCGGCGAACGATCTGCCCCTCCGCAATGCAGTGGCGGATCTCGATGATGCGGCGGGTCACAGTGAGGTTGCGCTCGAACAGGACGAGGCCGTCCATGGCAACCTCCGCCCAGATCCCGGCCGGCGTGGTGTCGGGCGGCGGAAGCTGGACGAAGTGGGGCTCGACCGGGAGACCGTCCCACACGATCGGCTGTTGGTCCCACATCCGATAGAGCTCGCGCCGGATCTTCAGGCCCGGCTCGGTGACCACCAGGAGATCCACATCAGAGCCGGCGCGGTGCTCGCCCCGCACCCATGAGCCGAACACCACCACTCCGACCAGGGCACTGCCGATGACAGCGGCCGCGCGGTTCACTGCGGCAACTGGCGCCTCCGCAGTGGGGACACGGCCGCCGAATGCAGCAAGCGCGGTGACGCAGAGCTCGTTCAGCGACAGGCCAGAGCTGCGTGCGGCCTCACGCAACGCAGCATGGAGCCCCGGCTCCAAGCGAATCACGAACCGTCCCGAAGCAGTATCATTCACGGCCTTGATGATATCAGAGTCGCGCTTCTGCGGTCGACGGCTCGGTCCTGTTCCCCTCCGGTCGCGGGATTAGCGCCGGTGCCCGTTGCCGGATCCGGAGGCGGCGGTACTCCTACGGGATCTCCACTCGCCGGAGTGCTGTGGGATGCGCGAGTAGGGCGTGCGGTCGCGCTCGGGTTCCGAAAGCAGTGCGGATCTCTGATGCGCATCTGCCTCACTGCAAGCTCAATCCTGCGGACGAGACGTCCGCGCTCCTTTCGCATTGCGAATGGTCAACGACTGCAGTCTGCGGGCTCGCGTCGTTGCAGGGAGCGCGGACCTCCGGTCCGC
>CAZEJK010000620.1:0-1555 GCA_964512045.1 uncultured Thermoanaerobaculia bacterium
AACTCAACCCAGGCGCTTTGCTTCGAATTTTCGAAGATACGGCTCCGTGAGCCGCCAACACCGCCAGATCGAGTCCCTCTCACATCACTCGTGAAGAGGCACCGTCAGCAGGCCGCGCTCTGCAAGCACCTCAAGAACCGAACTGACCACCGAGCCCGCCGTGGTCGCTGCGGCATCGTCATCGGAAGCCACAACCCATGTCCATCCCCAGATCTGCACGTCTCCACGCTGCTGAGTGATGGTGATCGTCAGCTCCCGCCGCAGACCGTGGACGCTGCGACAACGCAGCTCGATCCGATGGCTGGCTGCACTTCTCGGCGCCAGTGACGGCTCGAGGCGCGCTCGAATCCCGGCCTCGATCGTTTCAGCGAGCGCCTCGGAACCCGGGGCATCATCCTCCACCAAGCTGCGCACAACGAATGTCGGCGGCTCGGCTCTCACAGCACGGACCACAGCAGCGACACCAATCGCGACCACCAGAGCAGCCACCAGGCCCATCGGCACGAGCCACATCGCCCGGCCCGTCGGCTCGGCGCCTCGCGCATGCGGTCCCGGTGGCGGAGGCAGCGGCTCCAGCCGCTCCGTCGGTCTGTGGAAGAGCGGTGCGACGAACCGGTACCCGTACTTGACTCGCGTCTCGATGAACCTTGGCTTCTTCGGATCGTCCGCGAGGGCCTGTCGAAGCTCCGAGATGCACTGGGTGACCGATGCCCCGGTCACCTGGACGTCCGACCAGATCTGCTCCAGTAGCTCCTGCCGCGGGACGTACCGGTTTCGGTTGGAGATCAGGTAGAGCAGCGTGTCCAGCGTCTTTGCCCGCAGCTCCGTCGCTCCCTCCGGGCCCTCCAACGTCAGGCCTCGGGTATCCAGGCGGTACTCACCGAAGAACAGCTCTGCCATGGGCTCTCGTGCGAGTGTAGCGGTTCTGGAGCGGCTTTCCTACTGCATCAACGCGGCCCGCGGCCTCCGGCGGTGCCGTTGGGCATGATGCTCAAGTCGCCAACGGTCACGGCCGTCCGACGACGAGCTCCGGCGCAGAGACGAGCTCCGGTCCCACCGAGAACGCCGAGCGCACCTTCTCGGCCACCGCCTCGACATCAACCGAGCGCTCTCCCACCAAGATCGTGACCAGCGGTTGCCCAGCCTCCACGGCATCACCGATGCGCACGAGCACCTCGAGCCCCGCCGCCGGCGCCAGCGGCTCGCCGCGACGACGCCGACCCGCGCCAAGCTCCACGGCGGCCCATCCCAACGCCGTGCCATCCACCGCCTGCACCACGCCAGCGACAGGCGCCGTCACCTCGATGCGTGCAGTGGGAGCGGCCAGCCGCTGCGGATCCGGATCGCCACCGTGCGCCCTGATCATCGCGTCGTACGCCGCGCGCGCGCTGCCATCGGCCAGCGCTACCTCCAGCCGCTCCTCGGCCGCATCCCGCTGCCAACCGCGCAGCAGCAACGCCTCCACCGCCAGGGCGACTGTCACCGCGCGCAACGCCCGGCTCCCGCCACCCTCGAGCACATCGATCGCAGCCCGCACCTCGCACGCGAGCCCCAG
>CAZEJK010000621.1:0-1553 GCA_964512045.1 uncultured Thermoanaerobaculia bacterium
AGACCGCAGCGACTCTTCATCCGAGGCCGAGACAAGGAAGGCGACGACGAGCAGCGACTCTCCCAAGCCAACATGAACCGGCTGCCGCACCACAGAGGGAGTTCCTTCCGATCTTTCGGCAACGACGACCGGACCATCGACTAGTTCGAGCCCCGCACCAACACTCTCGGCAACGGAGGATGCCACTCGCATGGCGTGTACAACATCCGTCCAGCTTGCCAGGCATGGCTTTGCATGAAGGGCAACGGCTTCGAGCTTCTTCAATCAGTCACCTCCACCCCCAAGAGGGGGCCATCTCACGAACGAGATGGCCCCCTTTGGATCATCCGCTGCTGACTCAGAAGTACTCGGTTGTGCAGCTCCACCGTTCGATGACCAGGCGCTCATACGTGATCGTCGTGCGCTTTCGCAGAGCTCCGTTGAAGTACGAATCTTCGATCGAGGTGCTGGATGTGTAGTCGATGAGGCTGCCGCCCGAGAAGTCCCGCTTGAGCGCCCCCGGGGTAACGACGGGACCAGGGTCAAGGTCCTTCGTCTTGAGCTGGCTGAGAAGACTGGGCTTGGACGTGATAGGCAGGATCGGGTCATACTTGAACTTGGTCGCGACCAGGATGCATTTGCACCCCGATGGTCCCTTCTCCCACGGGTAACAACGACAGTCGGGATCGTAGGGATACAGATCCAGTGGCATTAGAAACTCCCTTCATTCGAAGCATTTCGTGCCCGCGCCTGTGCCACCCCGCTGGCGCCGGCGCGCTCAACCCCTTGTCTGGCGTGGAGCGACCACGAGAACGCGAACGCGTGAGCGCCGTATTACGCGAACCTCGGTTGCGGTCTCCGGTCTTCTCTCAGCGAAGACAGGAAACTCGGGTGGCTTCGGTGTGATCGCGGCGACGTCGCCCACGCGCCGGATCTTCGCCATGGGGAGGAGAAAGCGCCCTGCTCCTCCCGGGCACATACAGGTCGAGTACTTGAAATTGCAGTCCGGGCAGACCGTGTTGGAATTCCGACTCATCACGTTCCTCCTTGCCTCCCTGAGCTACCGCTGCACTCGCGTGTGCCAGGGATCTCATCATGTAGAGCGCAAAACCCCCGGAGAACCGGACATCTCCTCAGGAGCCGCAGGCATACCTATAGCTGCGGCTGCGACCTGCTGAAGAAGAGATGAGAGTTGAGCGTCAGCTGGCGATGACCGCGGGCGGTCGCGGTTCCTTCGAGCCCCAGGCGTCTCGTCGGGCAGTGTCGCGTTGCGCGAGGTTCTTCAGATGGTCAAGGGGGTGTTTCGGGCGGCCGGCGCTCCCCGGGTAGTTGTCGTTCGCAGCCTCGCTCACGCCGCCGCGCTCGCCTTGCTGCGCACCCTCGTCTTTTCCCGCACACGCTGTCGGTATCGAGCCAATGCCGGCGCCGCCCAGGGGTTTCGACTCATCAACCGCGCTCTCTGCTCCGCGCCTCACCCGACTGTCCTGTGCTGGGGGTCGGGTCCTATTTGTTATCACTAGCGTTGCCTAGAATGTCACCCCACTCGGTGTTTGTTGTTGTCGTGTATGTGCATT
>CAZEJK010000622.1:0-1548 GCA_964512045.1 uncultured Thermoanaerobaculia bacterium
TGACGTGGTGCCGAAGGCCGGACTCGAACCGGCACGGGTCGCCCCACACGGCCCTCAACCGTGCGCGTCTACCAATTCCGCCACTTCGGCGCGGTGCGCATTGTACGCCCTTGCCAGAGGTTCGACAAGAGGCCAGACCTTACTGGTTGCGTGGTTCGTCACCGGTCGGGCTCTGGCCCTGGGCTGTCGAACCCTCGCCGACGGTGTCGGCCTCGGCGGGTGCTTCGCCAGCCACGGGAACGCCAGCTTCGGCCTCGTCCGTCGCCTCGGCGCCGGGGACCATCTCGGCAGGGGCCGGGCTCCGCTCGGTGCTTTCCTGCGCCGGGGGCGCCTTCTCGAGCACGCTGCCGCCACGGTTGCCCTGGATGATCGCGAGGCTCATGGAGAGGACCACGAACAGCACGAACGAGCCAGTGGTGACCCAGTGCAGGTAGTTGGTACGACTTCTCGGTCCGAAGTTGGTCGAGCTGCCGCCGCCACCGAACGCCCCGGCCAGGTCGGCGCCCTTCCCTTGCTGGAACAGGACCACGACGATCAGGAAGATGCAGACGAACACGTACAGAATGACCAGCAGTGCAAAGCCCACGTTGACTCACTCCCTTGCGGTACGGCCTGAGCTTCCGACCGCCTGACACGTGCGACGCCGGTGGGCGGGTCAGGCGGCTCGAGCTCACACAGTTTGCTCTACGACGGCCGTTCCGCCGCAGCGCGGATGATAGCGGAAAACGACGCCACGTCAAGACTGGCACCGCCGATGAGGCCGCCGTCCACGTCCATCTCCGAGACCAGGTCGAGCGCGTTGTCGGGCTTGACACTGCCCCCGTACAGGATCCTGATGGCGTCGCCGTGATCTCCGTGAAACGCCGTGAGCCGCTCACGGAGGAAGCGGTGTGCCTCCTGCGCCTGTGCCGGCGTGGCGGTGCGGCCGGTGCCGATTGCCCAGACCGGCTCGTAGGCGACGATCAGCCGGCGCGGATCGAGCTCCGCCAGCGGAGCGGACTGCGTCGTCAGCACATCGAAGGTGGCCTCCGCCTCGCGCTCGTCGAGGGACTCGCCGAGGCAGTAGATCACGGTCAGTCCGTGCTTCTGAGCTGCCCGGGCGCGCCGCGAAACCGTCTCGTCCGTGTCCGCGAACATCGCCCGACGCTCGGAGTGACCGACGATCGCCAGCTCCACACCGAGCTCTGTCAGCATAGGTGCCGAGACCTCACCGGTGAAGGCTCCGCCGGCTTCCCAGTGGACGTTCTGCGCTCCCAGGCGCACTGGCGAGCCCGCCAGGACCATGCTCGCGACCGGCAGGGACGGGTACGGAGGGCAGACCAGCACCTCGACACCTTCCGGAAGGGGCTGTCGGAGCAGCTCCTCGAGGAAGGTCTGCGTGGCGCCGGGCCCCAGGTTCATCTTCCAGTTACCCGCGATGAGCGGTGTGCGTGCCATCACGTTCCCTCTCTTGTCAGCGCTCGAGGGCGACGACAGCCGGAAGCGGATCCCCCGAGATCAGCTGTAACGATGCTCCGCCCCCGGTTGATACGTGTGAGATGCGATCAC
>CAZEJK010000623.1:0-1546 GCA_964512045.1 uncultured Thermoanaerobaculia bacterium
GCTGCGGCGTCGTCGGTTCTGCGAGTGAGACTGGGTGGGCGGGGGAGCTCATACCCAACGTCTAATACCTCACAGCTACGCGGGCGCGGGACCGGCACCTTCAGAGGAGCCCTTCGGTTGCGGCCCGCGGCCGCGTTGGACCTTTACAGCGGATTCATCCGGCCTCAGCCGCGTCCTCACGGCAGGGCCCCACCCTGGCCCCGGGAGGCAGGACATGGTGCCGACACACACCGACCGGCAGCTCGAACCGTTCCGGCCCGTGGCCGCGGTGGCACGCGACGCACACAGCGACGCGCTCGCGCTGCTCGAGCGGGTCGGTCGCGCCGCGCGGATGCGCGAGTCCACCGCCGAGACCCTCGAGCTGATCCACAGCGGCGACCAGCACTTCGACCGCACCGTCGCGGAGATCAACCGGGCGCAGACCGAGGTCTGCCTGGAGATGTATCAGATCCACTCCGATGAGGTTGGACGCAGGGTCGCCCGCGCTCTGATCGGCGCTCACCGCCGGGGCGTCACGGTGCATGTGCTCCTCGACGGTTTCGGCTCCAGCCAGGCGAGCGGCCTGATGGCGCAGCTGCGAACGGCGGGTATCCAGGCACACTGGTACTGCCCGTGGCGTCCATGGCACGACCCCAACCGACGGACGCACCGCAAGCTGCTCCTCGTGGACGGTCAGCGTGCCTCCATTGGCGGGTTCAACTTGATCGAGCCGTTCTCCGAGCGCTGTAACGGCACCCGAGCGTGGCGGGACCTCGGGCTGTGGCTCACCGGTCCGGCAGCCTGGTACCTGCGCCAGCAGTTCGCAGCCGCCTGGCACCGTGAGACGGGCCGTCAGCTCGCGAACCTGCGCAGTCTCGCCGGTGAGGGAAGCCGCTGCTTCCTCGCCGGCGGCGCCTCCGGCCGCGCCGGCCACGCGGATGCGTACGCTGCGATGATCGACTCGGCCCGGTCAGAGGTACTCCTGGCCAACCCATACTTCCTACCGGACGCCACATTCCGTGCACGCATGGTCACCGCCGTGCAACGCGGCGTGCGTGTGGCCGTCGTCCTCCCCCGCGTCAACGACGTCCCGGGGATCAAGCATCTGAGCCGACGCCTGTACCCAGGACTCCTCAGCCGGGGCATCGAGATCTGGGAGCGCCGCGACCGGATGGTGCACGCCAAGGTCGCCGTCATCGACCGCTCGGTGGCCGCCATCGGCTCCGTCAACATCAACAGCCGCTCGTTCCACCGCAACTCCGAGACCCTCCTGTTGACCGCCGAAACGGACATCGTCCGCCAAGTCCAGCAGTTCATCCTCAGCGAAGGCCTGACATCAGCGGAGCGCCTCTCCCACAACCGCTGGGCCACCCATCCCGACCGCCGACGTTGGGCCGAAGCGTTGTCCCTCTCGCTCGGCCTGCTGTTCTGACGACGCAGGCCGGCTGCCGCGTTGTGTGTTGGCGTTTCGCTCCCCCACCCACCCATCGGCCCTTGCAGCGAGCGTTCCCAGCACCCGTCGATGCCTGAAGCTCCCAGAGCATGCATTGGGGCGGGCGGGCGGCAT
>CAZEJK010000624.1:0-1536 GCA_964512045.1 uncultured Thermoanaerobaculia bacterium
GGACGACACCGTACACGCCGGCGAGAGTCTCGCGGTTGCCGAGCCGAAGCCCGAGGGGCACCTGCACGTCGACCCCAGCCCCGAGGCTCGTGAAGTCATCGCGAGCAAGCCCCCGGAAGGTGTTGGAGTCGGCGCTCGTGGACAAAGACACCGAGCTGATGCTGAGCGGGTCCGCACCGTTGTTGGTGATGGTGACGTCCTGGGCGGCCCTGGCACCGGCGTCGATGTGCTGGTCGGTGAGACGGTGAGCTCAAGGCCGATGGTGAGTGAGGTGCAGCCGGTGTCGTCGCTGGACTCGAGGCTGAGCGGAATGTCGGTCGAGCTCGTCGACCCCGACGTTGACAGGGCTGGCACGACGTTCGATCCTGGGAGGACCCGTCCACGCTGGGAGAGCGCAGGTGAGCTGTGCCAGCGTGTACGAGTGCTCCGACGGTCTATCGAGCGCGGGATTCCCAGTCGACACCGCTGTACCGCCTTGTGGAGCTGTTCTACGAGGGGGTCAAGGGGTGCTGGGAGGAGTGCTTCGAGCGGATGTACGGTCGCTGGCGTGGCTTTCTGGACCGTGTTGTGGACGCGTACGTCGACTGCGGCAGCTTTACGTGTGGGTTCGCGCGTGTCAGGTGCCCAAGGTGCTCTGCGGAGTACCTGGTAGCGTTCTCGTGTCAGACACGGTCGTTTTGCCCGTCGTGTGCGGCCAAGCGCGCAGCGATCTTCGGCGCGCATGTGGCCGAGGAGGTGGCCGCTGAGGTCGGACACGCGCAATGGGTCTTTACGGTACCGAAGCTTCTGCGCCCGTACTTTCTCCACCATCGCGAGCTGCTGGGGAAGCTGAGCCAGGCCGCCTGGGAGACGGTGGCCGAGATGATCGATACCGCCACGGAGGAGCCGGTACGGCCCGGCATGGTGGCGGTGCAGCAGACGGCGCGGTCTGACCTGGGGTGGTCGCCGCACATCCATGGGCTGGTCAGCCGCGGCGGATGGACCCGTGACGGACGCTGGGTAGCGGTGCCGTACGTTGATGCGGTGGCGGCAGAGCAGCTCTTTCAGCACAAGGTCATGAGGTTCCTGATGGCGGAGGGGTTACTGTCTGAGGAGCGGGCGGAGATGCTGCTCAGCTGGCGGCGGTCGGGCTTCTCGGTCCACAACAGTGTGACGGTCGGCATCGACGATCGCGCGGGGCTTGAGCGACTCGCGCGCTACCTGATCCGGCCGCCGATCAGCCTGGATCGACTTGACCTGGATGAGAGCACGGGCACGGCGACGTATCGGGTGAAGAGATCGGCGAAGGCCGAGAGCGCAGGTCAGCAGGTCATCGAGACCTTCGACCCGCGTGACCTCCTGGCACGGGTTCTGATGCACGTGGCCGAGCCGAAGGCTCACCTGATCAGGTACTACGGTGAGTACGCGCATGCTGCGCAGGGACGCAGGCGGCGCGACAATGAGCCGTTGGAGCATGGCCGGGAGCATCGCGGGGATGGGAGTGAGCCCCAGGACGACGCGCTCACTCGAGCCGAGCGGCGCGCGCAACGTCGGGCG
>CAZEJK010000625.1:0-1532 GCA_964512045.1 uncultured Thermoanaerobaculia bacterium
GCGCGCGTGGTCCCTCGTGGAGGACATGAACGGCGCCTTCCGCGAGCCGCTGGTGGCGCCGCCGCCCGGGGCACGCTCTCGCGGGGAGCTCGTGAGCTTGGCACTGACCACGAGGGACGACCCACGGTCCGCGCTGGATGAGGCGGCGGCGAACCGGGATCGCTACGGTGGGTTCAACCTGATCGCCGGGACCTTCGGTCGGCTGTGGTACCTGACGAACCGCGCCTCTGGAGGCGTCCAACCGATCTTTCCCGGCTGGCACGGTCTGTCCAACCGCCTGCTCGACACGCCGTGGCCCAAGGTGCGTCGAGGCGTGGAGGGCATGCAAGAGGTGGTCGCGAGCGCCCGTGCGCCGCGCGAGACCGTGGCAGGGCTGCTCGACCTGCTGGCCGACCGTCGTGCTCCCGATGATGACCAGCTGCCGGACACCGGCGTTGGCCTCGAGCTGGAGCGGTCGCTTGGACGGATCTTCATCGAGATGCAAGGCTACGGCACTCGCAGCTCGACAGTCGTGCTGGTGTACCGGGACGGGTCGGTGCACTTCGCCGAGAGAACGTTCGAGGCTGGTGCTCCTGCGAAGACGGTGTATGAGGAGTTTTCGGTGGTGTCGGGGTGAGCGCGGCGACGGCGACTCGGCGAGCTCTGGCCGCGCGGTGGTGAGGCGCCACGTCGTTTTGGAAGGGCAGCGCACGGTCTCACGTTCTCCATGTGTGGACAGGGAGGGTCTCATGACCAAGCAGCTCAACTGTGGTGTGCGGAGCGTAGCGATGTCGGTTCTGGTGGTAGTAGCTGCCCTGACGATGGTCGGGTGCGGCTCCACGTCCAGTGGCCCAAGCCAGGCATCAGGACCTGCGGGCGACGATCTCGTTCAGGCGACAGGGCCGATCGAGGTGCTGTTGAGCTACAGGTTCGCCGCGGACAACCTCGGCGAGGAGTGGCTGTTTCTCGAGGCGCTGATGACCGGCTCGCTGGGACGCGCCACCGAGGTCAGGCGCGAGAACATCTTCATCCAGACTCCGTCCGGGGAGAGGGTTCCGCTGCCGACTCAAAAGGAGTTCTCCGCCGCCTACTCGGACGTCCGCGCCCTCGTGCGACGGTTCGAGATCGCCACCCAGCCTCTGAACGTCTTCTCCCGCGATCGGTACCGCTGTCGGCTGCCGTTTCTGGTCGTTCCCGGACGCGGGACCACAGCCGATGCCGTGTGGCTGAGCGACCGCGAGGTGTGTGTGGGCCCGCTGTTCTTCCCGATCCCTGGCGGGGTCCAGCCAGGCCGCTGGGTGCTCGGTATCGACTTCGAGGAAGCGCGGATGCGCATTCCGTTCGTCCTCCCCGAGTCCGGCTGATCGCGCGAGACGCCTGCTCTCACGGAGCGCGAGCTCGCCGCCAAGCCGCGAACGGCGTAACGGGCTTGCCCCGGTGGCCAGCCAGCTCCGTCGTCGCTTCTGCCAGCCATAGGCTACGGTGAAAAGAGGTGGCGGGCGGCCGAAGCCGCCCGCCGTAGGGAGGAGTGAGGAGGAGTCAGATCATCTGGC
>CAZEJK010000626.1:0-1519 GCA_964512045.1 uncultured Thermoanaerobaculia bacterium
CGGCCCCGGGCCCGACAGCCGGTAGCCGGACCCGGATGATGGTCAAACAGCGGCTTCGAAGCGCACGGGTCGACCCGCTACGTTCGGCTCCGTCGCTTGGCGCGTGGTGCGCACAGTTCAGTGGTGGAGACGAGCGTCGCAGCAACCAGCAGGCATGCAGGTCAACACGATGGTCGGGGCTTCAGGGTTCCGGGGCCGGCTTCAGCGGAGCATGGCTTTGTATGCGGCCCGAAGCGGCGTTAGCGCTGGTTGCTCCTGCGCCAGACGATCCGTCCACCGACAACAGTCATCACCGGCGCGCCGCGGACACGACGACCCGCGAACGGCGTGTTCCGGGACTTGGAGACGAACTCATCCGGCGTAATGACGTTGCGCGAGCCCAGATCGAGCACCGTCACATCCGCAGGGGCGCCAGCCTGCAAGGTTCCTCCCGGAAGAGCGAACAGCTCCGCCGGTCGCGTCGACAGCAGCCGCACGAGCTGCAGAATCCCGATCACCCGGCCGTGCACGAGCCGATCGATCGCCAACGCGACGGTCGTCTCGAGGCCGACAACGCCGGCGGGCGCCACCGCAAGGTCGAGCTCCTTGAGATCCTGACGACACGGCGTGTGGTCGCTCACGATCGCGTCCACGGTACCGTCGTAGATCCCCTGCAGCACCGCCTCGACATCGCCCGACTCGCGCAACGGTGGCACCGTCTTCCAGCGCGGATCGTAGGTGGAGGCCGCCATGTCCTCATCCGTGAGGAGAAAGTGGTGTGGCGCCACCTCGCACGACACCGGCGCCCCTCGCTCCTTCGCAGCGCGGACCGCGGCAATGCTGCCCGCAGTGGACAGGTGCTGCAAATGCAACCGGCCACCGGTGAGCTCGGCGAGCAGGACGTCGCGCGCGACGACCACCTCCTCCGCCGCGTCCGGAATCCCTTGCACGCCGATCCGGGTCGACACCCGGCCCTCGTGCATCGTCCCGTCCTTGGCCAGGGTCAGATCGATCGGATGGTCGGCCACAGTCAGCTCGAAGCTGCGGGCGTACTCGAGCGCCCGCCGCAGCACCTGCGCATCGCGGATACCACGGTCACCCGAGGACAGCCCGCGCACGCCCTCCTCGAGCATCTTGCCGATCTCGGCCATCTCCTCGCCCGCGAGGCTCTTGCTGATGGCTCCGAAGGGATGACAGCGCGCGCCATCGACGACCCGTCCTGCCCGGTCGAGCACGAGGCGTGTCACCGCCGGTCCGTCGTTCACCGGATCGGTGTCCGGAGAGCAGCAGACCGCTGTGAACCCACCGGCCGCCGCCGCTCGAAGACCGGTGCTGACGGTCTCCGCCTGCTCGTCACCCGGCTCGCCGAGGCGCGCGTTCAGATCGATGAACCCGGGAGCGACCACCAGACCAGCCGCGTCCACGACCTCCGCGCCATCCGGAGCCTCGATGCGCTCGGCCAGTCTGGCAATGACGCCGTCCTCAAGGAGAAGATCCATCCCATCATCGAGCCGTTGGGACGGATCGACCACCCGTCCGT
>CAZEJK010000627.1:0-1509 GCA_964512045.1 uncultured Thermoanaerobaculia bacterium
TCCGGTGCCGGGCTCGCAGCTCGGGCACGTACTCCGAGGACACGGCACCGAGGCTCGGCCGGCAGCAACCGAGGGCCGGAACCACCGGAGCGCCCCAGGGATGCTCGTGGACTGCAGCCATCCACAGCACCGTGTCGGACATCTCACGGCTATCGAGATCTCCACGGAGCTCGATCAGCAGGTCGTAGTGGTGGCCGGAGACGGTGTTGACGCTCACCCTGTACGCCTGATGCCCACTCAGACCCGGGAACGGAGACACCCAGATCCCCCGTTCGGTCACATGGCTCGGGTCGAGCAGGCAGTCGCCTTCGGACAGGAAGCACACCGACTCCGCGAGGTACGGCGTCCTCGTGAGCAAGCGAAGCAGCTGCTCACGCTCACCGAGACCGATCTCCGGCTCGAGCAAGATCCGCTCCTGCCAGTCCTCCGGCGTCCAGCTCCTCGCCTCGGGGTTCAGAGTGTCCAGCACCGAGTTCGCGAGACCGACCAGCCACTGCTCGGCACGCTCTGCGATCACCGGATCCGGTGCGTGCACGATCCAGCACGCCAGCTCTGCCCGGACCACCGGGTAGGCGTGCGCGTGGCGCTCGGCGTGGTCGACCAGCATGCGCAGGATATCGAGGAGCGAGGTGCGGACCGCCTCGGCAACCGGCCACGACAGAGTGGTCCGGTAGCTGTGCAGACGCCGGCGGAGGGCTCGCAGGTGCTGTGGCTCGAGCAGCTCGCCGGCCAGCAGATCGATCGAGGCGGCGTCCAAGAACCGCTGACCAGAAAGGAGAAACGTGGGCAGCAGACGGTCGTACGACGGATGTGGTTGATCGAGGAGCAAGGTCCGGTAGGCGAGCGCCCGCACCTCGAAGTCCGGATGGTCGGCGAGCGCCTCGAGCCGACGTCGGATGACGCGCACGACGTGGCGGTCCGCCTGCTCCGCCCGGACTCCCAATGCGCGAACAGCGGCCAACGCCACCTCGCCACGTCCGAACAACGCCCGGCAGCAGAGCTCGTGCACCGAGCCCACCACCAGATGTGGCAGCTCGACCGGATCGGTCTCGCCACCACGCAGCGTGGCGGGCCGGAACACCTGCGGAGCGATCCCTCCCAGATCGACCTCCCAGGTGGTACGACAGGGTGCGAACCGAACCAGCTCCGCATTCGCCACCCACAGGCGTGGCTGCCGCACGACGGTCCCGAGATCCACGACGCGGCCGTCCACCGAGTACTCCAGCGACCCGACCTGCACCCGCCCCTGGCGGCCGGGCTGGACCGTCAGCCGGCTGTTGCTGGAACGGTTGACCACCGCACCGTCCTCGACCGTCAGGTCGCTTTCCAAGACACCGAGGTCTCGCAGCAACCAGCGGGGCAAGCGGACGGTGAGCGCCTCCAGCTCCAGGTCCAGAAACGACCGTTGATACAGACCGTCGACGATCTCCGCAAAGCTCGCCTCAATCTGAGCTCTCCGGTACGACCCTTTCGGGGTGAGCTCGCCACGATCGAGAGAGAAGTCCCGCT
>CAZEJK010000628.1:0-1505 GCA_964512045.1 uncultured Thermoanaerobaculia bacterium
GCTGTCCCATATCCAACGCTCGACCGTGCCGTCAGCGCGCTCCACCTCGACCGTGACCGGGGCCTGCAGTCGACCGGTGCACGCCAGCACCACGGTCCACGGTCCCCGCGCACGATCCAGCGTCCTCGGCTCCACGCCGACCACGGCCCAGTCGGGCAGCTCGCCGCGACCGAGAACGCCTTCGAAAAGCCACGCCAGCGAGCTTCCGCTCTCGTTCTCGAGGCTCGCCCGAAGCGTCTCCGGAGTACCGTGCTGCCAGCGGGCCCTGACCACATAGCGCCGAAGCCCTCGCAGCAGTGGCCCGGTCCCAACGACGCCTTCGGCGGTGCGCACGGCGAGCGCTGGCAGGCTGTACGCTTCGAGATGGGCGTGCCGCCGATCCGCGGCCTGCCAACCGGGCCGTCCCGGAACGAGGCGCGCCGGCGCCGCGGCGAGCCGGACACGGTCGACCGCCCACGGATCCGGACGCAGCGGGCAGGCGAGCAGGCCCGCCTCGACCGCATCCTCCAGACAGCGCGCTTCAGCGTACGTCGCCAGACCTTCGTCGAGCCACGGCAGCTCGGTCTCATCGCTCGCAACCAGGCTAAAGAAGTACTGATGGGCGATCTCGTGGACGGTCACGCTTTCCAGGGCGCAGACCGAACGTAACGGAGGCGAACGGTGGAGACGGTTCGTGCGGGTCGTGATCAGGGTGGGGTACTCCATCCCGCCCACGGCCTCCGCTCCCATCGGCGGAGACACGACGGTCAGCTGGGGGTACGGGTAGGGTCCGAGATGCAGACCCAGCCAGGCCAGCGCCAGTCGCGTGCTGGCCACGAGCCTGGGAAGAAGCGGACGGTGCGCTTTGGGGATCAGATAGCGCAGCACGGTCGAGGGAAGCTCCAGCTCCGCCGAGCTGAGCCCCAGCCGAGTGGCAGCTCGGACACGCAGCACGTCGGGCACGTGATCCGGATCGAACGTTGTCTCCCGAATCTCCCAGCCGTCGGAGGATGCGGCGGCAAACGCGATGTCGTGCACGCGCTCAGCCCGGAAGCTCCAGCGCTCATCCTCGACGCTGACGCGGTGGTCCGTCTGCACTCCGGAGGCGACGACGAGCCAGCCAGGAGGCACGGTGACATCGAGCTCGTAGCTTCCAAAGTCGGCGAAGAACTCCGAGGTTGCGTGGTACTGATGACAGCGCCAGCCGTGCTCGCCCTCAAACACACCGAGCTTCGGAAAGAACTGACCCGCGAGCAGAAACCCGTCCACGGCGCCGGCGCGAGCGATCGGCGCCGGCAGCTGAACCGAGAACTCCAGATCCAGCTCGATAGCCGAGCCCGGCGGTATCTGACGGGGTAGCTGCAGGCGAGCCACCGTGCAGTCGTTCGGGTTGTCGTCATCCGGCTGACGGCACTCGAGATCGGGCAACACCTCAGCCTCGTCCCAGGACACCGAGTCGACACGGATCCATCCCAGATCGTCAGGCTGCCAGTCGACATCCCCCAGCTCACGGGCGAAGGTGGTGT
>CAZEJK010000629.1:0-1505 GCA_964512045.1 uncultured Thermoanaerobaculia bacterium
CAAGGCGGTCGATCTTGCCGTTCGTGTTGCGCGGCAGCTCCTCGAATCGATGGAACGCCCGCGGCAGCATGTAGGCAGGGAGGGTCTCCGCCAGGCGCTGACGGAGAGAAGCCGCAGTCAGCTCCGTACCGTTCGACTCGTAAAACAGCGTGATCTCTTGCTGGCGTTTGTTGTACAGCACACACGCGTTGACGATCTCGTCCAGGCGGAGAGCCTGGTGCTCGATCTCCCCGAGCTCGATCCGGTACCCCATGTGCTTGATCTGGTGGTCTTTTCGTCCGACGAACACCAGCTCGCCGCGATCGTTGGTGTACACGATATCGCCGGTACGGTAGATCTGCTCCGGGTAGTGGGGGTTCAGAGGGTTCTGCACGAAGACGCCGGCGGTCTCCTCTGGGGCGTTCCAGTAGCCCATCGCGAGGGATCCACCGCGGACGCAGAGCTCGCCCTGCTCGCCGGGCGCGCATCGTTGGTTTGACTCGTTGAGGACCAGGATGTCAGTGTTCCGGCATGGAAAGCCGATGGGGACCGGCTCGTCGTCGTCCAGGTCGCGATCGACGATGAAGTACGTGCAGTCCACGGTGGCCTCGATCGGACCGTAGAGGTTCACGAATGTCGCCTCTGGCACCGCTCGGCGCCAGCGATTGAGATGCTTGGTCGGAAAGACATCGCCGGCGAACAGGACCGTCGTGAGCTGTGAGAGATCAAAACTCTCCAGCAGCCCCTGGTTCGAGATGTTCACCATGACCGGCGGGACCCAGAAGAGAAAGCTGATCGCCTGCTCCTGCAGGAGCGCCACGAGCTTTGCAGGAAACGCGGCCATGCTGTCTGGGATGATCACCAGAGTGGCGCCCTTGGCCAGACACAGGAGCAGCTCCAGGGTGTAGATGTCGAAGTGAAATGGCGACAGGCTCCCGATGCGCTCGGCGCCTGTGAGGGGAAGCGTCTCGAAGCACCACTCCATGAAGTCGATGGTGGACCTGTGGTTGAGAACGACGCTCTTGGGCGCTCCCGTGGAGCCCGATGTGTTGATGATGCAGAGCGGGTCGGTATCGATGAGAGGTTCGCGGCGTCTCCGAAGACTCGCAGGGTCACCTTCGAGGGATCCGTCGAGGGCCTCGTCGATCAGCATGATCCTGTAACTCGGGTAGCCCAACGACGCCAAGGTCGGAGCCAGCTTCTGCGAGGTGATGATGAGAGCTGGTTCAATGTTGTCGAGCTGGCTCCTGACTCGTGCCGACGGCAGCTTGACGTCGATGTTCGAGTAGAGGTTGCCGCTGAGGACGATTCCGAGGTCGGCGAAGACCGTGGTCGCGCCTCGTGGCAGAAAGACCGCAATCGGCTGGTTGATAGCGTCGGTTCGGGCGCAAAGGGCCGTTGCACAACGCTCCGAAAGGCGCTGGACCTCCGCAAACGCGAAGCAGTGCTCGCCATCGATGAGGGCCACCTTCTCAGGAAGGGTCCTGGCCGCTCCAAGCTCGAGGTAGTCGAGAACGCTCGTCTTC